>NZ_SSOE01000020.1:0-2453 GCF_029871175.1 Pseudomonas sp. BN607
CGCAAGAGCTGACCGATGCCGAAGGGCAGGTGGTGTGGCGGGCGTACTACAAGGCGTGGGGCGGGCTGGAGGCGCTGTCGCCGAACGGGGTGGAGCAGAACCTGCGGTTTCAGGGGCAGTACCACGACCGGGAAACGGGCTGCACTACAATACGTTTCGGTATTACGATCCGGGGGTGGGGCGGTTTACGACGCAGGATCCGATTGGGTTGGTGGGGGGGCTCAATCTATACCAGTATGCGCCAAACCCTTTGGGTTGGATCGATCCGCTTGGATTAACCTGTGCCCCAACTAAGGCATCTTCATTGCCTGTAACCCGTCCTGGAACTAAGATGTGGAGTGCGGCAGTTGAAAAATTAAGGGCGGCGACAGGGCACGCCACCAATAGCGTTGGTGGAAATGTTCATAATATACGAGTTCCAAACCAGCGAGATGCAAAAAGGCTAATAGAAGAAGCCTTTGGCTCCGGCTTCCCGAGGAATAAACCGCAATCTAGAACTGGTAATTATGGTTACGAATATCATCGACCTCCAGAGTCAACAGCGCCCTTCAATAATGATCTTCAGCATATCAAGTGGTATAACTGGCGGACGAAGCAGGGGGCTGATGGGCATGTATTTTTCGATGTTTGGAGTTAATTTTTGAATAATCTAATTCCGGAATTTGTGAAGTGCTTTGGCCCTGTGGTTTTGCATGACGAGACTGTGAGGGTCAGGAACATTATTTTTGCTGCTTTCAGGAGGCCTTACGTAAAAGGCGATATAAATACCCATGGACCTTTATGGGCTCAATATGCATCTCCTCAGGGGGTGCTAGTCATGTCTGAGCTGGATATAGATAAAGATACGCGTGGTTATATTTTCGTGGAAGGCAGGGGTAATGGCTTCAAAGTTTTTTGTTCGAGCTTAGGCAGGTTCCTTGATTTTCTTGTTGATAGAGAGGACGGAGTGTTTCCGGCCATGTACTTTGTTGATGAAAATTTTGTTTTCTGTCTTTGCGAAAACGGGGAGAGGGGATCAATGAGGCCGATATATTTTTACAGGGGCGCGAAAGCTTAATTTATGAACGCAGCTGCGCCCAGAGAATGGCTATGAGATTCTGGATGATTGATGATCCGGGGAGGATAATAAGTGGCCACTCAACAATTTAATAATAAGTCGTTAGTTTTTGCCATAACGGATAGTGACTTTGGTGAGATAGAAAGTGCCGTTCAGAGAGGTTTAAACTGGACGAGAGATCCAGTGATTAAGCGAAAGGCCGTTAAGGAAGTCGAGTTATCCATCCAGCGGGGCGGAGCATTGCCTTGCGAAGGCGTCTTCTATTAATCTAGCGTAAATGAGCATAAGCTAATTTTTTTGACGGACTCATCGGATGGCTGGGGTTCTTTGCTCTATAGTTTGTCGATTAGTGGTAAGTCAAGTTATTTATTGTTCAGTCTGCTGGGCGGTGAGTACCCTTTGATGGAGATGAGTCTTATCGACTCAGGGGATGTGGTTCGCTTAGTTAGAGTGTCGAGGGAGGATAAATGGATCTTTTATGAGAGCGGAAGGCTCTTGTGGTTTGAGGAAGAGTGCAGTTATTAAAAAAGGAAGATTGCGGATAGGCTTACGTATGGAAATTTGTTGGCATATTCCATAAAAAATGGAGTAAATTTTGAATCTTCTTTATTTTTTAAAGTTGCGACAGAGTCGCTATGGCTAAGTGAGGCGCGATAGACTGAATGCACCTGGTCGGCATCACCGATGCCCTGGAGCAGACCCTGCGCCTGATTCGCCAGCCCGGCGGTGAGATTCTGCGCACCGAACAGCCCGATGGCAGCTGCGATGTCTATGGCTACAATGCCCTCGGCCAGGTCACCAGCCATACCAATGGCGAAGGCCGCACCACATACCTGAAGCGTACCTAATCGCTCTCACAAAGCCGTCTATGGGTTGAGCGGGAATAAAATTGATAATGCGAAGAAGGGGCGGTACTGTGGATAGTTTGCGCGAAACGGAGGAGTTTGTTTTATTGGAGGCCTTGACAAGAAGTGAGGGATCTTTCATATATGAGCTTGATACTAATCATTTCTTTTGCCGGGAAAGGCTGGATCGATTGCTTCGTGAGTGCAGAGATCTAGCGAGGCTTTATAAGGCTAATGGAAAGTCAGAGATTTATCCGGAGGTGTTAAGAGGGGTGCTGTCTACATTTCAGCATGCATTGTTCTTGGTATCATGTAATTTTATGGAGGATGATAGCTTTGAGATACAAAATTATGAAGCTGGATTGTCATCGGAGATTCTGTCTGACTATTATATTGAGTTCAGGGTTATCTTGAATGATCTTATTATGTAGGTTTTGTCTGGGGCTGCGAGAGCCCAGCTTTCCCCTTTGAATTTGGAGGCGTTGTTTGGCAACCCGGTCGATGCGGTGAGCGGGCGCAAGCTGCTGCTGGAAGAAAACGAAACCGACTTC
>NZ_SSOE01000021.1:0-48494 GCF_029871175.1 Pseudomonas sp. BN607
TTTTTTGAGGTGCTCAGCGCTGAACAGCTTGGCCGTATCAAAGGGCTCATCGCCACGCATGCATGCCCAGGCACCTGTCAGGTATTTACGCATGACGGCGGCGATAGCCTGCATTTTCTTCTTCCCTCTGCTGAGCAACGATTCGTAAAAGCCCTTCGCGTAGGGGTCATAGCGGATCGCCGTCAACGCTGGCATATACATCGCTGCTCGCAGGTAGGCATTTCCACTTTTTCCGAGTCGACCAGGCTTATCAATGCTTGTACCTGACTGCGTCTGTCGAACGTCGAGACCGGCATGGCGGCTTACCTGCGAAGACTTGAGCATTTCAGGTAATGTCGTGAGCTCAGCCAAAATGGCTAATACAGACACCTCTCCCATGCCAGGAGCGGCAATTAGTTGTTGGTACTGCCGACTAAGCATTTGGCATTGAGCAATCAAGTCATGGCCAGCCTTACGAAATCGCTCAATACGCTTGTCCAATGAGGCTATCGCCTCTTCTTCGTCTTCGATCAGCATGGCGATGGTCGTGTTGGTCGCCCGCAACGCATGCAACTCATTTTTCGCCCTTGTTCGGTGGCCAACCAGACGATTGATATGCCGCCCGATAGCCCGGAGCTCAAGCTGGGCAGGGCTTGGAGGGGTCCATAAGCGTGGTGTCATTCGCTCGGCATACTCGGAAAGCAGCTGGGCATCAATCGCATCAGTTTTGCTGTTCACCAGCATTAGCTTGGCGAAATTGTGAAAGCTCTTGGGGTTGATTACCGAGACAGGGAGGTCAGCGGCGTGCAGGTCGATGGCCAAATCCAGGTAATAGATACCGGTCGCTTCCATCACGATGGCTTTGGGCTTGAGCGATTGGAGCTTCTTAACCGCAGCTTTACGTCCGGCTGGTGTCTGGGCGATCTCCCACTGACCAGCAGGGCGCCCATCTTTGCGCACCCCGGCGATTGAAGTGCGCGAACCGATATCCAGGCCAACGAAGACACTCATCCTTCCCACTCCCCAGCAACATAGGTAACAATGGCCTCCGGTTCCCCGACCTCGAACTTCATGCCGCTGCAACCTTGTAATGCGAAGTCCGACTTGTCGGCTTCTCGATACTCTTCGTGGTGGGCAATGAGGCGGGGGACCTCTCTACGTACAAGGTCAGGGCAATCCCTGCCTTCAGGAGCGATCGGTCTCCCCGGAAGTGCTTCTTGAACCTGACGAGAATAACCTCTCTGGCCAGGTCAGACACAACATACAAGGAGCGAGCGCAGCTCGCGATGCGCCGCGCGGGCGGCGCTCGATCCCACAGGCGCTGAAACCCTTACGGCGAACACCTGCCCCCTCCCCACCCCCTCGCCCTGCCCCCCGAACCCCGCTTGGGTTACCATACCGCCCTTTCCCCGCTTGCCCGACTCGACACCAACAGGTCATCCATGCGTCTGTTTCATACCTCCGACTGGCACCTGGGCCAAAGCCTGCACGGCCAGGAACGCGACTTCGAACACGCCTGCTTCCTCGACTGGTTGCTCGGCCAACTGCGCTTGCGCCAACCCGATGCGCTGCTGATCGCCGGTGATATCTTCGACACCGTCAACCCGCCGGTCAAAGCCCAGGAACGCCTCTACGACTTCATCGTCCAGGCCCACGAGCAACAGCCCAAACTGGACATCGTGATGATCGCCGGCAACCACGACTCCGGTTCGCGCATCGAGCTGCCCGCCGCGCTCATGCGCCGCCTGCGCACCCATGCGTTGGGCCGTGTGCACTGGCTGGACGAGGGCCAGCTGGATGCCGAGCGCCTGCTGATCCCTCTGACCAACGGCCGGGGCAAGGTCGCTGCCTGGTGCCTGGCCCTGCCCTTCCTGCGGCCGGCCGAAGTCACCGGCCCGCAGCTGGGTGACGATTACCTGCAAGGCATCACCCAGGTGCACCAGCAACTGATCGCCGCCGCCCTGAAGAAACGCAAGAAAGACCAGGCGCTGATCGCTATCAGCCACGCGCACATGGCCGGTGGCGCGGTGTCGGAAGACTCCGAACGCAGCCTGATCATCGGCAACGCCGAGGCGCTGCCGGCCAAGCTGTTCGACAAGGCTATCAGCTACGTCGCCCTGGGCCATCTGCACAAACCGCAGAAGGTCAACCGCGAAGAACGCATCCGCTACAGCGGCTCGCCAATCCCGCTGTCGTTCGCCGAAATCAACTACCCGCACCAGGTCCTGGAAGTGGAGTTGGACGGCAACGGCCTGGTCAGCGTCGAGCCACGCCCCGTACCACGCGCCGTGGCCCTGCAACGGGTGGGCCCGGCACCGCTGGGCGAGCTGTTGCAGCAACTGGCCGACCTGCCCGTGATCGACCTGCTTGAAGACCCCAAACGCCAGCCCTGGCTGGAGGTGCGGGTGGTGCTCGACGAGCCGCAACCCGACCTGCGCCAGCAGATCGAAACCGCGCTTGAAGGCAAGGCGGTAAGGCTGATCCGCATCAGCGCCGAGTACGCCGGCCGCAACAACGCCGAAGACGATGACCTGGCCTTTGTCGAGCTGGCCCGGATGACCCCGCAAGACCTGTTCAGCCGCGCCTGGGAGCAAGCCTACGGCAACCCCGCCGACGAGCAGGCGCTGGCCGACTTCGCCCTGCTGTTGCAGGACGTGCAGCAGGAAGAGGAGCAGCCATGAAAATTCTCGCTATCCGCCTGAAGAACCTGGCATCGCTGGCCGGCCCGGTCGATATCGACTTCACCGCTGAACCGCTGGCCAGTGCCGGGCTGTTCGCCATCACCGGGCCTACCGGTGCCGGCAAGAGCACCCTGCTTGACGCCCTGTGCCTGGCGCTGTTCGGCACCGTGCCGCGCCTCAATGCCATTGGCCGTGAGGCCAAGGTGCCGGACGCCGACGGCGACATCCCCACTTCCGACCCGCGCAACCTGCTGCGCCGTGGCACCGGCAGCGGGTTTGCCGAGGTCGATTTCGTCGGCATCGACGGCCGCCGTTACCGCGCCCGCTGGGAAGCCAACCGCGCCCGCGACAAGGCCAACGGCAAACTGCAGCACAGCCGCCAGAGCTTCTACGACCTCGACAGCGAGCAAGTGCTGGGCAGCGGCAAGAACGAATACAAGCAACTGGTCGAGGCCCGGTTGGGCCTGAACTTCGAGCAGTTCACCCGTGCGGTGATGCTGGCCCAGAGCGAGTTCGGCGCGTTTCTCAAGGCTGACGACAAAGAGCGCAGCGAGCTGCTGGAAAAGCTCACCAACACTGCCATCTACACTCGCCTGGGCCAGCGCGCCTTCACTAAGGCGCGCGAGGCCGGCGAAGCGCACAACGCCCTGAAAGACCGTGCCAGCCACCTGCTGCCGATGGCGGCCGAAGCCCGTGCCGAACTCGACCAGCGCCTGGAACAGGCGCAACAGCAGTTCAAGGCCGACCAGGCCGGCGAGCGCCAACTGGAGCAGCAACGCAACTGGCTGAACGAACAACACCAGCTGCAAGCCCAGCAGGCCGAAGCCGGTACCGCGCTGCAGGCCGCCGAGCAGGACTGGCAACAGCTGGCCGAACCACGCCTGGACCTGGTACGCCTGGAGCGCCTGGCCCCACAGCGTCACCAGTTTCACCGCCAGCAGGCATTGAGCGCGCAACTGGCGCCAGTGGCGGCGAAGATCGCCGAACAGCACCAGCAGCAAGACGAACTTCAGCGCCACACCAACGCGCTGGAGCAGGCGCTGAACGCTGCCCGTCAGGCACTGGCCGACAGCCAGGCCCAGCATGGCGACAACGCCCCACGCCTGCGTCAGGCCTTTGCCGCCCAAGATAACCTGGCCCGCCTCGACCAGGAACTGACTGCGCAATGCAGCAGCAGCCAACAAGCTGAACAACACGTCGTCGACGGCCAGCAGCAACTGCAGCAACTGGAGGACAACCAGCAACGCAGCCTGCAGCAACTGGCGCAAATAGACAGCGCACTTGCCGACAGCCAGCACCTGGCCGGCCTGGCGAGTGCCTGGCACGCCTACCTGCCGCAGCTCAAGCAAGTGATGCTGATGGGTGGCCGCCTGGCCAAGGGCCGTGAAGAACTGCCCGGCCTGCAGGCCCTGGCCAGCCAGGCCAATGCGCAGCTGCAAGCGGAGCGCGATGCCTACGACCTGCTGTTCCGCGAAGCCAAGGCCGAACCCCAGGCCCTGGCCGAGCAGATCGACCTGCTCGGCGGCATGCTGCAGGACAACCGCAAGCAACAGCGCGCCGTCGAGGAACTGTCGCGCCTGCATGGCCGTGAACAGGAACTGCGCCAGCAGCTGGATGACGTGCGCGAACGGCAGCAACAGGCCATGCAGCAACGCCAGCAATTGATTGGCGAGGGCACCGCCGCCAAGGCCGAACTTGAAGCGGCCGAGCAAGCGCTCAACCTCACCCGCCAACTGCTGCAACGCCAGCGCCTGGCGCGCAACACCAGCGTCGAAGAGCTGCGCGGCCAGTTGCGCGACGGCGAGCCCTGCCCGGTTTGCGGCAGCGCCGAACACCCCTTCCATCAGCCAGAAGCGCTGCTGCAGAGCCTGGGTCGCCATGACCAGGCCGAAGAAGACGCCGCACAAAAGCAGGTCGAAACCCTCAATAGCAAGCTGGTAGAACTGCGTACCCAGCTGGGTGTGGTCAACGCCCAGCTCAAGGACCACCAGCAGCACCTGCAGCAACTGGGCGAACAGCTGCAACCGCTGGTAGCCCAGGTGCAGGCGCACAGCCTGTGGCCGGCCCTCGCCCCGCAGGACGACAAGGCCCGTGGCAACTGGCTCGACAGCCAATTGCGCCGCCTGGACGAGGAAATCGGCCAGGACGAGAAGCGCCAGAGCGCCCTGCTCGCCCTGCAACGAGACGCGGCCCGCCTCAACCAGCAATTGCAGGCTGCCCACGACGCCCAGCAGCAGGCCCAGCGCCACCTGGAGCAACAGCACCAGGCCCTGGCCAACGACGAGCAGCTGTTGCAGCAAGGCCTGAACGACCTGGCCGGCGTATTGCCAGAGGAAGCGCTCAAGGCCCTCAACGACGACCCGGCCAATGCCTTCCTCGCCCTTGACCAGCAGATTGCCCAACGCCTGCAGCAACTGGAACAGCGCAAGGACGAACAGGAAGAACAGCAAGCCCGGCAGGCCCAGCTGGACAAACTGCGCGATCAGCAACAGGCGCGGGTGCAAGGCCTGGAGCAGCTGCAACACAAGCTCGCTGCCCTCGACGAACAGCGCCAGCAGGCCCAGGCGTCGCTCGGCGAGCTGCTTGGCGAACATGCCAGTGCCGAAGCCTGGCAGCAGCATATGGAAGCCACGTTGGAGCAAGCCCGCGCCCTCGATGCCGACACCGCCCAGCGCCTGCAAGATCTGCGCACCCAAGGCGTGCAACTGGCCAGCGAACTCAAGGCCAACACCCAGCAACAACAGGCACTGGATGCCGAATGCCAACAGTTGCAGGCCCAGATCGCCCAGTGGCGCAGCGAGCATCCGGAACTGGACGATGCCGGCCTCGATCGCCTGCTGGCCATGGATGACGCGCAAGTCAATGAATTGCGCCAGCGTTTGCAAGGCGCGGAAAAAGCCATCGAGCAGGGCCGCGTCCTGCTGCAGGAGCGCGAACAGCGCCTGCAGCACCACGCTGCACAGATGACCGTGGACACCACGGTCCAAGCCCTGGAGCAAGCCTTGGCCGAACTGCGCGAACGCCTGGCAAGCCAAGAGCAGCAGTGCGCCGAATTGCGTGCACAACAGGCCGACGATCAGCGCCGCCAGCAGGCCCACCAGGCGCTAGCGGCAGAAATCGAACAGGCCCACCAGCAGTGGCAACGCTGGGCCCGCCTGAATGCCCTGATCGGTTCGGCCTCCGGTGATGTGTTCCGCAAGATAGCCCAAGGCTACAACCTTGATCTGCTGCTGCACCACGCCAACGCCCAACTACGTCAGCTGGCCCGTCGCTACCGCCTGAAGCGCGGCGGCAGCGCCCTTGGCCTGCTGGTGCTGGACACCGAGATGGGCGACGAACTGCGTTCGGTGCACTCGTTGTCGGGCGGGGAAACCTTCCTGGTGTCGCTGGCCCTGGCGCTGGGCCTGGCGTCGATGGCGTCCAGCACCTTGCGTATCGAGTCGCTGTTCATCGACGAAGGCTTCGGCAGCCTCGACCCCGAGTCGCTGCAACTGGCAATGGACGCCCTCGACGGCTTGCAAGCCCAGGGTCGCAAAGTGGCGGTGATTTCCCACGTACAGGAAATGCACGAGCGCATCCCGGTCCAGATCCAGGTGCGGCGCCAGGGCAATGGCCTCAGTGACGTGGAGGTGTGCGGGTGATCCTCTACTCGTTCCGCCGCTGCCCGTGGGCCATGCGTGCGCGCCTTGCCCTTCGCTATGCCGGCTGCGAGGTGGAAATCTGCGAGGTGGCGATGAAGAACAAGCCGGCAGAGCTGCTGGCCTTGTCGCCCAAAGGGACGGTGCCGGTGCTGGATACCGGTACCGGGGTGTTGGAAGAGAGCCTGGACATCATGCGCTGGGCGCTGGCGCAAAACGACCCGCAGGATTGGCAGCTGCTTGCCGACCCGGTGGCGGCGCAGCAGGCAGATGCCTTGATCGCGCGTAATGACAGCACGTTCAAGGCACAGGTGAACCTGTACAAGTATGCCGAGCGCTACCCCGAGCATACCCGCGAGCATTATCGCCAGCAGGCCGAGGCCTGGCTGGGGGAGCTCGAAGGCCTGCTGGCTGAACGGCCCTACCTGCTGGCCGACCACCCGAGCATTGCCGATGCGGCATTGCTGCCCCTGATGCGCCAGTTTGCCGGGGTCGAACCTCAGTGGTTCGCCGAGGCGGCTTATCCGCGGGTGCGGAGTTGGCTGGAGGGGTGGTTGGCTTCAGCGCTGTTCAAGGCCGTCATGGCCAGGTGAGTGTGGGGGCTGGCAAGTGCCTGGCGGGAGTTTGATGTAGGGTTCGAGATCGAGCGCCGCCCGCGCGGCGCATCGCGAGCTACGCTCGCTCCTACGTTTGTTTCGGGCCAATTATTCCTGTGGGATTCACGCGCGAACGCCTTGGCGTATGGCGAAATATCGCGTCGCACAAACAAGACGGTCGCGCGCGCCTGTAACAGGCGTTACTGGCCAGAAACAAACGTAGGAGCGAGCGCAGCTCGCGATGCGCCGCGCGGGCGGCGCTCGATCTCACAGGCGCTAAACATCCAACAGCAAACCCTCACACATCATCACTCGATGAACTTGAGGTCCGATGGCGCATCCTGCTGCAGTGTCTGCACCGTCTCCAGCAGCTTGCCGCTACGGGGATCACGGCGTATCACCACGATCTGGTTGCTCTTCTGGTTGGCCACCAGCAGGAAGTTGTCACTCGGGTCGAGGGCAAATTCCCGTGGGTGGTCACCCTCCACCGAGCGGCGCTGCAGCAACGCCAGTTGGCCATCGTCCTTGCCAACGCTGAACACCACGATCTCGTTGGCCGTGCCGCGGTTGCTCACATACAGGAAGCGCCCGTCCGCCGACAGGTGCAGGCCTCCCGCTGCCTTGGCTGCCGCCTCGCTGCGTTCGGTCAACGGCAGGCGCTGGCGCTCGACCAGGGCATCGTCCTGGACGTCGAACATCACCACTTCACCGCTCATTTCCAGCGTCAGGTAGGCATGCCGGCCCTTGGCGTCGAACAGCAGGTGACGTGGCCCACTGCCGGCAGGCAAGTCCACCGAGGCCGGGATGGCCGGGCTCAATGGCTGCTCCTGGCTGGCACCGTCGTAGCGGTAGATGAACACCTTGTCGGCGCCCAGGTCGCAGGCATACACATGCTGACCATTGGGCGACAACACCAACGAGTGTACATGGGCACCGGCCTGGCGCTCGGGGTTCACCCCACTTGCCTTGTGCCGGGCCTGTTGCGACACGGGCTTGAGCTTGCCGTCCCTGGCCACCGGGATCACCACCAGGCTGCCACCAGGGTCAGGCTTGACCGCGTAGTTGGCCACGAACAGGTAGCGCTGGTCGCGGCTAAGGCTGGCATGCGTCGGCTCATCGCCTTGGGTGGGCACCTGGCTGAGCGGCTTGATCTCGCCCTTGGCGCTGATGCTGAAACTGCTGGCGTGGCCGCCCGGGGTTTCATTGACCGCGAACAACAGGCGCTGGTCCGCTGACAGCACCAGCCAAGACGGGCTGACGCTTTTCACCACTTGCTGCGGGGTCGGGTCGATTTGGCCGCGCTTTTCGTCGAACTGATAACGGTAGATACCCTGGCTGGCGCCATCGGTATAACTGCCCACCAGCAATGTCGCGGCATGGGCGTGGATAGTCAGGCTCATCAGGCTAGCGGTCAGCAGGCTCGTCCAGATCCGGTTCATCGTGGTCTTCATCCGGGGCGCGAAAGGCACTCATACAGACTAGCCGATGCTCGCCGTTGGCATCGTTGAGTTGCCACTCATCACCTGAGGCGATAGCGGCGGCGACTTGTTCAGGGGTGAAGGACCAACGGCGGAGCTGGCGGCCGTCCATGCATTCGACGGTGAGGCCGGACGCGTCGGCAGTGAAGTCGAAGGCGTGCAGACCGTCGATCAGGAGCATGTCGCAGGATTGCAGGGCGGTAGCGAGGGGAGACATGGCGGTACCAATCTGAAAGAAGTCGGCATTATAACCTTGGGGCTGCTTTGCAGCCCAATCACCGGCAAGCCAGCTGACACAGGGACCACACAAACCTGGGGGCTTGCGCTGTACCGGTCGGAGCTGGTTTGCCGGCAATCGGGCCGCAAAGCGGCCACCTGCGACTCAATGGGCGAAAATGGACCCACCTTCCTTGCCCGCCATCTTTTCCGGCTTGATCAGGAACCGCGCCAGCGCCGGCAGCAGCCACAGCGCGCCAAACATGTTCCACAGCAGCATGAAGGTCAGCATCAGCCCCATGTCGGCCTGGAACTTGATCGCCGAGAAGATCCAGGTACACACGCCGATGGCCAGGCACAGCCCGGTGAACAGCACCGCCTTGCCGGTCGAGCGCAGGGTCTGGTAATACGCTTCCTGCAACGGCAGCCCGGCCCGCAGGAAGCTCTCCAGCCGGCTGTAGATGTAGATGCCATAGTCCACGCCAATGCCCACACCCAGCGCCACCACCGGCAAGGTCGCCACCTTCACGCCGATGCCCATGTAGGCCATCAGCGCGTTGCCCAGCACCGAGGTCAGCACCAGCGGCAGCACGATGCACAAGGTTGCAGCGAACGAACGGAAGGTAATCAGGCACATCACTGCCACGCAGATGTACACCAGAACCAGAATGGTCAGCTCGGCCGACTTGATCACTTCGTTGGTCGCCGCCTCGATCCCGGCGTTACCCGCCGCCAGCAGGAACTGCAGGCCTTCCTTGTTGTGGCTGTCGGCAAATGCCTTGGCCACGGCAGTGACCCGCTCCAGGGTTTCGGCCTTGTGGTCATTGAGGAACACCAGCACCGGCGCCAACGAGCAGTCGCCGTTGTAGAGGCCGTCGGCACGGGCGATGGAGTTGTTGAGGATGTCCGGGTTGCGCGACAGGGTTTCCCATTTCAGGCTGCCCTCGTTCATGCCCTTGATCACCTGCTTGGACACGGTCACCAGGGAAATCGCCGACTGTACACCCGGGGTGTTCTGCATGGTCCACATCAGCTCGTCGATCGGCGCCATGGTCGAGTGGATCGAGCACTGCTCCGAAGGCGTCTTGACCATGATCACCAGCACGTCGGAGCTGGTCGAGTAGTTGCTGATGATGAAATTGTTGTCCTGGTTGTAGCGCGAGTCAGGGCGCAGCTCCGGCGCGCCCTGGTCGAGGTCACCGATCTTCAGGTTCTGGCTGTACCACAGCCCCCCGGCAAAGGCGAGCAGCGCCAGCCCTACCGACACCGGCGCTACCTTGGCGCTGGCGAAGTTCGACAGCAGGCGCCAGAACGGGTGCTCGCGGGTTGCGTCCTTCTTGCTGCGCTCGATGGCCTTCTTGCTGATGCCCACGTAGGAGATGGCCACCGGCAGCAGGATCAGGTTGGTGAACACGATCACAGCCACGCCGATGGAAGCGCCAATGGCCAATTCGCGAATCACACCGATGTCGATGATCAGCAGGGTGATGAAGCCCACCGCGTCGGCGAGGATGGCGATCATCCCCGGCAGGAACAGCTGACGGAAGGTACGCCGGGCAGCCGTGAGTGCGTTATCGGCATCACTCGATTGCAAGGCGATACCGTTGATCTTCTGCACCCCGTGGGAAATGCCGATGGCGAAGATCAGGAACGGTACCAGCATCGAGTATGGGTCGAGGCCAAAACCCACTGCATGCATCAGCCCCAGCTGCCAGACCACTGCGACCAGGGTGGTGATGAGCACGGCGATGGTGCTGCGGATGCACCAGGTGAACCAGTACAACAGCACCCAGGTGATCGCCAGGGCGACGCCGAAGAACATCGCCACCATGACCAAGCCGTCGATCAGGTCACCCACCTTCTTGGCAAAGCCGACGATGTGCACCTTCACATTGGGGTTCTGCGCCTGGAACTTGTCGCGGATCTTCTCTTCCAGCAGGTGCGAGAACTGCTGGTAATCCAGCTTCACCTGCCTGCCCGGGTCCTGCGGGTCGGGGTAGCTTTCCAGCAGCGGCACGTCGACGATACTGGACTTGAAGTTGTTGCCCACCAGCCGGCCTACCTGGCCCGACTTGAGCACGTTATCGCGCAGGGTATCGAGACTGTCCTGCGAGCCGTTGTAGGTATTGGGTATCACCTCGCCACCGGAAAAGCCCTCTTCGGTGACCTCGCTCCAGCGCACGCTGGGGCTCCACAGCGACTTCAACCCGGCACGGTCGACACCGGGGATGTAGAACACCTCGTCGTGGATCTGGCGCAAGGTTTCCATGTAGTCCTTGTCGAAGATGTCACCGTTGACCGCCTCCACCGAAATGCGCACGGTGTTGCCGAGGTTGGCCAGGTCGTTGCGGTGCTCCATCATCTGTTCGATGAACGGGTGCTGCAGCGGGATCATCTTCTCGAAGCTGGTGGAAGGGCGGATTTGCGTGGCCTGCCAGAACAGGAAAATGCTGATCAGCACACACAGGGCGATGACCACCGGGCGGTTGTTGAAGATCAGGCGTTCAAGCAGCGTGGCCTTGTCCTGATGGTGCGGGTGCATGGTGATGCTCTCCCTGCTGGTCATGGACGCACCTCATCGGCACCTTGCGCGGTAGCCAGGTGCACCCCGCCCTGCCCCACAAGCAGCAGGCCGCCATTGGCCAGGCCACTGACGCCGGCCAGGGCGATGCGGTCTGCACGGTTGTAGACGCTGAAGGTCTGGCCGTCGTCGGTGCTGCGCAGCACGCTGCCACCGTTGCCGACCAGCACCAGGCTGCCATCTTCGACAAGCGTAGCGCCTGCCAGGCCGAATTCGAGGGTGGCGCGCGCCGTCTTGAGCTCGATCGGCCGCCAGCTGTCACCGAAATCGGCCGAGCGGAACAGGTTGCCGCGCAGGCCGTAGGCCAGCAGGGTGTGGGGGGTACTGGTGCCGATCACGCCGAACAGCGAGCCCTCGTAGGGGCCCTGTACCCTGGCCCAGGTCTGCCCGTTATCGGCAGAGCGGAACATGCCGCCCTGCTCGCCAACGATGAACAGGCCGGCATCACGGACCCGGGCGATGCCGTTCAGGTGCAGCTGGTCGGGGTTGTCCAGGCGCGCCGCCACGTCCTGCCAGTGCTGCCCCCCGTCGGTGGTTTCCAGCAAGGCGCCGTAGGCCCCCACGGCAAAGCCATGCTGGGCATCGAGGAAGGTGACATCGAGCAAGGGCGCTTCACGGGCCAGGTCCTCGAACTGCTTGCTCCAGGTGGCACCGCCGTCGTTGCTGGTGAGGATCTGCGCGTCATGGCCGACGGCCCAACCGCGCTTGTCGTCGAGGAAGAACACGGCGGTGAGCAGTTGCCGGGTAGGCACGCGGGCTTGGGTCCAGGTGGTGCCCTGGTCGTCGGAGAACAGAATGTGGCCGCGATCGCCCACCACCACCAGGCGCTTGCCGGCATGAGTGGCGCCGATCAGCAGGCTTTGGCTGGCCTTGGCCGATTCGGTGGAGTATTCGTCGGCAGCAGCGGCCTGCACGCTGTCGGCCCACGTGCCAAGTGCCAGCGCCAGTACCGCTGCGGCTGCCAATGGCCAGGCGAGTTGCCTGTTCTGTTCCCTCATGACTGTCCCCTTTGTGTTTTTATTTGGCGGGTCAATGCATTGCAGGTACTGCGAAAAGCCTGGTCTAGAGGCCTGCAATAGCTTGAGGGATCGTAGCGGGGATGTTGGCGGGAGTACAACGGGCGGGGTGTTATGTTTTGTTGTCGGCCCAAAAAGCTTCGCGGGTAAACCCGCTCCCACAGGTGCTACACCATCCATGAAAACGGTGAAGTACCTGTGGGAGCGGGTTTACCCGCGAAGAGGCCGGCACTGACTACAGAAAACTCAAGCCAGGCTCTTGCTCACCACTTCATACACATCACTGGACAGCTCGCCAGACGCCAGAATGCGCTCCAGCTCGCCCTTCATGAGCGCTTGGCGCGCGTCGTCATACTTGCGCCAGCGGGTCAGCGGTGCCAGTTGACGCGAGGCAATCTGCGGGTTCAACGCGTTCAGCTCGATCACCAGGTCTGCCAAGAAGCGATACCCCGAACCATCCGCCGCATGGAAGTTGACCAGGTTCTGCCCGGCAAACGCACCAATCAGCGCACGCACCTTGTTCGGGTTCTTCAGGGTGAACGCCGGGTGCTGCATCAGCGCCTTGACCCGGGCCAGCCCGCCCGGCAGCGCGCTGGCCGCCTGCACGCTGAACCACTGGTCCATGACCAGCGGGTTGTCCTTGAAGTGCTCGGCAAAGGCTTCCAGCGCCTTCGCACGCTCGGTCTCGAACGGCGAGTTGACCAGTACCGCCAGCGCAGTCAGGCGTTCGGTCATGTTGTCGCACTGCTCGAACTGCTCAAGCGTCGCTGCCAGCACCTGCGGTTTGCCGCTCTGCATCAGGTAAGACAGGGCGATATTCTGCAGGCTGCGGCGGGCGAAGTGCTCGGCAGAGGCCACATAGGCGGTGCTGCGCGACACCTCGCGGTTGGCCTGGTAGCGCGCCCACAAGGCATCGAACAACTGCGCGGCGATTTGCTGGCGGGCGAACTCGCGGGCGGCGTGGATGGCATCCACGTCGGCCACCTGGCTGATCTCGGTGAGGTAGGCCTCACCTGGCAGCGACAGCATCTCGGCAACCATGGCCGGGTCCAGCGCTTCGTTGCCGAGCACTGTGCCCAGGGCGGTAATCAGGCGCTGGTCGAGTTTCAGCGCTTCGCCGCGCTGATGCTGGCCGATCAGTTCCTGCAGCACCTGCACCGACAGCTGCTGGCCCGCTTCCCAGCGGTTGAAGCCATCGCTGTCGTGCTGCATCAGGAACATCAGCTGGTCGCGGTCGTAGGGGAAGCTCAGTTTCACCGGGGCACTGAAACCACGCAGCAGCGACGGCAGCGGCTTGGCCTGGATGCCCTGGAAGGTGAACGTTTGCTCGGCCTCGGTCACCGAGAGTACGCGACTGGTGCCTTGCGCGGCGGCTTCACCCATCAGCTGCAGCGGCAGGTCGTTGCCGGCGGCATCCAGCAGGCCCAGCTCCACGGGGATCACGAACGGCAGCTTGGCGGCCTTGTCCGGGGTCTGCGGGCAGCTCTGGCGGAACGTCAGGCTGTAGGTCTGCGCGGCAGGGTCGTACGCCTCGCTGACTTCCAGGCGCGGGGTGCCGGCCTGGCTGTACCAGCGCTTGAACTGGGTAAAGTCGACGCCGTTGGCGTCTTCCATGGCCTTGATGAAGTCGTCGGTGGTCACTGCCTGGCCATCATGGCGCTCGAAGTACAGGTCGCTGCCCTTGCGGAAGCCCTCGGCGCCCAGCAGGGTACGGACCATGCGCACCACTTCGGCGCCCTTCTCGTACACGGTCAGGGTGTAGAAGTTGGAGATTTCGATGAAGCTGTCCGGGCGCACCGGGTGCGCCATGGGGCCGGCGTCTTCGGCGAACTGGTGGGTGCGCAGGTAGGCGACGTCTTCGATGCGTTTGACCGTACGCGAGTTCATGTCGGCACTGAACTCGGCATCGCGGAACACCGTGAAGCCTTCCTTGAGCGACAGCTGGAACCAGTCACGGCAGGTGACACGGTTACCCGACCAATTGTGGAAGTACTCGTGGGCGACCACCCCTTCGACCCGCTGGTGGGCAGCATCGGTGGCGGTTTCGGCACGGGCCAGCACACAGCTGGAGTTGAAGATGTTCAGGCCCTTGTTTTCCATGGCGCCCATGTTGAAGTCGTTGACCGCCACGATCATGAAGATGTCCAGGTCGTATTCACGGCCATAGACTTCTTCGTCCCAGCGCATGGACTTCTTCAGGCTGACCATGGCGTGGTCGCACTTGTCGATGTTCTCGGGTTCCACGTAGATACGCAGGGTCACGTCGCGGCCTGACTGGCGCACGAACTTGTCTTCGACGCACCACAGGTCTCCGGCCACCAGCGCGAACAGGTACGCCGGCTTCATGAACGGGTCTTCCCAGGTTGCCCAGTGGCGGCCGTCTTCTGCCGGCCCGCTGCCGATCGGGTTGCCGTTGCTCAACAGCACCGGGTAGCGGTGCTGCTCGGCGATCACCGTGGTGGTGAAGGTGCTCATCACGTCCGGGCGGTCGAGGTAGTAGGTGATCTTGCGGAAGCCTTCGGCCTCGCACTGGGTGCAGAACATCTTGCCCGACTTGTACAGGCCTTCCAGCGCGGTGTTGCTCTCGGGGTGGATCTTGACGCTGGTGTCGAGGGTGAAGCGTTCGGTTTTCGGCTGAACCGTCAGGCTGTCGATGTCGAGCTGGTAGTCAGCGGGCTGCAGTTCCTGGTCGTCCAGCGAGGCACGCAGCAGCTCCAGCTGCTGGCCATCCAGCACCAGCGGCGGCAAGCCTGCACCGCGAGCCGGGTTGCGGCGCATCACCAGCTGCGCGTGGACCAGGGTGTGGTCCTCGAACAGCTCGAAGGTCAGGTGCGTTTCGTCTATCAGGTACTCGGGCGCCTGGTAATCCTTCAGGTAGATCACTTGCGGTTGTTCGGTACGCATGTGCAGGTCCTTTTTACTGGAGCACGGCCAACTGGTAGGCCGTGTACTTGCGAATATTGATCACACCGGTGTCGAAGATCAGGTACTGGCCCTTGATGCCCAGCAGCGTACCTTCGGCTACCGGGTCCTTGTCGAGGTTGAAGCTGACGATCTTTGTCGGGTAGGCCTCGACCGGGTAGTTCATCTGCACCACTTCGGCATCCGGCAGCGGCTGGATCGCCTGCAGGCCAAAGCGCCCCTGCAGCTCGCGCAGGCCATCGGCGCAGGCCTCGAAGACCTGCTCGCGGATGGCCGGCAGGTCGAGCACCTCGGCATCGCCCTTGAGCAGCGCACGCCAGTTGGTGCGGTCAGGCACCTGGCTACGCAACACGTCTTCGACCAGGCCGGATTGCTGGCGGGTGGCCACGCGCATGATCGGCAGCGCCTGGCTGGCGCCCTGGTCGAGCCAGCGGGTAGGCAATTGGGTCGCACGGGTGATGCCGACCTTGATCCCCGACGAGTTGGCCAGGTAGACCACGTGGTCGGTCATGCAGAACTGTTCGCCCCACGACGGTTCGCGGCAGGTGCCAGCGTCGTAGTGGCACTTTTCCGGGGCCATGATGCACACGTCGCACTGCGCCAGCTTGGTCATGCACGGGTAGCAGTAACCCTGGCTGAAGCTGGTCTTGGTGCGCTTGCCGCAATGGCTGCAGTGAATGGCGCCAAGGTATTCCAGGCGCAGGCGCTGGCCGATCAGGGGGTTGACCGCCACCTGCGTGTCATCCAGGCGGAAGCTGTATTGCACTACGGGTGCCTGCAGGCTTACCGCCATCTTGCTCAACGAGCCACGAGCGAGTTCGATCAATGTACCGAGTCCGACTTGAACAGAATGTTGGCGATGGGTGCGGACTTCGACGCGCACTCCTGCGGCCCCATGTAACCGGTGCGCTGGTCTTCAGGCAGGTTTTTCATCTCCCAGGCGATGACCGCCTGCAGCGACAGCTCTTTCTGCTCGGCAGTGAGCTTGCGGCCATCCGACCATTTGCCGATTTCCACGGCCAGTTTCAGGCTCTCGTAGATTTCCGGGGTGATGTTTTCAATCATTTGCGCGAAAGTGGACATAGTGTCTCCTGATTCAAGCCGACAGTTTACGCCGGGCCAGCGCCCCACCCAAGAGCCCGGTCAGGCATCCGATGAGCAGCCCGCCGACGTGGGCGGCGTTGGCAATCTGGCCAAGGCCGAGGGTACCGACCACACCGGTCAGGCACACCACCAGCCAGATCAGCATCATGACCAGCACGCCTTTGGGCAGGTTGAAGAAGCGATTGGGCGCCAGCCACTGGTACAACCAGATGTGCCCCAGCAAGCCGTACAAAACGCCAGACAGGCCACCAAACAGGCTCGGCCCACTGGTGTAGTGCTGGGCCAGGTTGGACACCAGGCTGAACAGCACGGTCAGGCCCAGCAGCAGCCACGGGCCTTGGCGCAGTTCGATGCGCTTGCCCAGCTCCCAGTACCACAGGCTGTTCATCGCCAGGTGCAGCACGCCGAAGTGCAGCAGCATGGGCGATACCAGCCGCCACCACTGGCCTTGGTCGAGGGTTTGCGCCAGCGGGGTGAAGTACAGGTAGTCACCCTGCACGCGGAAGTCGAGGAAGGTGAACCAGCTGATGGTGGTGAAGTTGTCGCCCAGGTTGGTCAGGCCGGCGACGATGAAGCACAGCAGCAGGGTCAGAGTGGTGATCTTGCAGGCTTTGGCCTGCGCTACCAGGGAAGGCTGAGCGGGGGCATTCGCGGGTGAATCCGCTGCTACAGGGTCGGCGCTGGCCGCCAGGTCGGCGTTGCCGTCGGGGTAACGCTGGTAGAGTTGCAGCACATCTTCGGCGAGGGTGTCGGGGGCCCAGAGGACCTGGGCGTCGCCCTCCTCGCTGACTCGGTGCGGCACCTGCAGGCTTTGCAGCAGGTGGATGAAACCGCTGAGGTCGACCGACAGCGGCAGGCGCATCACTTCGATAATGTTCATTGGTTGGCCTGTGGGCGGTCGACGTCGACCCAGACGAACTTGTGCGGGTCGATGCGGGTTTCATCATCCAGCCGGTAGGCGGCCAGCTTTCCGTAGAGCACCGCGCTGTAGTCCAGGCAGGCCAGGTTGGGGCGAATCGGCGCCGGGTGACCGCTGCGCCAGTAATGCCCGACAAACAACAGCGGCTCGTCCTCGGCGTAGCGCAGCAAGGCGTTCTTCTGGCTGTGGCTGAGCGGTGCGCTGGCCACCTCCTCGGGCAGGGCATCGGGCTGGAACACGATGTCGCCGTACGTTTGCGGGTCTTCTTCCCAGAACTTGGTGCGGAAGAATGCCCGCGTCAGGCCGTCACCACCGGTCAGGGTCAGGCCGTCCGGCAAGCGCATGTCGGTGCCGCGCAGCAAGCGGTTGCACACGGTGGCGGCGAAGCTGTTGCTCACGGCCGAAGCCTGGATGAAGTGCTCGTCGACGCGCCCGTCGGGGTACTGCTGGCGCAGGTGCTCGATCAGCTGCGGATCCCAGCAAGCGTGCACCAGGCGGAAGCGCCCGGCGTCCATGAACAGCGGCAGCTCATAGAACCAATTGACGAAGTCGTGCCAGTCACCGGGGTGGTGGGCGAACTGGGTCAGGGTTTCGTCGATCAGCCGGGCATGCCGTGGCGTGTGTTCGCGCACGTAGGCCTTGCCGCTGCCGGGCAGCGCCGGGGTGACCCAGCCAAGGGCGTTGTACTCGTGGTTGCCCATGATGCAGAACGCCTGGCCGGCTTCGACCATGTCGTGGACGATGTGCAGCGCCTCGCGGATGCGTGGCCCACGGTCGACAATATCGCCCAGGAACAGCGCCTGACGTCGCGGGTGGCGCCACACGCCGGCCACGCGCTTGTATCCGAGGGCGTCGAGCAGGCGTTCAAGGGTCAGTGCACAGCCGTGCACATCGCCGATGATGTCAAAACTTCGCGCCGGATCGAGCATCAGTCGTCACTGCTCCCCAAGCGGCTGCCCCACCCCAGTTTGGTACGGCAGACCTCGTAGTAATTGTGGTCCAGCGGGTGGATCAGGCGCAGCTTCTGCGGTTTCTTGCTGACCGTGATGGTATCGCCGGGGGCGCAGGTGAAGTGGTTCTGGCCGTCACAGGACACCTGCGGGTAGATCTGCAGGTCCTTGGACACCACGATCTTGAGCTCGCTGTTGCCGTCGACCACGATCGGCCGGCCCGACAGGGTATGCGGGTACATCGGCACGATGACGATGGCATCGAGCTTGGGGTGCATGATCGGGCCACCGGCCGACAGCGCATAGGCGGTGGAGCCGGTGGGGGTCGCGACGATCAGGCCGTCGGCCTTCTGGCTGCAGACGAACTGGCCGTCGATGTAGATTTCGAACTCGATCATGCGCGTGGACTTGCCCGGGTGCAGTACCACGTCGTTCAGCGCATCGCCCTGGCCAATGGCTTCATGGTGGCGGCGCACCTCGGCCTGCAGCAGGAAGCGGTTTTCCACCAGGTAGTGGCCGTCGAGCACCTCGGCGACCTTTTCTTCCAGCTCGTCGGGGCGAATGTCGGTAAGAAAGCCCAGGTTGCCACGGTTGATGCCCAGCACCGGAATGTTGTGCCGGGCCAGGGCGCGGGCGGCGCCCAGCAGGCTGCCGTCGCCGCCAACCACGATAACCAGGTCGCAGACCTCGCCCAGTAGCTTGCGGGTGGAGGTTTGCAGGCCATGGCCGGGCAGTACTTCGGCGATGGTGTCCTCGAGGATCACGTGCAGGTGGCGGTCGAGGAGGAATTTTTTCAGTCGGCGAATGGTGTCGAGCACCTGCGAGCTGCCAAGGCGACCGATGATACCGATATTGCGAAATTGCTCCATGGGGCTCCTGCGAGGCTCTGCGGCGGGTGACGATGCGCCGATTATGGGCGAAACCACCGGGCAGCGGCAAACCGGCTATGCTCGCAGGATGACGCCATTCGCCCAACTCCAAGACCTGCCCCGGCAACTTCAGCGCCCGGCCGTGCGTGACCTGGCCTGGGCCCTGCTGTCGCCGCCCCTGCTCAGCGCCCCGCCCTGCCCCCAGCGCCACCCGCTGGCCGGCAGCCTGTGGGCGCAGCAACCGCAGCGTCTGGAGCAGTGGTTGCGGGGGCTGGAGGAGGAGGATCGGCCGTTGCGCGAGTGGCTGGCCAAGCTCGGCAGCCGGCGTCTGGGGCACTACTACGAACGCCTGTGGCAATTCGCCCTGAGCCAGGCGCCGGGCGTCGAGCTGCTGGCGGCCAACCTGGCCATCCGCGATGGCGGGCATACCTTGGGTGAGCTGGACGTGCTGCTGCGCGACGGTGACGGCGTGCACCATCTGGAACTGGCGATCAAGCTGTACCTGGGCCCGGAAGGTGCCGGGCACGATCCCCATGCCTGGCTGGGGCCAGGTTGCCATGACCGGCTGGGGACCAAGCTGGCGCACCTGGCGGGGCACCAGTTGCCCATGTCGAAGGGGGCGCACAGTCGTCAAGCGCTGGTTCAGCTAGGCGTGGAGCAGGTCCAGGCGCATATGTGGCTGGGTGGCTACCTGTTCTATCCATGGCCTGAGCATGCCGAGGCGCCCGAGCGCGCCAACCCGCAGCATCTGCGTGGGCGCTGGCTGCGGCGGCGGGACTGGGTGATGGGGGAAGGCGAGCGTTGGCAGCCGCTGCCGCGGCATGCCTGGCTGGCGCCAGCGCGGGTCGAGTCGGCTGAATGCTGGCAGGCGGAGCACTTCGCGGCTTGGCTGCATGTGCTGGAGCAGCAGGCACCCGCACAGTTGCTGGTGCGACTGGAGCCTGATGCCGATGGTGCCTGGCAGGAAGCAGAGCGGGTGTTTCTGGTGGCTGATGACTGGCCGTATCTGCCCGGTCACTGATGTCGCCTGTTCCGGCCCCTTGGCGGGCACGCCCGCGAAGGGGCTGGGGCAGACAACACAATTTTCACAGACCCAGCGCAAAGATCTGTTCCCGGTAGCCAGTAAAATGACACCTGAGCGCCAGCAAGAGCGCCATTCCGACCTGATGACGAGGACCGATCATGGTTTCATCCACCCCCGCGAACCACTACGCACGCCTGTCCATCGCCCTGCATTGGCTGATGCTGGTGCTGCTGGCCGCTGTCTACGCCCTTATCGAACTGCGCGGCCTGTTCCCCAAGGACAGCGTCGAACGCAACCTGATGAAGGACCTGCACTTCATGCTCGGGCTGAGCGTATTCGTGCTGGTGTGGCTGCGCCTGGCCGTGCGCCTGAGCCGCCCGACCCCGCCCATCGTGCCCAAGCCCCCAGCCTGGCAGACCGGCTTGGCGCACCTGATGCACCTGGCGCTGTACCTGCTGATGATCGGCATGCCGCTGGCCGGCTGGCTGATCCTCAGCGCTGCCGATAAACCGGTGCCGTTCTTCGGCCTGGAGCTGCCGCACCTGATCGGCCCGAACCCGGACCAGGCTAAATTCATCAAGGGCTGGCATGAACGCATCGGCAGCTGGGGCTACTGGCTGATCGGCCTGCATGCGCTGGCTGGGCTGTACCACCACTACGTGCAGCGCGACAACACGCTGCTGCGCATGCTCCCCTACAAGTAACCGCGCCGGCCCTGCAGCCCCCCGGTATGCACGAAGATCAGGCGGCTCCCGGGCGTGAACAGCCCCGCCGCCACCTGGTCACGCAGGGCCAGCAGGGCCTTGCCGGTGTAGAGGGCTTCGAGCGGCACGCCAGTGTGCCGCTCGCAGTCGGCAATGAACGCCAGCAGGTCATCGTCGAACTTGCCAAAACCACCACGGCAAGCGTCGTGTAGCTGGTAGCCATGGGCGCCAGCCAGTGCCGTTACCGTCTCTGGCACACCGTGATCCCTGGGTACCGCCAATGCGCCATGCACAGCATGTGCACCTGCTTCGGCCAATACCAGGCCGGCCAGGCTAGTCCCGGTTCCGGCGGCCAGCCACCAGGCGTCGTAGTCCGCCCAGCCCAGTGCCGCGATTTGGGCGCGGGCCTGCTGCATGATCAGCGTGCAGCCCTGTGCACCGACCAACCCGCCACCGCCCTCGGGAATACAATGCCAACCAGGGTAGCGCGCCTGCCATGGTTCCCAGAAACCCACCTCATTGCGGGCGCGGTAGCCGTTATAGCCCAGCCAGTGCAACTCCATACCCAGCGCCTGCAGATCACGCACGGTGGGCGTGTCTTGGGCATGGCCGCGCAGCAGCCCGGCGGTGGCGAAACCGAAGCGCTTGCCGGCGGCGGCCAGGGCATGCAGGTGGTTTGAGTGGTTGCCACCCAGGCTGATCAAGCCTGGGGCATCGCTGGCGCTGGCCTGCTGTAAGTGGTGGCGTAGCTTGAACCACTTGTTGCCACTGATCAGCGGGTCGATCAGGTCCAGACGCAGGATGGCAGCCTGCACCTGGGCGTGTTGCAGCCAGGGCAAGCTGAGGGGTTGCAGGGGGGCTTGGGGGAGGTCGAATGCGTGCATGGACCGCAGTTTACAAGGAAACCCCGAGGGCCCAGTGCACTACTTGTAAGCGCTGGTTTGCCGGTGATGGGCCGCGCAGCGGCCCCGGCAGTCTCAAAGCTCAGCCGCCAATCTCGACCCTTGGTTGATCGCACGCTTGGCATCCAGCTCGGCCGCAATATCGGCGCCACCAATCAAGTGCACCGACTGCCCCTGCGCCACCAACCCATCCTGCAGCTCGCGCAGCGGCTCTTGCCCTGCACAGATGACCACGTTGTCCACCGCCAGGACCTGCGGCTCACCCTCACCAACGCGAATGTGCAGCCCGGCATCGTCGATGCCCAGGTACTCGACACTGTTGAGCATCTGCACCCGCTTGTTCTTCAACCCGGTGCGGTGAATCCAGCCGGTGGTCTTGCCCAACCCGTCACCTACCTTGGACTTCTTGCGCTGCAACAGGAACACCTGGCGCGCCGGGGCGTGCGGCTCGGCCTTGATTCCGGCTACGCCACCGCGCGCCTCGAGCCCGGTATCGATGCCCCACTCTCTCCAGAAGGCGTCGCGGTCCTGGCTGGTGGCTACCCCTTCATGCACCAGGTACTCCGATACGTCGAAGCCAATGCCACCCGCACCAATCACCGCTACCGCCTTGCCTACCGGTTTGCGTTGCAGCAGCACATCCAGGTAGCTGAGCACCTTGGCATGCTCGATACCCGCAATGGCCGGGGTACGCGGGGCGATGCCGGTGGCCAGGATGATTTCGTCGTAGCCGCCTGCCACCAGCGCCTGCACGTCTACGCGGGTATTCAGGCGCAGGTCGACGCCTGTGCTTTCCACCTTCTTGCGGAAGTAGCGCAGGGTTTCGAAGAACTCTTCCTTGCCCGGTACCCGCTTGGCGACATTGAACTGCCCACCGATCTCACTGGCACTGTCGAACAAGGTCACTGTGTGGCCACGTTCTGCGGCAACGGTGGCAGCGGCCAGGCCGGCAGGGCCGGCGCCCACAACGGCAATGCGTTTCACCTCGCGCACGGGCAGATAATTGAGCTCAGTCTCATGACAGGCACGGGGGTTGACCAGGCAACTGGTCAGCTTGCCGCCGAAGGTATGGTCCAGGCAGGCCTGGTTGCAGCCGATGCAGGTGTTGATTTCATCCGCGCGACCGGCAGCGGCCTTGTTGACGAAGTCCGGGTCGGCGAGAAACGGGCGGGCCATCGAGACCATGTCCGCGTCGCCCTCCGCCAGCACCGCCTCGGCCACTTCCGGGGTGTTGATGCGGTTGGTGGTGATCAGCGGAATACTCACCACGCCCCGCAACTTGGCAGTGACTTTGCTGAAGGCCGCACGCGGCACTTTGGTGGCGATGGTCGGAATACGCGCCTCGTGCCAACCGATCCCGGTATTGATCAAGGTAGCGCCGGCCTGCTCGATCGCCTTGGCCAGCAGCTCGATCTCGTCCCAGGTGCTGCCACCCTCGACCAGGTCGAGCATCGACAGGCGGAAGATGATGATGAAATTCGGGCCGACCGCGCCACGTACCCGGCTGACGATTTCCACCGCCAGGCGCATGCGGTTCTCATAACTGCCGCCCCAGCGGTCGGTGCGGTGGTTGGTGAGAGCGGCCAGGAACTGGTTGATGAAGTAACCTTCCGAACCCATGACCTCGACACCGTCATACCCGGCGCGCTGGGCCAGCACTGCGCAATTGACGAAATCGGCGATCTGCTTTTCGATGCCCTCCTCGTCCAGCTCCCTGGGCTTGAACGGGTTGATCGGCGCCTGGATCGCGCTGGGTGCCACCTGGCGCGGGCTGTAGGCATAGCGCCCGGCATGCAGGATCTGCAGGCAGATCTTGCCACCGGCGGCGTGCACCGCTTCGGTGACGATACGATGCTTTTCGGCCTCTTCCTCGGTACTGAGCTTGGCTGCACCGGAATACACCCCGCCTTCATCGTTGGGCGCAATGCCGCCCGTGACCATCAGGCCAACGCCGCCGCGGGCGCGCTCGGCAAAGTATGCAGCCATGCGCTCGAAACCGCCGGGGCGCTCTTCGAGGCCGGTGTGCATCGAGCCCATCAGGGTGCGATTGCGCAAGGTGGTAAAGCCCAGGTCCAGCGGGGCAAGCAGGTGCGGGTAGCGGTCGGCGGCCATGGAAAGGTCCCCTGATGGCGTGATCACGGATTGCGGGCACCTCACTGGGTGGCGGGCCCCGTCGTTTGTCTGTCAGCGACATTAAACAGCCGTTTGAAAGGGCTCAATGATCGAAACTGACAAGTTATTGATCCTGGCGCACAGCGAGACTGCTGAGGGCTGACGCATCAGCCCGACCGATATCAATACCCTACGCTGCCCCCCTTTACTTGCTTGCGGGGCATAGGGGGAGCCTCTTTGCATGCCCTTTCCACCTTGCAACTCATCCCATCGATCGAATCTTTGCGATGTCCTTGCTTGGAGGGGCTCCGAACATCCGGCTGTATTCTCTGCTGAACTGTGACGGGCTCTCATAGCCCACCGTGAACCCGGCCGTGGAAACATCCAGCCCTTCTGAAATCATCAACCTTCGTGCGTGCTGCAGGCGCAGTTGTTTCTGGTACTGCAACGGGCTCATCGCGGTGATTGCCTTGAATCGGTGATGAAGCGTGGAATTACTCAAATTGACATAGCTCGCCAACTCATCGATGTGCAGCGGCTGCGCATAGTTGTTGTTCAACCATTCGATAGCTCTTGTCACCCGGTGGGTCTGACTGTCGTTGATGGCTATCTCATGTAATCGCTGGCCCTGCTGGCCTTTGAGCAACCGGTAGAATATTTCCCTGAGGGCCAGCGGAGCCAATGCCGGGATATCGGAGGGCACATCCAACAGACGTACCAGTCGCAACATGGCATCAAGCAATGGGGTATCAATCCTGTCCAGATAGAGGCCGCGGCGAGATGGCTGGCTGGGTACGCCGATTGGGCTGACGTCGGCAATCAACTGAGCGATTTCTGCCGGGTCGATATCCAGGCGAATGCAGAAGTAGGGCCTCTCTGGAGAGGCCTCGGTCACTTGCCCAGCCAGAGGCAGTGTCACAGAGACAACCAGATAGTTCAGTTGATCGTAGGTATAGCTTTCATCCCACAACTGGATCTGTTTCCGGCCCTGTACAATTATGCACAGTCCCGGTTTATGAACCGTATGGATGACGTCTGTTGGCGTGTCGCTGCGTATGAAATGCAACGGATCAATCGCCGTTTGATAGACGCCGTATGTCGGAGCAAAACGTTGCATCGCTGATGCCAGTTCGGCCCTGAGGCGTGTCAGCTCATCGTCCAGATCACTCACTACCGTTACCTCCCCGTTCGGCTGTCCCGATTGCAGAGGATAGGTGGGTTCGCATCCATTTGGGTAGATGCCGAATCGATCATTTGATCTGCCAAAAGCCCGGTTTTTCCGGGCTTTTGGCGCAGCCCAGGCACATCAGGCATTGATGACTCGGTCCACACCGTATCCGGGTCGTGCAGCCCTCAGACAGTCCAGGATCGGGCAAAGGGCTGACATAAGTCGCAGATCAATCATGCAGGATCGTGCATGACCGTCGCAGGAATCACATAACGCTGTTCCCCCCAGGATTCTTACTCTTGCCTTAACACCTGCCGTTCAGCAGGTGCCTCTGAAACCAGGAACAGGAGTGAGAAAAATGCACGGCATCGAACACAAAGTCATCGTGATTACAGGCGCCAGCAGTGGTATCGGCGAAGCCACAGCCCGCCTGCTCGCCAGCAAAGGCGCTCGCGTCGTTCTGGGGGCCCGCCGTACCGACCGCCTTGAAGCCCTGGCCGATGACATTCGTTCAGCAGGCGGTACCGCTGATGTGCTGGCACTGGACGTCACCAGCCTGGACGACATGCAGTCCTTCATCGACTTCGCTGTCGAATTGCATGGTCGCGTCGATGTACTCATCAACAATGCCGGCGTAATGCCACTCTCGAAACTGGAAGCGTTGAAGGTCAATGAGTGGAACCGGATGATCGACGTGAACATTCGCGGCGTACTACACGGTATTGCTGCAACGCTGCCGCTCATGCAACAGCAGCGGGCTGGCCAGATCATCAATATCGCCTCAATTGGTGCCTACGCCGTGAGCCCTACCGCTGCGGTGTACTGCGCCACCAAATATGCCGTCCGGGCAATTTCCGAAGGTCTGCGTCAAGAGGTCGGGGGTGATATTCGAGTCACGGTGATTGCACCAGGCGTTACCGAATCGGAGCTGGCCGACAGCATTTCGGATGAAGGCGGACGCACGGAGATGAGGGAGTTCCGCAAGATCGCGATTCCCGCTGCGGCCATTGCCCGTGCGATTGCCTACGCGGTCGAGCAGCCAGCGGATGTCGACGTCAGCGAGCTGATCGTGCGCCCAACCGCGAGTCCATTCTGATGCTTTATTGACGATAGCG
Organism: Pseudomonas sp. BN607; assembly: GCF_029871175.1. Classification (NCBI taxonomy): domain Bacteria; kingdom Pseudomonadati; phylum Pseudomonadota; class Gammaproteobacteria; order Pseudomonadales; family Pseudomonadaceae; genus Pseudomonas; species Pseudomonas sp. BN607. Next base: position 25,975 of record NZ_SSOE01000021.1, read on the forward strand.
AGGAACAGAGATGGGCAAGCCATATGGAAACCAGAACACATACGTTGGCATGTGGGTGACGGCTGACGGTCGGATTCGCCATGAACTCTTGCCCGGGGGCCGCTACGACGAAGCACGCGGTCGGCAAGCAAGTGCTTACCAAGGCCGCTATTGGTTGGAGGGTGATCACATCGAGTATGTCGATGACACTGGATTTACCGCTGATGGTGAGTTTCGCGACAATGTGTTGTACCACGCCGGGATGGTTTTATACCCCGAACGTTAAAGCGCAAGCCGGAATGGAGACATTCCGGCTTTGTCGTGACTCTGAACCCTGAAAGCCCTGTCGTTGCGTCCAGAGTGTGTTGTCACTGCCGTGACCAGATCAGGTGAAATACACTGCGCGCTGTCCGCCTTGAACCTGTACCTGACCGTACGGCACCCAGGAAGCGAGGCAGCTTTTATCCTGCGTACTCGCCAAGAAAGAGGGAGGACACTATGACCATGGATGTGACAGAGCGGACTTCTGCCCATGGTTTGGAGGCACACATCCGGGGCAAGCGAATTGCCGCTTCGGACGTGCTGGCCGACCGGGACATCTTGGTGCAGATTTTCAACCGGGAACGTGAGGAAGGTAACTTCATCGTCCCAGCGGTGGCCGAACCCTTGCTGGTCTGGATCATTTCGGGAAACGCTGCCGTACAGGAACGTGAGCTTGGGGGCCAATGGGAAACCAGCGAAGTTGCTAAAGGCGATTTCTTTTTGACCACTTCGGCGCAACCGTATGAGATGCGTTGGAACGTCTCCAGCGCAGACGACTTTGAAGTCATGCACATCTATCTCGGTGTCCCGCTCCTGGAAAAAGCCCTCCATGAAGTACTGGGCGGGCCTGTCGAGGCCGTTCGCCTGCGGGAAGTGTCAGGCGGGCGTGACGAAGGACTGTCGGTACTGCTGGAGCATGTTCGGCTGGAACTCATGGGACGTGGCGCGAGCCCGCTGTATTTGCAAGGTCTCGCCCAATGCATCGCCGTCTACCTTGCCCGCAATTACCTGGATAGCTCAGCGGACGATCGCCCACGCCGCAACGCTCTCCCCGCGTACAAGTTTCGGCGCGTGCTGGCGGCCATGGAAGCCGATCTGGCAAGGGACTTCAATTTAAGACATTTGGCCGAGGTTGCCGGGATGAGTGAATGCCACTTCAGCCGAATGTTCAAAAAAGCCGCCGGATATTCACCCCTGCAGTTCTTCATCAGGTTGAGGATGGCTCGGGCCCGGCAGCTTCTCCTCGAGACCGATCAGAGCATCATCGATGTAGGCCTGGAGGTTGGGTATAGCAGTCACAGCCATTTCTCACAGGTGTTCAAACGCGAGGTGGGCGTAACGCCCACGCAATACCGCCAATAGCGGAACACGATGCCGTATAGAAGCTCGGCGAACGCATCGGTTTTTGTTACCGACCGCCCAGTGTGCCTTCAAGATCCCTCCAGCCGAACAGCCAGGGGCTCAGCGAGCCGGCAACCGTGCAGCGGCGTTGCGTAAGCGCGAGCGACACCTTAACTGGCCAACGCAGGAATCGGCGCATTCAGGGCAACGGCAGCCCGGACCGGATGCAACTTGCGCGCTGCTCCAGCAAAACTGCCGACATCGACTACTGCAAGAAATACCCGCAGTTGATCGAGCGTTGGGGTACCCGGGTCTGAAATCATTGCTCTTCTCTCGAACGTTCCGGCTCATATTATCTGAGGTTTGCAGGTAAGCCAGCGGGTCAAAGCCCCGATGAGCCAGGTGCCCCTGTGTTTACTCCGTTCCTGGATGGCGGGGTTGGCTGGCGATTCAAAGCATGATTTGCACTTACGGACCGAGAGGACTGCATATCGGCGCAAAATCCCGACAGCCTCGGCAAGCTTACGAAAGCCTCTCTCTGCGCGTTGCGCGACAGTAAAGCCGTCCCTTACAGGCTAGAGCCGGCGAATGTCTCCTCGGCTCACAACGCAGGAGAGCATCATGACTACTATCACGCCCAACATTCCGCATGAAGTCGAAGGCAAAGTCGCGCTGGTCACCGGCGCCGCCAGTGGCATCGGCAAGGCAATTGCGCTTTTGCTGCATGCACGTGGCGCCAAGGTCGTTGCCGAAGATATCGACCCTGCCGTAGAAGACCTCGCACGTCCAGGGCTGGTCCCACTGGTGGCGGACATCAGCGAAGATGGCGCTGCCGAACGTGCCGTAGGCCTTGCCGTCGAGCGGTTCGGCCGTCTGGACATCCTGGTGAATAACGCCGGGATCATCATCAACAAACTGGTCATCGACATGACCCGCGAAGACTGGGAGCGCATCCAGGCAGTTAATAGCACCGCGGCCTTTCTGCATTGCCGCGAGGCAGTCAAGGCAATGATGCCTAACAAGGCCGGCGCAATCGTCAATATCGCCTCCTATGCTGCCTACTTCGCCTTTCCAACCATCGCGGCGTACACCGCCTCCAAGGGTGCGCTGGCACAGCTGACCCGTACGCTGGCACTCGAAGCCATCGAGTACGGTATCCGTGTCAATGCCATCGGCGTCGGCGACGTGGTCACCAACATCCTCAATGACGTGGTCGAAGACGGTCCGGGCTTTCTTGCCAAGCACGGCGAAGCGGCCCCCATCGGCCGAGCCGCACAGCCGGAAGAGATTGCCGAGCTCGTCGCGTTTCTCGCGTCCGAACGGGCCAGCTTCATGGTCGGCTCGGTTGTCATGGCCGACGGCGGCATGACCGTGACCGCCGGTTGATCGGTCTATCCCCCATAAAGGAGCCCATAGCATGCTCACAAAGCTTGCGTTCTTTACCGCACGCCCCGGGCAAAGCGGTGCCCTCGGCCAGCGCCTGTTGGCGCTGGTCGGCCCCACACGGCAGGAGCCTGGCTGCGTCCGTTACGACATCTACCAATCGGGCGACTCGGTCGAGGGTTGGCTTGTTTACGAGGACTGGCACTCGTCCGAGGCCTTTGACGGACATCTGCAGACACCTTATGTGCAGGCCTTCATGACCGAACTCGACATGTTCTGCAGCGAGGTCCCCAAGGTCCATACGTTCGAGCGGCGCGCCTAGACGATCAAGCACTGAACCCGACCACTTGCAGGAGGACCCTCCCATGAGTACACAGAACACCTGGCTGGTAACCGGCTGTTCCACCGGTTTTGGCCGCCACATTGCAACCCATTTGCTCAAGCAAGGCGAGCGCGTGGTTGTCACCGCACGCAAGACCGAACAGGTGCAGGATCTCGCCAGCCTCGGCCAATCGCTGGTACTGCCACTGGATGTAACCGATGCCGAACAGGCCAAGGCCGTGGTGGCTGAAGCTGAACGCGTATTCGGCAGGGTGGATGTACTGGTCAACAACGCCGGTATCGGTTACTTCGCCGCTGTCGAGGAAACAGACCCGCAGGCGGCGCGCCGCCTGTTCGACGTTAACTTCTTCGGCACCTCCCATATGATCCAAGCAGTGCTGCCCGGCATGCGCCAGCGGCGTCAGGGCATGATCGTGAACCTGACCTCCATAGGTGGGCTCGCGGGCTTCCCCGCAGTGGGCTACTACTGCGCGAGCAAGTTCGCTGTCGAGGGGTTATCGGAAACCTTGCGTGCTGAGCTTGAGCCCCTGGGGATCGGTGTCATGACGGTCGAGCCCAGCGCATTTCGCACCGAATGGGCAGGCTCATCGGGTGAAGTGCCGGAACCGATAGCGGACTACGAGGTTACCGCAGGTAAGGCGCGCCGTGCCTACCACGCTTCGGTCGGCAAGCAGGAGGGGGACCCGGCCCGTGCAGCTGCGGCGATTCATACTGCGGTTACTTCGCCTCAGCCACCACACCGCCTGCTGCTGGGCAACAGAGCATTCGATGTGGCGATGGCCAAGCTGTCCGCCATGCGTACGGAGTTCAGCGTCTGGGAAGCCACCGCTCGCGGCGTCGATTTTCCAGCGTCCCAGGTTTGAGAACCAGCGGCTCGCTTCCCGAGCCGCCATCCAAACGAACCGGCGGATTGCCTGTACGGCAATTCATGTTGTGTTGAGAGCTGAAGCTGAAGATGTTCTCCAAAGCGCGAGCGAGCGGCTGCCCGCCCTCAAGGTGAGGTCAGGATCACCACGTAATGGCCTTGGGTCAGCGGCTCGCCCCGCCCGTCGACCAGCCTGTAGGCCTGGTCGACCGTGGCCCCCTGATCGACGCGTACCGCCTGCGCCGGCAGTGCCTGGCCGTCCACGCCCTCAATGCCGATGACGCTGTCACGCGCCAGCGCCGGACAGTCATCCATGCGCCAACCGGCACTGCCCACGGTGGTCGTGCAGGACGGCTCGACGATGCTGCCAGTGAACTGCAGCATACCCGAGGCGACGACGGCGCCTGCCTGGGCCTGACCGACCAGGGCCAGACTCATTGCAACACTCAATGCGAATCGCTTGCCGCTCATGGTTTCCACTCCCCGATACCCACGTTTGAGCCTATCGGATGAGCAGCGACCGGGCCGTCTGCGCGCGTGAGGCAGTTCACAAAGCAGGCATTTAAACCACACGGCAATTTAAGAAACGTCTCAAAGCCGGGGGCGGCCCAGCTATCTAGGATGCCCAGGTCCTTCCCAGTCACCCTCACCGGAGCCCTGCCCTGACCATGTCGCGCTTGCTTCATACCCTCTCGCGCCCAGCCATGGCGGCGCTGGTCCTGATGGGCCTGGCGTCCGGTGCCTGGGGCCAGCTCAAAGTCGAGGGCACACGCCTCATTTACCCAGGCTCGAACAAGGAAGCAAGCATCAGCGTGGTCAATCGCAGCGACCTCGACACCGTCATGCAAAGCTGGGTCAGCAGTACCGACGAACGCGCCGATGCGCCCTTCGCCATCGTCCAACCGTTGGCATTGATACCGCCCAACGGCCGGCACATGCTGCGGGTGCTGTACGCCGGCAAGGGCCTGCCCGAGGACAGGGAGTCACTGTTCTGGCTGAACATCCTCGAGATCCCGCGCAAACCCGAACAGGCCAATACCCTGCAATTCGCCGTTCGCCAGCGCCTGAAGCTGTTCTACCGCCCCGCCGGCCTGCCCGGCTCGGCCAGCGAGGCGGTCGAGGGCCTGGCATGGCGCGCACGTCAGCCTGGCCTGATCGAAGTCAGCAACCCAAGTGCCTTTCACGTTTCGCTGGTCAACCTCCAGCTCGACAGCCCCGGGCAGTCGCGCCAGCTTGCGGACTACGCCCTCCTGCGCCCGGGGGCATCGCTCACCCTCGAGGCGCCCTCGCCCCTGCCCGCGCAAAGTCGCGTGGCGTTCAGCGAACTCACCGATATCGGCCTGCAGAAGCGCCACCACATAGCGCTGCCGTGAACACACCGCCACAGGATACCCACTCATGAACCTGATCCGGAAACACTTGCTTGGCCTGCTTTTCGTCGCCGCCAGTTGCCCCGCCACCAGCTACGCACTGTCCTGCAAGCTGGACCCGTCCATGGCGGCGGTATTCAAGGAGGCACTGGGCACCGCACTGGCGGTACCGGCCGACGCGCCCGACGGCACGATCATCTGGGAATCGGCACCGCACTCGGTTCCGGTCATCTGCGCCGACGACTATGAAACCGGCATCAAGGAAGATGTCTATTTCTATCTCAACCCGGCCAAAGCCAGTATAGGCAAGGGCATACGGGTCGGGATTCGCTACGGCTCGCAGAACATCACCCAGACGTCGGGCGCCGTCACCACTGGCTACAACTCGCTTTATGGTTGCAACTGGGCGAACTGTGCGGGCTGGGACAAGGCCCGCTTCACCCTGAACTTCACGGTGTTCATCGAAAAGAACGGCGCAACGCCAACCGACGGACAAGCCAGCACGCTCAGCGAGTACCGGGTATTCCAGTTGGACGGCAAGGGCGGCCTTAACCCAAAACCCGACAGCAACCTCAACTATGTCGTCACCGGCATGAACAACATCCGCTTCGTGCCTTGCTCTCCCGAGTTGACCATCTTGCCTTCGGTGGTCAATTTCCGCCGTGCCCTGGCCAGCTCGGCACAGGTCGGCCAGGTCGCCAGCTCGGCCAGTTTCAGCCTCGACCTGACCAGATCCTGCGACACGCCCTACACCGTCAGCGCCCGCTTCACCCCGGTCGCTGGCAGCGCCAGCATCATCGACAAGCTGCTGGTACCCGCCAACAACACCTCCGTCGGCATCGCCCTGACCCAGCAAGACAGCAACCAGCCGGTGCCTTTCGCCACCTGGTTCAAGCTGGCCGACCTGGCCGCGCCGGGCGTGATCCACAACCCGTTCCGCGCCGACCTGATCTGGCGCTCGGCGCCCATTTCCGGTCCGTTCGAAGCCACGGCGCTGGTCGACCTGTACTACCAGTAAAACCTTCGGCCAGGCGATCTTTAAGGATCGTCTGATGTCCAGTTGCCAGCGGCCTACTTACATTTGCGGGATGCGACTCAAAGCCTACCTGCAACAGATCAACCCCCTTCTCTCCAACCCCGAGGCAGCACGCCGCCTGCTTCGGCTGCTGGCAATCGTGCTATCGGCCGGCATTCTCGGCGCGGCCTACAATTTCCTGTCCTTTACCTTCAACACCGATATCGCTCGGCGCCATGGTGCCATGAGCAGCGCGATCGCCGAGGCCCATACCTTCTTCACCAACCGCGAGGCGCTGCTGGAGAGCCTGAGCCTGGCAGCCGTGCGTCAAACGGCGCCGGGTGTCGACTGGCTGCCCCTGGCACCGGGCGAAGAAGTGCACCTGCAACTGGGCAGCCAGCCGGGCAAGCGCTGGAGCCTGTGGCTGACCCAGCGTATGTGTGCCTACCTCAAGGCCCGGCAGGTCAACCTGCTGTATGTCGACACAGCGGCGCAGGCCCCCATGCGCTGGCTGTACAACGCTGACGCCCAGGCCTCGCTGCCTTCATCGACCCTGCTGGAGCAGCTGCTCGCTGCTGGCCAGCGGGGCACGGCCCCTCGGGAACTGTGGCTGGCTGACCAGGGCGCCCAAGGTTCGCGCCTGTTCATCTTCCTGCGCCTGGACGCACGCGACCCGGGCTCTGGCTGGCTGGGCCTGGAAATCGACAGCCATGCAGTGTCGCCGTCGCTCGAGGATGCCAGCGCGGGTAAGTTCATGATGTTCAATGCCGACGGCATGCTGGTGTTCACCAACACTCCAGGCTCGACGCTGGACCGTTCGCTGCACCATCCCGTGGGTAACAACTTCTTCGGCTTCGCCGGCCAGGGGCTCCTGCCAGAGTACCTGGTCATCAGCAAGCCGTTGATGTCTTCGGACTGGCAACTGGTTTACGCGATCGACCTGTCCGCGATCCTCGCCGGTCTGTGGCAGCAACTGCTGGGTGCCTTGCTGTTCTGCGTGCTCAGCATCACCTTGATACGGGTGTTGATCCAGCGGTTCGACCAGCGCTTGTTCACCCCCACGGTTGAACGCATCCGTGCGCTGGTGGAAAGCGAGATGTTCAGCCGCGACGTCATCGAAACCGCACCTGTCGCCCTGTGCGTGCTGCGCCGTAGCGATGGCCAGGTGGTGCTGGAGAACCACCTGGCCCAGCAGTGGCTGGGCCAGGACCCGGCACGCGGCGCGCGTAGCGCGCAATGGATCGAGCAGGCTTTCGAGCGACAAGAAGGCCAGTGCAGCGACTATTTCGAGAGCGCCGAAGGGCGCCACCTGTACCTGAGCTGCTCGCCAACCCGCTACAAGGGCGAGCCGGTGCTGCTTTGCGCGTTCAGCGACATCAGCGCACGCAAGCAGATCGAGGCCGCACTGGACGACGCCCGGCGCGCGGCCGACACCGCCAACGAAGCAAAGACCCAGTTCCTGGCGACCATGAGCCACGAAATCCGCACACCGCTGTACGGCGTGCTGGGGACCCTGGAGCTGCTGTCGCGCACCGTGCTCGACGCCCAGCAGCGCGATTACCTGCGGGCAATCGAAGGCTCCTCGTCAACCTTGCTGCAGTTGATCTGCGACGTGCTGGACGTGTCCAAGATCGAGGCCGGTCAGCTGGCCCTCGAACTCAGCGAGTTCAGTGCCCCGGACCTGGTCCGCGAGGTGGTCCAGGGCTACAGCGCGGCAGCCAGGAGCAAGGGGCTGCAGCTCTACAGCTGCCTGGACCCACGCCTGCCGGAACACCTGATCGGCGACGTCAACCGGATCCGCCAGATCCTCAACAACCTGCTGAGCAATGCGGTCAAGTTCACCGATTGCGGCCGCGTGGTGCTGCGGGCCAGGCTGCTCAACCGCGACGGCGAACGCTCCTGCCTGTTGTGGCAGGTTTCGGACACGGGCAAGGGCATCGCCGAACAGGACCAGCCGTTCATCTTCGACCCTTTCTACCAGACCGAAGGCCATAGCCAGGTCATCCCCGGCACCGGGCTCGGCCTGCCGATCTGCCAGCGCCTGACGCAATTGATGAACGGCCAGCTGCGCCTGGTCAGCGAGCTGGGCCTGGGCAGCAGCTTCAGCCTGACCCTACCCCTGGAGGTGGCGTCAGGCCGCACCAGCGCCCCGTTCAACTTGTTGGGCGAACGCATTCACGTGGTATCGCCCGTACACGAACTGGCTGAAGCCATCAGTGGTTGGCTCTGCCGCTGGGGTGCGCGTGCACAGGTCGGCGCGCCGGCCCCAGGCACCGCCCTGCCCGGCGAACTGCTGGTCGAGCTGCATCCCGGCACTGTCGAACGCTGGCTGGTCGCCGAATGGCCCGGCCCGCGAATCCTGGCCAGCGCCCAGGACTGCTGGGAGGCGCGGCACGAGGCCGGTCACTGGCAGGTCAACCTCAACGACCTGGGCGCCCTGCACCATGCTGTCGGCCAGGCCCAGGGCCTGCGCCGTCCCAGGGACCCCGCCGCGCCGGCCCCCTTGACCGAGCCGCTCGGGCTGCACGTGCTGGTTGCCGAGGACAATGTCATCAACCAGTTGATCCTGCGCGACCAGCTCGAGGAGCTCGGCTGCAGCGTGACCTTGGTCAGCGATGGCGAGCAGGCCTTGCAAACCTGGCAGCGCGAGCATTTCGACCTGCTGCTGACCGACGTCAACATGCCCGGCACGAACGGCTACGAACTGACCCGGGCCCTGCGCCGGTTGGGCTGCACCCGTCCCATCGTCGGCGCCACTGCCAACGCCCTGCGCGGCGAGGAAGAACTGTGCCTGGCCGCCGGCATGGATCGCTGCCTGATCAAGCCCTTCAACCTGCAAGTCCTGTTCAACTGCCTGGCCCCGTATCGAGGTAGCCCTTGAAGACCTTTAACATCCTGATCGTCGAAGACCACCCCTTCCAGCATATGTACCTGCAACACTTGTTCAGCGAGCTTGGCAGCTTCAACCTGGAAGCGGCCCGGGATGGCCAGGAAGCGCTGGAGCGCCTGCGCCAGCGTGACTTTGACCTGGTGCTGACCGACCTGCTGATGCCCGGCATGGACGGTGTGCAGTTCATCCAGCACCTTGCCGGCCTGCGCCACAAGCCAGGCCTGGCGATCATGAGCGTGGCCTCGCGGCGCATGCTCATGGCGGCGAGCCTGGTGGCCAAGAACCTCGGTGTGGACGTGCTCGGGTTGATATCCAAGCCGGTCGAACCCGCCGCGCTGCGCAGCCTGATCGACCAATTGCAGTTGCACCATCAGGCACCGGCCCAGGCGGTACCGGCCACGCCCGAGTTCGATCGCCAGACCTTGGTCGATGCCTTGAACAACCGAGCTTTTCAGGCCTGGTTCCAACCCAAGAAGTCCTTGCACAATGGTCGCATCGTCGCGGCAGAAGCCTTGGTGCGCTGGATGCACCCGGAGCAAGGGGTGTTGCTGCCAGGCACCTTCCTGCCAACGATCAATGCCTTTGGCCTGGAGGAAAGGCTGCTGTGGGTGATGCTCAAGCAAGCCATGGATGCCCAGGCGCGCTGGCGCGAACGGGGCTATGACATCCCGGTCTCGATCAACCTGCCGACCCACCTGCTGAACAGCCATGACCTGGCCGACCGGCTGCTGGAATTCGTCCTGCACCACCAAGGGGTGCCCGGCAAGCTGTGCTTCGAGCTGATGGAATGCTCCATTCCCGAAGAGCTGAGCAACTTCTATGCAGGCGCCTGCCGCTTGCGCATGAAAGGTTTCGGCCTGTCCCAGGACGACTTCGGCAAAGGCTACAGCTCGTACATGAGTCTGGTCTCGACGCCCTTCACCGAACTGAAGATAGACCGGGCGCTGGTGCAGCGTTGCGATGAAAGCGAGAGCCTGGCCTCGGCCTTGGCCAGCATCGTTGCCCTGGGGCGCAAGCTCGGGCTCACCGTGGTCGCCGAAGGGGTCGAGACGCCTCAGGAGCTCGAAATGCTGCGCAAGGTCGACTGCAACCAGGTGCAGGGCTTTTTGATCTCCCATGCCGTGTCGGCGGAACAGTTCCAGCGCCTGCTGCACAACGACGGTCCCCCGTCAGCCTACTGACCGGCTGTAACTCACAGCGCCGGCCGGGCATCAAAGGTAATATTCGTTGGGTATCGATGCCCCCACGCCCTTGCGGACCCTTGCATGAAACAGTACAACGCCCTGCTGGAAAACCTGGCCCGCAGCTCTCTGCGCCTGAACAAAGGCATGACCGTCCTGCTGGGCCTGGCGCTGCTGCTGGCCGGTTTCAGTCTCTGGTCGCTCGAGCGCCTGATCGACGAACACAGCGACACGGTCAGCATCCATTTCGCCCGGCTGATGGAGAATGTCCAAGAGCAGGAAACCTTCCTCGAGGCCCTCGTGCAACGCAGCGCCAAGGGGGAGCTGCTCGACTACCCACGTGCGCTTGAGCCGGCGCTGGCGCCAATGCCCGAGGAAGGGCCGGACATCTACAAGGGCCAGATCTTTCCATTTTCCATGCCGTTCAGCCTCAAATTCGACCCACACAACCTGGCTGACCGCGAAGTATCGGACATCTTCACCCTGGGGGCGAACCTGGCCAGCTTCTATAGCATGTTCTGGTCGGCGTCTCCGTACCGTTCACCACAGGTGTTCCTGTTCTCGCCGGATGCCCGTTACGACATCACGGTTCCCGCCGCAGGACGCGGGCGGGGCAAGCTGGAGAATGAACCGTTCATCGATGTGATCAGGCAGGTCATTGTGCGCCAGCCTCAGGACAAGGACTGGGGCCCAGGCAGCAGGATCGTCTGGCGCAGCTATGTCGAGCAGCCGGACCAGGCCTCCCCGCCACGCGTGCTGGCCTACGCCAACGTCCCTCTGCGCTCGGGCAAGGCAGAGGGCCAAGCCACGCAAGTGGCGTCGCTGGTGGACCTGGCCCAGATCGATGATTTCGAACGCATCATGGACTGGACCGTGTATGACCACTTTAACCTCATCACCCCATCCGGCGAGGTGCTGATCGGCGCGCCCGCGCCCCTGAAGGGGGTGCATGAAGGCCTGAACATCAAGCCCGAAGGCCTGGTGTTCCGTCTCCACGAACAGGCCAACGGTGGCTGGAGTGCGATCTACACCGTGACCTACCGGCACTTCTTCCGTTACGCGTTCTGGTCGCTGGCCAGCATCGCCGCCACGTTCCTGGTCCTCATCGGGCTGGGCCGGGTGGCCATCCGTTGGTATCAGCGCGAGGTCATCCTGCCTGCGCGCGCGGCCCACGAGATCATCACCGAGAGCGAGGCCTTCAGCCGGGTGGTCATCGACACCGCCCCGACTGGCCTGTGCGTAATCCGCAGCGCCGACAACGAGGTGCTGCTGGAGAACCAGCGGGCGCAGCAATGGCAGGGCACCCGCGAGCTGGTCAGTACCCTCGCCTCGGCAGTGGGCAACACCCGCAATGGCGAGCACTACCTACAGGTCGAAGGTCGCCACCTGCAGGTCGGTTTCGTGTCGACCCGCTACCACGGCGAAGACGTGCGCCTTTACGCATTCAACGACGTCACCCGCCATGTCGAGGACGCCCAGGCGCTCGACGAAGCCCGGCGCGCCGCCGACGCCGCCAACACCGCCAAGACCCTGTTCCTGGCCACCATGAGCCACGAGATCCGCACCCCGCTGTACGGCGTGCTGGGCACCCTCGAGCTGCTCGGCCTGACACACCTGGATGCACGCCAGCAGGGCTATCTGCACACTATCCAGCGCTCCTCGGCAACCCTGTTCCAGCTGATCAGTGACGTGCTCGACGTGACCAAGATCGAATCCGGGCAGATGGCGCTCGAACCCGTGCCGTTCTGCCCGCTGGACATGCTCGAGGACACCGTGCGCACCTATCGCGCCTTCGCCGAGCGCAAGGGTTTGTTGCTCTATGCCTGCCATGACGCCCGCCTGCCGGCGCAGGTGGTGGGCGATCCGATACGCATCCGCCAGATCCTCAACAACCTGCTGAGCAACGCCATCAAGTTCACCGACACCGGTCGGGTGGTGCTGCGCACCCGCGTGCTGGCGCTCGACGATACCCACGTGCGGCTGCAATGGCAGGTTGCCGATAGCGGCATTGGCATTTCCCAGGCGCAGCAGGCCAGGCTCTTCGAGCTGTTCTACCAGGTCGCCGATGCCTCCAGCGAGGGCGGTGCGGGCCTGGGCCTGCCGATCTGCGGCTGGCTGGCTGACATGATGGGTGGCCAGATCAAGGTGGTCAGTGAGCCGGGGCTGGGCAGCAGCTTTTCCCTCAACATCAGCCTGCCACTGGCCCAGGGGGCGCTGAGCGACAGCCCAAGCGCAGTGCCCGACCCGACCCCGGTGTATGTGCGTGCGCCGATACCGGAGCTTGCCCAGCATGGCGTCGACTGGCTGCAGCGCCTGGGTATCGCCGCGACCCTGACGATTCCACCCCTGGAGAAGGACAACCACCAGGCCCTGCTGGTAGACCTGCTCGACTGCCCCGACGCTGCCACCTGGCATGGCCAACGGATCTGCGCCAGCAGCGACGGCCCTACCCCCGGCGCGTTCGTCGACGGCTGCTGGCGGGTAGACCTGCATGACGTGCGGGCCATCGCCCAGCTCATCGCGGTCGTGCGCCAGGGCGGGTCGCCCGATGACCAGAGCACCGCGCAACAGCAAGGCGCCGCTCTGCGTCTGCATATCCTGGTGGCCGAGGACAATCCGATCAACCAGGCGATCCTGCAGGAGCAACTCGAGGCGCTGGGCTGCACCACGGTAGTCGCGGCCAACGGCGAACAGGCCATGCAACGCTGGCAGCCAGGCCAGTTCGACCTGGTCCTGACCGACGTAAACATGCCGTTGATGAATGGCTACGAACTGGCCAGGACCCTGCGCCAGCACGACGCCCGGTTGCCGATCATCGGCGTCACCGCCAATGCACTGCGAGAAGAAGGCCAGCGCTGTCTCGAGGCGGGCATGAATGCCTGGATGGTCAAACCGTTGAGCCTGCAGGCGTTGCGCAGCCATCTGGCCCGCCTGTGTCGGCCAGCACTGGCCGAAGCCCCCAGCCGTGCGCAAGCGGACAGCCTCAGCGCCTCACCCTCCCCTGCAGCCACCGATACCGTGCAAGTGTCCGACGCCATGCGCGCGCTGTTCATCACCACCCTGCGTGAGGATATGCAGCAATTGCGCCTGGCCCTTGAGCAAGGCGACCAGCGGCGTCTTGGCGAGCGCCTGCACAGCATCGCCGGCGCCCTGGGCGCGGTACAGGCCCGGCCCCTGGCCGAGCAGTGCTGTGCGCTGGAGTCCGCGCTGGCCGAGTCGCCGCTCGACGCGGCCCTGGCCGATAAGCTGGAAGGGGTGTTGAACAGGCTGTCAGCAATGCTCGATGCCCTCGCATAGAATCAACTTCAGCGCTGATAGCGCATGGAAACAACCCTCCCATCCGCACCGGCTAACGGGTCGTCTTTTATGGAAAAACTCAAGGTCATCATCGCCGACGATCACCCCATCGTGCTGCTCGGCGTCCGGGAACTGGTCGAACGCGACCCACGCTTTAGCGTGGTCGGCGAAGCCGTCTGTTCACAAGGGCTGATCGAACTGCTCGAACGCCAACCCGTGGACATGGTCATCTCCGACTACAACATGCCGGCAGACTCACCCTACGGTGACGGCCTGAAACTGATCGACTACCTCAAACGTCACTATCCCGCCGTCCGCATCCTCGTGCTGACGATGATCTCCAACCCGCTGATCCTGACACGGCTGCAGGAACTGGGCGTGGACGGCGTGATCCAGAAGAGCCAGTTGCATGGCGAAATCGAAAAGGCCCTCAATGCCGTCGCCCGCAACCGCACTTACCGGGCGCCGGCACCGGCACGGCAGTCCGTGGTCGCCTGTAACACCGCCATCGATCAACGGGTGGAAAACCTGTCACCCAAGGAATTCGAAATACTGCGCCTGTTCGTTGCCGGACAAAGTGTCAGTGAGATCGCCCGCAGCCAACATCGAAGTACCAAGACCATTAGTGCGCAGAAAGTTTCCGCGATGCGCAAACTTGAAGTGAACAGCGATCAGGAATTGTTGGCGTATTGCCTGGCGAGTCATATCTTTAATTAACTAACGAGCGTCATTGCCCCGCCATTAAGATTCGTCTGATGGGCCAGAGAAACCACCTGACTTATGGTGAGCGTGCACTAAGTTGCAGCACTTACTCACTCTCATGTGGACATCAATATGAATAAAGTTTCCCTGGCCGCCCTGACCCTCTCGCTCCTGACCGCTTCGGCCGGTGCACTGGCCGTCGAGGCCACCGGGCCAATCACCGGTGGCAGCGGCAAGATCTCCTTCACCGGCGTGATCAACAATGATGCCTGCTCGGTCGATGGCGCCAACGCCGACCGCGTGATCGCCGTGGACATGGGCAGCGTCGCGATCAAGGACATGGGCACCGCCGAAAACCCGACCGCTGGCCGCGTGACCGGCAAGGACTTCAACCTCAACGTCAACTGCAACCTCGGCACCAAGGTGGCGATGATCTTCGATGCCAACAGCGGCGGTTCGGGCCTGGTGACTGGCAAGAAGGTCCTGGCGCTGACCAAAGGCACCGGCACTGCCGCCAACGTTGGCATTGCCCTGCTCGACGCTAATGGCAACCTGATCGACCTGAGCTCGGCCGCCACTGCCAAGATCCAGAGCGACGTGCACGGCACTGGCGCCGAGGGCGGCGACGCCACCCTGAGCTTCTCTGCGGCGTATGTCACCACGGGCGCCGCCGGCACTGCCACCGCCGGTCGCGGTGACGCCACCCTGCCGTTCATCCTGCAGTACGAGTAATCACTTCGCCGCTGCTCCCTGCGCGAGGCTGACCAGCCTCGCCACTTCTTCGCCCCGCAAGGTACACAACCATGTTGCGTCGTTCTCTGTATCCCGTTCTCGGGTTGCTGGGCATGCTCGTCGCCGCCCAGGCAACTGCCAGCATCTCCCTGAGCGCTACGCGCGTCGTGTTCGACGGTGCGCACAAAGAAGCCAATGTCATCGTGCGCAATGGCATCCAGGAAGTCCTGGTGCAATCCTGGGTGGATGCCGGCGACCGCGCACAGGCACCGTTCGCGATTACTCCACCGTTGGCCAGAGTATTGCCCAAGCAGGAACAACTGTTACGCATTCTCTATGAAGGCCAGGGCCTGCCGACCGATCGCGAGTCGGTGGTCTGGCTCAATGTCCAGGAAATTCCGCAAGCCAGTACCCAGGCCAATACCTTGCAGTTGGCGGTGCGCCAACGTATCAAGATTTTCTTCCGCCCGGCCAACTTGCCCGGCAATGCCCTGCTGGCCCCCGAACAACTGGTCTGGCAATTGACCCAACGCGCCGGGAAGCCACAACTGACCGTGAACAACCCCAGCCTGTATCACGTGTCGATGGCCGATATCGAACTTAAAAGCGGGAAACAAACCGTGCTCAACGCCGAGTCGACCATGATCGCCCCTGGCGAACAAAAGACATTCACCTCGGTATTTTCCCAGGTGGACGGCCCGTTGACGCTGACGTTCAAGAGCATCAACGACTATGGCGCCCAACATGGATATTCCTTGCGTTTGAACACTGCCCAGCCGGGTAGCGCCAAGCCTGCCGAACCCGCCATCACCTTGTGAAATCGTAGCCCCCACCTCGTGCCCTGGTCGCGTGCGGCCTTCCCGTGCCCAGCCCGTGCCGGGATATGAAATAGGTTTCTGGTATGTCTCTGTCCATCGCCCCCCACCCCGTCGAGGGAGCCGATGCAGGCGCGCACGCGTTCAGTGGCGGCACGCTTCGTCCGGCCTGGAAGCTCAACGCCCTGTCATTGGTCATCTGCACCGCGCTGCCCAGCCTTGCAACGGCGCAGGACGCCGCCCACCTGCAGGGCTTCAACACCACCTTTCTGCAGGGCGCGCAATCGGCGGTCGACCTGCAAACGCTGCTGTCGGCCAACAGCGTGCTACCGGGCAACTACCGGGTAGACCTGTACAGCAACGAAGTGCTGGTAGGCCGGCGTGACATCGAATTCAACCGCCACCCACAGACTGGGCGAGTGGAACCCTGCCTGACCCAGGAACTGCTCGAGCAGCTGGGTATCGACATGGACAAGCTCAAGGCACTGGGGCGCCTGGATACCGCCCTGGCCTGCCACGACCTGGCCGCACTGATCGACCAGGCCAGCCTGAGCTACGACTCGGGTCACCTGCGCCTGTCCGCCAGCATCCCGCAGGTTGCCATGAAACGCGGCCTGCGCGGCTACGTCGACCCACAACTGTGGGACGCAGGGGTGTCTGCGGCGTTCGCGAACTATCAGTTCAACACCAGCCGCAGCGCCGGCGATGCCGAGACCCGCATCGCCAACAACCTGAGCCTGCGCAACGGCATCAACCTGGGCAGCTGGCGCTTGCGCAACGAGTCGAACTTCAGCAGCGGCACAGGGCAGCCGGACACCTTCAAGAGCAACCGCAGCTATGTGCAGCACGACGTGACCGCGCTCAAAGGCCAGTTCAGCGCCGGTGACATTTTCAGCGACACCGACCTGTTCGACAGCGTGCGCTATCGAGGCCTGAAGCTGGCTTCGGACGAAGGCATGCGCGCCGACAGCGAGCGCGGCTACGCACCTGTGGTGCGTGGCGTGGCGCAGACCAGCGCCAGGGTCGAGATTCGCCAGAACAACTACGTGCTCTACACCGCCAACGTGCCGCCCGGGCCGTTCGAGATCAGCGACATCTACCCCAGCGGCTCCAATGGCGACCTGGAAGTCACCATCATCGAGGCCGACGGCCGTCGGCGGGTCACCGTGCAGGCCTTTTCCAGCCTGCCGCTCATGGTCCGTGGCGGTCAGGTCAAGTACAGCCTGTCCGCTGGACGCTACAACAGCAACACGGAGGGCCTGGCCACGCCGCAGATGCTCAGTACGACGCTGGCTTACGGCCTGACCAACACCGTGACGGGCGTCGTTGGCCTGCAAGCCACCCAAGACTATAAGGCAATGGCCGTGGGCAGCGGCCTGAACACACTGCTGGGCGCCTTTTCGCTCGATGTCACCCACTCCTCGAGCAAGGCCCTGGGCCAGACCACCCAAGGCAACAGCTTGCGGGCGCTTTACGCCAAGACGTTCACCGGCACCGACACCAACTTTACCCTCGCGGCCTACCGCTACTCCACCGAGGGCTTCCGTACCCTCACCCAGCATGTCGAGGACCTGAGCGCCAACGCGATCAAGCGCAGTGGCAACTCCAAGACCCGCACCGACCTGACCATCAACCAGAGCCTGGGCCGCAACCGCGCGTTCGGCAGCCTGTACCTGACGGCCACCGACCAGCGCTACTGGAACCGCGGCGGTTCGCAGAGCCTGACCGCCGGATACAGCAACAACTGGGGCGAGATCTCCTACAACCTGGACGTCAGCCGCACCAAGGAGCTGGGGAGCTCAGGCCCTTCGGGGCAAGATACCCAGCTCAACCTGTCGGTATCGTTCCCACTCGGCAGCCGCGCCCGCGCACCGCGGGCGTTCGTCACCACCAGCACACAGAAGGGCAACGACACCACCCAGGCCGGTATCAACGGCTACCTGTCGGAGACCAGCGACACCTTCTACTCGATCCAGGGCGGCCACAGCCGCACCAGCGGCAGCTCGGCATCGGCCAACCTGAACACCCGCACTTCGGTCGCCGACATCAGCCTGGGCTATAGCCAGGGACGCGGCTACGACTCGCAGAACCTGAACATTGCCGGCGCCTTAGTTGCCCACCAGGGCGGCATCAACCTCGGCCAGTCGCTCAGTGAGACCTTCGCCCTGGCCGAAGTGCCAGGTGTGAAGGGCGCAAAGATCAGCAGCTATAGCGGTGTGGAGACCGGGCGCAATGGCTATGCGGTGATCCCCAGCGCCCAGCCCTATCGCGTCAACTGGATCAGCCTGGACACCAGTGACCTGGGGGGCGACATCGAAATCGACAACGCCTCCCAGCAGTTGGTGCCTCGCCGCGGTGCCGTGGTGCTTGCCCGCTATACCGGCAAGAGCGGGCGTCGGGTGCAGTTCGAGCTGTTCGACGAGCGCGGTCAATTGATACCGTTCGGGGCCTCGGTCGAGGACGCTGCGGGCCAGCAACTGGCAATTTCCGACCCGAGCGGCAAGGCATTGTTACTCCTGGAACAGGACCAGGGCAGCCTGACCATCAAGTGGGGTGAGCGCCAGTGTTCGGCACCTTACAATCTTCCGGAACGGGACAAGGCAGTTAACTATGAACGTCAGCGCCTGGCTTGCCGGCCGTGACACCCGCTCTTGTCTGCAGAGAATGCTCATAAGCGCCCGGTAGCTTTGGTATGATCAAACGCGACTCTGCAAGAAGGCAGGGCAACAAGGATTCCGATGCTGATGGATAAGGCCGCATCATGTCCTTGATTCCCTGCATGGCCACTCCATTTTTAGCGAATACCCACGCTTGATGCGAAAACTCCTGGCAAGCGCCCTGGCGCTGGTGATGATCGCCGCCCTCTGCGGCTATGGCTTCTGGACCCAACAGCGCCCGGAAGGCCACTACCTGTCCGACCTGCGCATCGAACTGGCGCTTAACCATGGCGTCCCGGGCGAGCACGGCAACCTGCTCGGTGTCGAACCACTGCTGTACCCGGGCGACTATCAGAACTTGCAACGCCTGCACCGCAAGCTCGCAGCCTATCTGGAGCAAGCCCGCGCCCAAGGCCTGGTGAACCCGCGCACGGTGGTCGTGCTGCCGGAACACATCGGTACCTGGCTGTGGGCGCGCGGAGAGAAGAGCGAGCTGTATCAAGTTACCCAGAGCCGCGAAGCCCAACAATGGCTGGAACTGAGCAACCCGCTTCGCTATGGCCTCGCAGTTCTTGGCGCTGACGGCGACGACTGGCGCGCCGATGCGCACTTGCGCATGAAGGCCGAACAGATGGCCGCAGACTACCAGCAGCTGTTCGGCGGCCTGGCCAAGGAATTTGGCGTCACCTTGGTGGCCGGTTCGATCGTGCTGCCCGAACCTTATGTGAAACAAGGCGTACTGCATACCGGCCGTGGCCCGCTGTTCAACAGCAGTGTGGTGTTTGCCGGTGACGGCTCGCTACTGGGGCAGCCCCAGCGCCAGCAATATCCCGACAGTGAAATGCGCCGCTACGTCCACGACGGCCGCCAGCACCCGCTGCAGGTCGTGCAGACCCCGGCCGGGCGCCTGGGGATACTGGTGGGCAGTGACAGCTGGTACCCGGAAAACCACCAGCAACTGACTGAACAAGCCGTACAACTGATCGCCAACCCAGCGTTTCTCAGTGGCAAGGGCAGCTGGCAAGCACCCTGGCGGGGAAATCGCCACCAGGATGCCAGCGCCGGGCTGGCCTTGCAGCGCGGCGAAGTCAGTGAACAGGCGGCTTGGCAACGCCTGACCGAAGTGGCCGGAACCGACATCAGCAGTATGAGCGTGTTCATGCGCGGGCAGTTCTGGGAACAGGGCAGCGATGGCCAGGGCTTTGCCCGCCAGTCGGGAGCGTTGCTGGCCGCCCCTCCCAGCCCAGGTGCCCGCCTGCTGAATGTGTGGCTGTAAGCCCATGGCCCGCCCCCGCGTGCGCCTGGGCGAACTGTCGGTGGGTTTTGTCCAGCCTTTGAGCGAAGCCCTACGCGAGCTGGGCCACGACCCTGAACCATTGCTGCGCCGCTACGGCCTGGACGCGACACGCCTGGGCGAAGCCGGCGCACGCCTGTCCATCCCCCGCTACATGCATCTGGGCCACGCGGCAATCGAAATGAGCGGCGAGGCTGCTCTAGGCCTGCGTATGGGGCGCCTGAGCCGTCTGGCGCACGCTGGCCTGGCCGGGGTCACCGCGGCCCAGGCCCCCACCTTGGGTGAGGCGGCGCGCACTCTGCTGCGCTTCGAGCCGCTTTACGCGGCCAACTACCGTGGCCGTTCCCGCTTTGTGGAAGATGCCCAGGGCGCCTGGCTGCGCTTCTACTCCATCAGCCCGTATAACGACTACAACCGCTTTGTGGTCGACTCACTGCTGGCCGGCTGGCTGGCCCAACTGACGGACCTTGCCGGCACCCCAGTGCAGGCCGAACGCCTGGACATCGAATTTGCCGCGCCAGCCTATGCCGCGAAGTACCAGCCGCTGTGCAGTACACCCGTGCAGTTCGCCGCCGAAAGCAACCAGCTACGCTTGAGCCGCGCCACCTTGCAACTGGCCAACCCAGCGCATTGCCCGAGCACCTGGCAACACCTGTTGCAGCTGTGCGAGGCAGAGATGCTGCAACGCACAAGGGTCCGCAGCCTGGGTGAGCGCATCACCCACCTGCTGGGCCCCCTGCTCAATGGCGGCCGCGAACCGGACCTGGAAGAAGTGGCACTGCAACTGCAACTGCCCACCTGGACCTTGCGCCGTAAGCTGGCCGAGGAAGGTACGCGCTTTCGGGATTTGCTCAATGAAACACGGCGCGACCTGGCCGAGACCTATATCCGCGATACGGAGCTGGCGTTCGGCGAGATTGCCTTTCTGTTGGGTTTCGCTTCGGCAGAGGCCTTCCAGCGCGCATTCAAGCGCTGGACGGGCCTTACACCGGGGGAGTTCCGCCGCAGCCAGCGACGCGCAGGTTAAAGCTCGGTGGCGTCGTCAGCCGGTTCCGGGGTGTCCAGTTCGTAAGCCTGGGTTTCGAGTAGTTCTTCCTGGTATTCATCCATAGCCCTGCGTCCTCTTTACTCATTTTGTCTTCGTAGGTGTCGCCTTCAAGCTAAGCAGGTGGCATGAAGGAATGATGACAAGCTTATGAGTGGAAAACGTAGCAGGTGTTCAAGAAGTTATCGCGGGGCGTCTGTAACAGGGGATGTTTACTGCCTGAACCGGCCCTTTCGCGAGCTACCCCGCTAAAGGGCCGGTCCAGTCGATCAATCAAAGGGAGGGGGCGGCCTCGGCCGGCTGGGCATCCTGCTGCACCTGAATGGGTGCAGCTTCCGCCGGCGGGGCCACAGGCTGGGAACCCTGGCTGTCATCCACCACCGGCGCCGCTGCCGCCTCGCTGGTCGGGGCTACCCCCGCAGGTGCAGGCGTCGCCTCGACCAACGGTGCAGCTGCCGGGGCCGGCGCCACCGGGTTCGCCGCAGCTTGCTCCGGAAGCCCAAGGGCAGCCGCCGGTTTCTCAATCTTCGGCGCTGGCTCTTCGACCTTGGCCTTGCTCACTTTTTTCGGCTTGGGCAGGTAGCTTTCGACCAAGGCAAAATAGCGATCATAGAACTGCGCCGCCGTCACCGTCTCACTGGCCACCTTGACCATCGAATCGTCACTGGAACCAATCGGCATCGACACCGAACCGAGCACACCCACACCGAGGCTGGCGGAGGTGTTGGACTTCTTCAGCGCGTAGCGGTCCTGAAGGGCGTTGGCGAACATGGTCGAACGCTGGTCGTCGCTGACATCGGGCGCACAGGTAACGTTGAAGCTGATCTGCAGGTGGTTCTCGCTGTTCTGCTGGAAGCTCTTGTTGCCCACCACCTGGTTGGCGCCGCTGCTGGTGATGATGTAACCCTGGCTGAGCAAAGCGCGCCGTGCGGCCTCGCACGAACCGGCATCGCTCACCGGGAAGCTGCGCGAGAAGGTGCCCGAGTCATCGAAATTCTCGTGCTCGTAGACGGCAGCTTTTTTTGAGGAACAACCGGTCACGCCCGCCAGCACCAGGGCCAGCCCGAGCGCACCAAAGACGGAAGATCTGGTCATTGCGAATTCCGGGTATGTCGAGAAGGTGCCTATTGTGCAACACAGCAGGCAGGCACTGGAACCACTGGTCGGTGAAGAACCTGTCAACTTGGTGTAAATGTGGGTAAAGGCAGGCAATGGCCAGGCACCACAACGAAAAAAGCGACCCGAAGGTCGCTTTGACGTTGCTCCAAGGCGTTCATGGGGCCTTGAGGCGAAGATGGCGCAGCGGACGGGACTCGAACCCGCGACCCCCGGCGTGACAGGCCGGTATTCTAACCGACTGAACTACCGCTGCGTATCATTCAGGCTTGCGCCCGATTGAAACCTGGGTCTACCCTTCCGGCGCGATGGCCTCAGGGCAGGCACAAAAAAAGCGATGACGTGATCGCTTCTCTTGTGTTTGCTTCAAGGTGTTCTAGGGACCTTGAAACGAAGATGGCGCAGCGGACGGGACTCGAACCCGCGACCCCCGGCGTGACAGGCCGGTATTCTA
>NZ_SSOE01000022.1:0-247433 GCF_029871175.1 Pseudomonas sp. BN607
AAGCGCTGTCAACCATCATCTCAACCGCTGGCGATCATTAGATCGTAGCCCTTACAGCATCTTTCGAATCGCCTAACTCATTGAATTTCAAGGAGTTTGTCGTTCCGTTGTCGCTGGAAGTGGGGCGCATTATAAGGGGATTCGAAAGGCCGTCAACCTTTAATTTCAACAAACCTTCAGATCCCTGAAAAAGCAAAGCGGGGAGGCCTGACGGCCTCCCCGCTTTCAATAGACGCTGAAGCCTCTACAGCACACCATTACCGCGCAAGCGCTGCACCTCGCTCGCATCCAACCCTAGCAGTTCCTCCAGCACAAGCTCCGTATGCTCACCCAGCAGCGGCGGCGCACGACGATACTCCACCGGCGTCTCCGACAAGCGTATCGGGCTGGCCACCTGTGGGACGCTACCCGCCAACGGATGCGGCATCATTACTGCCAAACCACGCGCCACTACCTGAGGGTCCTCGAACATCTGCGCCAGGTCATTGATAGGCCCGCACGGCACCCCGGCCGCCTCCAACTGGCTCACCCACTCCGCCGTGGTCTTGAACACCGTGGCCTGACGAATCAAAGGAATCAACTCGACCCGATTGGCCACGCGCAACTTATTAGTGGCAAAGCGCGGGTCGTCCGCCCATTGGGGTTGCCCGGCCACCTCGGCGAACTTGCGGAACTGGCTGTCGTTGCCCACGGTAAGAATGAAGTCACCATCCGCCGTCGGGAAATCCTGGTAGGGCACGATATTAGGGTGCGCATTGCCCAGCCGCCGTGGCGCAGTCCCCGTGGTCAGATAGTTCATTGCCTGGTTCGCCAGGCAAGCCACTTGCACATCGAGCAACGCCATGTCGACATGCTGGCCGACGCCAGTCTGATCCCGGTGCGCAAGGGCGGCGAGCATGGCGACCGTCGAATAGAGCCCGGTGAGAATGTCAGTAAGCGCCACCCCCACTTTCACCGGCCCAGCACCTTCTTCACCCTCCGGGCGGCCGGTCAGGCTCATCAGCCCACCCAACCCCTGAATCATGAAGTCATAGCCAGCACGCCTGGCATAGGGGCCGGTCTGACCAAAGCCTGTAATGGAGCAATAGATAAGCCGTGGATTGACCGCTTTCAGGCTCGGGTAGTCCAGTCCATACGCCGCCAGCCCCCCCACCTTGAAGTTCTCGATGACGATATCGCACTTTGCCGCCAGCTCGCGCACCAGGCGCTGCCCCTCGGGCTGGGTGAAATCGATGGTCACCGAGCGCTTGTTGCGGTTGGCCGACAGGTAATAGGCCGCCTCACTTGTATTCTCACCCTCGGCATCCTTGAGGAAGGGCGGCCCCCATGAACGCGTGTCGTCGCCGCTGCCCGGGCGCTCGACCTTGATCACGTCAGCACCGAGGTCAGCGAGAATCTGGCCAGACCACGGGCCGGCCAACACGCGCGAAAGGTCCAGCACCCGCAGATGTGAAAGCGCGCCCATGGGCTGGCTCCTTATCAATAGAAGGCCTGGATACCGGTCTGTGCACGCCCCAGGATTAGCGCATGCACGTCATGGGTACCCTCATAGGTGTTGACCACCTCCAGGTTCACCAAGTGACGGGCCACGCCAAATTCGTCGGAGATACCGTTGCCGCCCAGCATGTCACGCGCCATGCGGGCGATATCCAGCGCCTTGCCGCAGGAGTTGCGCTTCATGATCGACGTGATCTCCACCGCAGCCGTACCTTCGTCCTTCATACGCCCCAGGCGCAGGCAGCCCTGCAGCGCCAGGGTGATTTCGGTCTGCATGTCGGCAAGCTTCTTCTGGATCAGCTGGTTGGCGGCCAGCGGGCGGCCGAACTGCTGACGGTCCAGGGTGTACTGGCGGGCGGTGTGCCAGCAAGCTTCAGCGGCACCTAGCGCCCCCCAGGAAATACCGTAACGAGCCGAGTTCAGGCAGGTGAATGGGCCTTTCAGACCACGCACATCCGGGAATATGTTCTCTTCCGGCACGAATACGTTGTCCATCACGATTTCGCCGGTGATAGAAGCGCGCAGGCCGACCTTGCCGTGAATCGCCGGGGCACTCAGACCTTGCCAACCCTTCTCCAGGACGAAGCCGCGAATGTCACCCGCATCATCCTTGGCCCAGACAACGAAGACATCGGCGATCGGGCTATTGGTGATCCACATCTTGCTGCCGGTCAAGCGATAGCCACCGTCGACTTTCCTGGCACGGGTAATCATCGAACCCGGGTCGGAGCCATGATTGGGCTCGGTCAGGCCGAAGCAACCGATCCACTCGCCACTCGCCAGCTTGGGGAGGTACTTCTGCTTTTGTGCCTCTGTGCCAAATTCATTGATCGGCACCATTACCAGCGACGACTGCACGCTCATCATCGATCGATACCCCGAGTCGATGCGCTCCACTTCGCGGGCAATAAGGCCATAGCACACATAGTTCAGGCCACTGCCGCCGTACTGCTCGGGAATGGTAGCCCCCAGCAGACCGACGTCACCCATCTCGCGGAAGATCGCCGGGTCGGTCTGCTCGTGACGAAACGCTTCGAGCACGCGCGGGGCCAGCTTGTCCTGGGCGAACTGATAAGCGCTGTCACGCACCATGCGCTCTTCTTCAGTAAGCTGCTGATCCAGCAGCAGCGGGTCGATCCAGTTGAAGCTTGCTTTAGCGGCCATGAGCGAAATCCTCGAAATAGGGCTCAGTTTCTCGTGCCTTTGAGCCTAGGCCTGATCGGCCGCCGGGACAAACGAGTATTGCGCACCAACCAGTGATAATTCCTCACTTCGTAGATCGAAAAACCGCCATACTGAACGCCTTACAAGTGAGGTAGATGTACATGCGTCGCAAGATCCCCAGTACAACTGCCCTGGTTTGCTTCGAAGCGGCAGCGCGCCACGAGAGCTTCACGAAGGCTGCTCAGGAGCTTGCGCTGACCCAGGGCGCCGTTTGTCGGCAGATCGGTGGCCTGGAAGCCTTCCTCAATGTGGAACTGTTCCGTCGCTCGCGCCGCGGCGTAAAGCTGACCGAAGCCGGCCTCTCTTACAGCCGCCAGGTCGCCGCCCAACTGGACGCCGTGGAGCGCGATACGCTATCCGTGATGCGCCAACAGGGCGCCAACGTGATCGAACTGGCAGTGGTGCCTACATTTGGTACCCAATGGCTGCTTCCTCGGCTCAAGGACTTCCAGCAGCGGCACCCCGATGTCACGGTCAACCTCACCAACCGCACTCGGCCATTCCTGTTTGCCGACACCACCTTCGATGCCGCCATCTATTTTGGTGACGCTGACTGGTCCGGCACCCAGTCGCACCGCCTGATGGGGGAAAACCCGGTCCCCGTCTGCAGCCCAGCGCTGCTAGCCGGGCAGGGCACCCTCGAAGCAGAGCGCATCGCCCAGCTACCCCTGCTGCAGCAAAGCACGCGCCCCTACGCTTGGCGACAATGGTTCGCCAGCACAGGCATAAATGTGGAGTGCGACATGACAGGCCCCCGCTATGAACTATTCTCGATGCTCGCCCAAGCAGCCATGCACGAGATGGGCATAGCCCTGATACCGCCGTTCCTGATCCAGCGCGAGTTGCAGGAGGGTAGGTTGGTGGTCGCTAACAGATACGCCCTGAGTAGCGACAAGGCCTACTATCTGATGATCCCAGAGCGCAAGGTGGAATCTGCCTCGTTGCGCGCTTTCCGCGACTGGCTGCTAAGCCAAGCCCAGGCGTACAGCGCGCAAGCGTGATCAAGATCGACAACCTGACTCCGTAGTCAATAATTTTAAACACCTACAGATATATGTATCTGTCGCATATACGTAAACTGTTACGTAAGCCCAAAAATACCCTTTAACCCTCATGACTGCGCGGCTTTGCGGGTTATTTAGCGACATTCAGCAAGTCGAAAGCGAATTGACCGAAATTTTTTGATTTTTTCTCCTAATCTGCCAATAGCCCATGATTGACGGGCTGCAGCCATGTAGCTGCGACACGCGGTCACAGGGTGACTTGTAGTTTTGACTTCGTTTCGCTCCAGAACCGGTTGAAGGCCCCTGGCTTCGTCTGCAAAATGCTTCGCCCGCCCGGGATCCGGCGGGATGGCGCTCCACTGCCGCCCCAGCACACCATCCGCAGTGCGCTGGCTTTTACAAAGACAAAAGGTCACCGCAGGAGAAATAGTCGTGCACATTGGTGTTCCTCTCGAGACGCAGACCGGTGAGACAAGGGTCGCTGCGACCCCCGAAACCATCAAGAAACTGATTGGCCAAGGCCATCAGGTCACCGTCCAACGTGGGGCAGGTCTCAACGCCGCCATTCCGGACAGTGCCTATGAGGCCGTGGGTGCTTCCTTGGGGAGCGCAGCCGATGCCTACGGCGCCCAATTGGTCCTCAAGGTGGTCGCTCCCAACGACCAGGAACTGGCGCTGATCAACAGCGGCAGCCTTCTGGTGGGCATGCTCAACCCGTTCAACAACGAACTGATCGGCAAGATGGCCGAACGCGGCATTACCGCCTTCGCCCTTGAAGCGGCGCCGCGTACCTCCCGGGCACAGAGCCTGGACGTGCTGTCTTCGCAGGCAAACATCGCGGGTTACAAGGCGGTCTTGCTGGCTGCGCATCACTACCCACGCTTCATGCCCATGCTGATGACCGCCGCCGGCACCGTTAAGGCTGCGCGCGTGCTGATCCTGGGCGCAGGCGTTGCCGGCCTGCAGGCCATCGCTACGGCCAAGCGCCTGGGTGCGGTGATCGAAGCGTCCGACGTACGTCCGGCAGTGAAGGAGCAGATCGAGTCGCTGGGCGCCAAGTTCATCGACGTGCCCTACGAAACCGACGAGGAGCGCGAATGCGCCGAGGGCGTCGGCGGTTATGCCCGGCCCATGCCAGCCAGCTGGATGCAACGCCAGGCCCAGGCCGTCCACGAGCGCGCCAAGCAGGCCGATATCGTCATCACCACCGCGCTGATCCCCGGGCGCAAAGCACCGACCCTGCTTAGCGCCGAAACCGTGGCGCAGATGAAGCCAGGCTCGGTGGTCATCGACCTGGCTGCAGCCCAAGGCGGCAACTGCCCGCTGACTGTCGCGGACCAGGTGGTACAGGCAAATGGCGTGACCATCGTTGGGCCGACCAATTTGCCAGCCCAAGTAGGCGCCGATGCCTCGGCCCTGTATGCACGCAACCTGCTGGACTTCATGAAGCTGCTGTTCGACAAGGACGGCGCACTGGTCATCAACCTCGAAGACGACATCGTCGCGGCCTGCCTGATGTGCCGCGATGGGCAGGTCGTCCGCAAGAACGGCTAAGGAGCACGACAATGGAAGACATGCTGATTTCCCATGGCATCTACAACCTGATCATCTTCGTGCTGGCCATCTATGTGGGCTACCACGTGGTGTGGAACGTGACCCCGGCGCTGCACACACCGCTGATGGCAGTCACCAACGCCATCTCGGCCATCGTCATCGTCGGCGCCATGCTCGCTGCAGCCCTGACCGTGACCCCGGCCGGCAAGCTGATGGGCACCCTGGCGGTGGCACTGGCGGCGGTCAACGTGTTTGGTGGCTTCCTGGTCACGCGCCGGATGCTTGAAATGTTCAAGAAGAAAACCAAGAACGAGGCGCAGAAGTAAGCATGAGCATGAATCTGGTAACGCTCCTCTACCTCGTCGCCTCGGTATGCTTCATCCAGGCGCTCAAGGGCCTGTCGCACCCGACCACCTCGCGGCGCGGTAACCTGTTCGGCATGATCGGCATGGGCCTGGCCATCCTCACCACGGTGGGCCTCATCTATAAGCTGGGGGCTGAGCTTGCCACCGCCGGCATCGGCTATGTCATCGTCGGCCTGCTGGTCGGCGGCACCGCCGGTTCGATCATGGCCAAGCGCGTCGAGATGACCAAGATGCCCGAGCTGGTCGCCTTCATGCACAGCATGATCGGCCTGGCCGCGGTATTCATCGCCATTGCAGCCGTGCTCGAGCCGCAGTCGATGGGTATCGTCGCGTCCATCAGTGACCCGATCCCCACCGGTAACCGCTTGGAGCTGTTCCTCGGCGCAGCCATTGGTGCCATTACCTTCTCGGGTTCGGTAATCGCCTTTGGCAAGCTGTCGGGCAAGTACAAGTTCCGCCTTTTCCAGGGTGCACCGGTACAGTTCGCTGGCCAGCACAAGTTGAACCTGATCCTGGGCCTGACCACCATCGCCCTGGGCCTGCTGTTCACCTTCACGGGTCACTACAGTGCATTCACCCTGATGCTGGCCCTGGCCTTCATCATGGGCGTGCTGATCATCATCCCGATCGGCGGCGCCGACATGCCGGTGGTGGTATCGATGCTCAACAGCTACTCGGGCTGGGCAGCGGCCGGTATCGGTTTCTCGCTGAACAACTCGATGCTGATCATTGCGGGTTCCCTGGTAGGTTCGTCCGGTGCCATCCTCTCGTACATCATGTGCAAGGCGATGAACCGGTCGTTCTTCAACGTCATCCTCGGCGGCTTTGGCGGCGATACCGACGCCGGCGCGGCGCAAGGTTCACAAGAGCAGCGCCCGGTGAAGTCCGGGTCGGCCGACGACGCCACCTTCCTGCTGAGCAACGCCGACAGCGTGATCATCGTCCCTGGCTACGGCCTGGCGGTCGCTCGCGCCCAGCACGCACTGAAGGAGCTTACCGAGAAGCTGACCCACAACGGTGTGACCGTTAAATACGCGATCCACCCGGTGGCGGGGCGTATGCCTGGGCACATGAACGTACTGCTGGCCGAGGCCGAGGTGCCGTATGACCAGGTGTTCGAGATGGAAGACATCAACGCCGAGTTCGGCCAAGCTGACGTAGTACTGGTGTTGGGCGCCAACGACGTGGTCAACCCGGCGGCGAAGAACGATCCAAAGTCGCCGATCGCCGGCATGCCAATCCTCGAAGCGTTCAAGGCCAAGACCATCATCGTCAACAAACGCTCGATGGCCAGCGGCTATGCAGGCCTGGACAACGAGTTGTTCTACCTGGACAAAACCATGATGGTGTTCGGTGACGCCAAGAAGGTCATTGAGGACATGGTCAAGGCAGTGGAGTAAAACCTCTCTGCAAACCAGCTGATATAAAGGAAGCCCCGGTCAGAATCTGCCGGGGCTTTTCTTTTATTGATCCGGATCAACGGCTCTATTTCGAGGCTTCTCATACGACCATGGTCGCGGGACGGCAATGGGCGAAATCTCTAGACTGCGCGGCAGTAGTTTCAGTAGCCCGAGATAACAATCCATGTACCGTGATCGTATCCGCTTGTCCTCCCTGCACAGCAAGGTAATGAGTGCGGCTGATGCCGCTGGTCTGATCGAGGACGGCATGACCGTCGGCATGAGCGGTTTCACTCGCGCCGGCGAAGCCAAGGCCGTACCGCATGCACTGGCCGAACGTGCCAAGCAGTCGCCACTGAAAATCAGCCTGATGACCGGCGCCAGCCTGGGTAACGACCTCGACAAGCAGCTGACCGAGGCCGGTGTATTGGCCCGCCGCATGCCGTTCCAGGTCGACAGCACCCTGCGCAAGGCCATCAACGACGGCCAAGTGATGTTCATCGACCAGCACCTGTCGGAAACCGTCGAGCAGCTGCGCAACCAGCAGCTGAAGCTGCCTGACATCGCGGTCATCGAAGCGGTGGCCATCACCGAGCAGGGCCACATCGTGCCAACCACTTCGGTGGGCAACTCGGCCAGCTTCGCGATCTTCGCCAAGCAAGTGATTGTCGAGATCAACCTCTCGCACAATACCAACCTCGAGGGGCTGCACGACATCTATATCCCGACCTACCGCCCGACCCGCACGCCTATCCCGCTGGTCAAGGTCGACGACCGCATCGGCAGCACCGCCATCCCGATCGACCCGGCCAAGATTGTCGGTATCGTCATCAGCGACCAGCCGGACTCACCGTCCACCGTACTGCCGCCGGATGACGAAACCCAGGGCATCGCCGACCACCTGATCAACTTCCTCAAGAAAGAAGTGGCCGCCGGCCGCATGACCAACAAGCTCGGCCCGCTGCAGGCCGGTATCGGCAGCATCGCCAACGCAGTAATGTGCGGCTTGATCGAGTCCCCCTTCGAAGACCTGACCATGTACTCCGAGGTGCTGCAGGACTCCACCTTCGACCTGATCGACGCCGGCAAGCTGAGCTTCGCATCGGGCAGTTCGATCACCCTGTCGACACGCCGCAACGCCGATGTCTTTGGCAACCTGGAGCGTTACAAGGACAAGCTGGTATTGCGCCCGCAAGAAATTTCCAACCACCCGGAAGTCGTGCGTCGCTTAGGCATTATCGGTATCAACACTGCACTGGAGTTCGATATCTACGGCAACGTCAACTCCACTCACGTGTGCGGCACCCGAATGATGAACGGCATCGGTGGTTCGGGTGACTTCGCCCGCAATGCCCACTTGGCGGTGTTCGTCACCAAATCGATTGCCAAGGGCGGTGCGATTTCCAGCGTGGTGCCGATGGTCAGCCATGTCGACCACACCGAGCACGACGTGGACATCCTGGTCACCGAGCAAGGCCTGGCTGACCTGCGTGGCCTGGCGCCTCGCGAGCGCGCAAGGGCAATCATCGACAACTGTGTGCACCCAGACTATCGCGCTGCGCTGAACGATTACTTCGATCGCGCCTGCCAGCGTGGCGGCCATACCCCACACATTCTGCGCGAAGCCTTGAGCTGGCACGAAAACCTGGAAGAAACCGGGCGCATGCTGGCGAGCTGATACAGCTGTGGTGCGGAACGCCGGCGCTGCTCCCGGCGTTCCGGCCTTTTCGCGGGCTGGCCCGCGGAAAGGCGTCAACACCAAATCCTTCTATCAAGATACGTTGCGAACAACACGCTGAATAATCTGTTCTACTGTACCGGTCATCTCTCGCTTCCTTCCCTCAAAAATTCGCTCTCTGAGCAAATACGCACCAAACAAGTGCGCACCAGTACAGTTGCGCCTATTTCGAGTGCAACAGTAGGATTACACAGTTAACTGAGCCATCGTCTTTCAACAGAACTGTATCTACTGTTATGGACAAGAGGGGAGGATCATTGGCATCAGTTAAATCACTACCTAATCCCGCCATAAGCGGAAGGATGAAGCATCATGGAACGTACCCTCAGTTCCGGTCTGGTTTTTGAAAGCAACGCCCAGCAATCCAACGCCTCGCTGCCGCTGCGCGCTCTGTCGACCCTGCTGCTGTGGCAGCGCCGTATGGCCAGCCGCCGTCAACTGGCTCGCCTGGACGCCCGCCTGCTGGCCGACGCCGGTATCAGCGAGTCGCAGCGTTACGAAGAGCTGAGCAAGCCTTTCTGGCGCTAAGCACCGGCTTGCCGGCTGCGGCCGGCACCGCGAATTCCAAAAACCCGTTGCAGGAAACTGCAACGGGTTTTTTGTTTCCGGGCCGCATGCCAGAGCGTCTGGCCCAGTAACATGCACAGTTTTGGAAAACCTTACAACATACCAGTACAGTTTAATGGTGCGCTGTTCATTAACTACCGCAAACACTGGCGCGTGATACGCTTGGCTTAACAGCTTGGTATAAACCACTGTCAAAAGTACCGCGATGCGCTGTGCAAGCGTCCGATAGACAGAACTACCCGCCCATAGTCCAGGAGTCCACCATCATGTCCCGTAAATACCTGATTGGCGCCGCCCTGATGCTGAGCCTGGCTGGCACCGCAAACGCCACCAGCTTCGTTGTCACCACTGACGCTGTCGTAGGCGCAGTAGCCGCGTCCACCGATGCCACTTCCGATGTTTCCTCCTCCTTCCGTGACGACAAGATCGTCCAGGCTGCCCGTGACGACGCCGCCAGCTTCGTTGGCAGCCAGGGCGACATCCGCGGCGCCAAGCTGGAAAGCGCATTCCTGCACATCCGCTCGCAGATGCCAGCCCTGCAGGCCAGCGACGCACAACTGGCCCAGGCCATCCTGGCACTCTGACCCGGCCTGAATAAAGCAGCTGTGCTGGTCAGCACCAGCACAGCCGTACCCGGCACTGCCGCTACTGTCTCCAGCCGTTTATAGAGCCCATGCGTTATCTGTTGTCTCTGCTGCTTTCCCTCGCCTGCGTGGCTAGCGCCCATGCCATGGACACCACCACGCAAGGTCTGGTGATTACCGGCTACGTTACCAGCCAGGTCACCTCCGCCCCGTTCGACCGCAAGCTGGTCCGCCAGGCACGTGACGATGCTGCGGCGTTCGTTGCCAGCGAGGGCCTGATTCGTGGAGCGCGCCTTGAAGCCGCTCTGGAATCATTACGCCACAATTGCACACGGCATGCCGTCGGCGACCTGGAACTGGCACAGGCAATTCTCGTCCAATAACTACCCCTGACTCCCTGTATTTTTCGGAGATGCTCCATGCGTAAACCGCTGATTGCCGCTACCCTCGGCATGCTGCTGCTGGCTGACCTGGCCCAGGCACAGACTCTGGTGGCCACCAGCAACATCATCGTGCGTGCCTTTGGCCGCTCGATCGACTTCACCTCGGACACCACTACTTCGATCCGCGACTCCAAAGTGGTACGTGAGGCCCATGACGACGCCGCCAGTTTCGTCGCCAGCAACGGAGATATCCGGGGCGCGCAACTCGAGGCCGCTTTCAACACTCTGCGCGAGCGCGTACCGCAAGCGCGCGGCGCAAGCGACCAGGTACTGGCCGAAGCCATCCTCGCACTGTGAAGCGCATACGCGCCTGGCTGCTCGGCTGCGCCCTGACGTTGCTCGGCACGCCCGCCTTGGCCGACCTGCAGCTTGAGCTGCAGGCGTCCGGCCTCGACCCGCAACAAACCCAAGCTACCCAGGCCTTGCTCGACGAGGCCATGGGCAAGCTGCCCCCACGCTTCAAACAACAGCTGGACCGCCGCGTGCGGGTCAGCTGGAGTGACAACATGCCGGCCGACGCCTATGGCCAGGCCTCGCTGGTGTCCACCCTTGAGCTCAACCGCCGCCTGCTCCCCAGCCTCACCGACGGCAGCGCCGCCCAAGAGCGCACCAGCCGCCCGCATGGCACAGTGCGCGAGGAGTTGCTGGCCACCGTGTTGCACGAGCTCACCCATATCTATGACCGTGCCCGCCTGTGGCCGAGCGCCGAAAAGTCGCTGATCGCCCGCTGCAAACGCCAGCAAGGCACGCTGGGCAAGGTCGGTCTGCCAGAGGAATGCCGTGGCCAGGCAGAGCGCCGCTTCACCCTCAGCGACGACCCGCGCCTGCTCGACCTGGCTGGCTGGCAGCAGTACGTCGGCCGGCGCGGCGAGCGTGAGCAGCACAACGGCCAGTTCGTGCGCAGCCCCGACAGCTACGAGTTGAGCAGCCCCAAGGAATACATCGCGGTCAATATGGAGTATTTCCTCCTCGACCCGAGCTATGGCTGCCGCCGCCCGGCACTGAACCAATACCTGCGCGAACACTTCGGCTGGGTACCGCAACAGGACACCTGTGCCAAGGGCCTGCCGTTCATCAACGCCGGCAGCGACTTCGCGCGCCAACCGCTGGGCGAGATAGACCCCGAACGGGTCTATGAAGTGGATTACCTGCTGGCCGAGGCCAACCAGAACCTGGTCAGCCGCTGGGGCCACAGCATGCTCCGCCTGGTCATCTGCAAGCCGGGCCGCCCTCGCGGGCCGGATTGCCGCCTGGACCTCGACCAGAGCCTGGTGCTGTCGTACCGCGCCTTCGTGAACGACGTACAACTGTCCAGCTGGGATGGCCTGGTCGGCGTTTACCCATCGCGGTTGTTCGTACTGCCGCTGGGTCAGGTGATCGACGAATACACCAAGACCGAACTGCGCAGCCTGGCGTCGGTCCCGTTGAAGCTCAACCGCGAAGAAATCGAGAACCTGGTGCGCCAGGCTGCGGAGATGCACTGGAGCTATGACGGCAACTACTGGTTCCTGTCCAACAACTGTGCGGTGGAATCGCTGAAGCTGCTGCGCAGCGGCACCGCCAACCCACAGCTGAACGACCTCGACAGCATCATGCCGAACGGCTTGCTGGCCGTGCTCAAGGGGAGGGGGCTGGCCGATACCAGCGTGCTCGACAACCCGCGCGAGGCGCTGCGCCTGGGTTACCGTTTTGACTCCTACCGCGAGCGCTACCAGGCCATGTTCGAGGTGCTGCGCAAGCAATTGCCGATCGAACAGGCACAAGTGGAGGACTGGCTGGCCCTGGATGCCGAACAACGCCGGCCCTGGTTCGCCAAGGCCGACCTGCGCACCAGCGCTGCCTTGTTGCTGCTCGAACAGGCCAGCTTGCGACGGCAACTGCTGCTGGCCCAGGACGAGGTCAAGCAACGCTACCTGAACGCCGCCGCGCTGAAGGACGGCAGCATCAACAAGGCCGATTCGACGCTCAAGCAGATGCTCGCCAACAGCGGTTTTCTCAGCCGGCCGGCAGAGTTGCTGGATGCCAAGGGCTATGGCCTGCCACAGCTGGAGGAGCGCAAGCACCTGGAGCAGGAGAGCACCGAGCGGCAGGCACAGCTGTTGCGCTTGAGTACCAGCCTGGACAAAGAGGTGAGGGCGCTGCTGGAGCCTTCGCGGGCCAAAGAAATTGCTGCGGTCGAGGCTAACGTGAAACAGATCGGCGAGCATCTGCGAGCGCTGCACAAGGCTGCGGGCGGCCTGCAATTATGATGACTGGTGCATCGAACCTGTCGCGCCGCAAGGCCGCTCCTACGACGCCTCTCCAGCGTCCGAAGGCAAGCCCTCGTCCAGTTGCAACCAAGGCAACCGGCTAGCCACCCAGATATGCCGGTTGGCCCGCACCCGCTCCGGGTGGTCAAGCGTGGCCACCGTTACATCGATCGTCTGCGGGCTGTGGGTGGTCACCAGCGCCACATGCGCCCCACACTGCCCACAGAAGAAGCGGCTGCAACTGGCCGGCGCCAGGTAGCAGCTGGGCTCACCCGCCAGCCACTGGAAGCCAGAGCGGGGCAGGGTGAGCCATGTCACCACCAGCCCGCCGCTAACCCGCCGGCAAATCGAGCAATGGCAGTGGGCGATGTCCGTCAGGTCACCCTCCAGCCGATAACGCAAGGCGCCACAATGGCAGCCACCCTCGGTTACATCCTGCATCACCTACCTCTCGTCGCCTTTGCATTGGCGAAAGCTGGCTGAAAGCTTGCCCTCATAGGATAGGCCCACCACCGGCACAAGACCGGTCAGCCAGGGCACCCGGTAAAAACCGCGCCCGGCCCAATCAACAACAACAATGGTGATTCTGATGTATTCCTGTGCCCGCCTTCCTGCAGTACCCCTCCGCATGCTCCCCGCGCACCGCCATACGCGCTGATCCGCCCGAATCGACGTTCCTTTCGTAGCGCCACGCCTGGAGTATTGCCATGCTGACCTTCCTCGGCTTTGCCATGGTCATCACCTTCATGTACCTGATCATGACCAAGCGCCTGTCGGCCTTGATCGCGTTGATCCTGGTACCGATCCTGTTCGCCCTGTTCGGTGGTTTTTCCGCCAAGATCGGCCCGATGATGCTCGAAGGCATCAGCAAGCTTGCGCCAACCGGCGTGATGCTGATGTTCGCCATCCTGTACTTTGCCCTGATGATCGACTCCGGCCTGTTCGACCCGGCCGTGCGCAAGATCCTCAAGCTGGTCAAGGGTGACCCGCTCAAAGTCTCGGTCGGTACCGCCGTGCTGGCCTTGGTGGTCTCGCTCGACGGTGACGGCGCCACCACCTACATGATCTGCTGCGC
This sequence comes from Pseudomonas sp. BN607, assembly GCF_029871175.1. NCBI lineage: Bacteria > Pseudomonadati > Pseudomonadota > Gammaproteobacteria > Pseudomonadales > Pseudomonadaceae > Pseudomonas > Pseudomonas sp. BN607. The sequence continues at coordinate 13,701 of NZ_SSOE01000022.1, forward strand.
CGCCATGCTGCCGATGTACAGCCGCCTGGGCATGAGCCCGCGGATCATGGCCGGCCTGATCATCCTCGCCGGTGGGGTGATGAACATGACCCCATGGGGTGGCCCGACCGCCCGTGCCGCCAGCGCCCTGCATGTCGACCCGTCGGACATCTTCGTGCCGATGATCCCGGCCATGCTGTTCGGCGTGCTGGCGATCCTGGCCATCGCCTATATGTACGGCAAGCGCGAGCGTGTCCGCCTTGGCGAGCTGCACCTGCCTACCGACGACATCGACCATAGCGAAGTCAGCGTGTCGCAGTACCCGGAAGCGCGCCGGCCCAAGCTGCTGTACTTCAACGGCGCGCTCACCGCCGCCCTGATGGTCGCCCTCATCGCCGGCGTATTGCCGCTGCCGGTGTTGTTCATGATCGCCTTCAGCATCGCCATGATCGTCAACTATCCGTGCCTGCAGCAACAGAAGGACCGTATCGCCGCCCACGCCGGCAGCGTGCTGGCCGTGACCGGGCTGATCTTTGCCGCCGGCATCTTCACCGGCATCCTGTCGGGTACCGGCATGGTCGATGCCATGTCCAAGAGCCTGCTGGCGGTGATCCCCGAGGCACTGGGCCCGTACCTGGCAGTCATCACCGCGATCGTGAGCATGCCGTTCACATTCTTCATGTCCAACGACGCGTTCTACTACGGCGTGCTGCCGGTGCTGGCCGAAGCCGCCAGCCACTACGGTATCAGCCCGGTCGAAATGGCCCGAGCCTCGATCGTCGGCCAGCCGGTACACCTGCTGAGCCCGCTGGTGCCTTCCACTTACCTGCTGGTGGCCCTGGCGGGTATCGAATTCGGCGATCATCAACGCTTCACCCTGAAGTGGGCAGTGCTGGTCTGCCTGTGCATAATGTTCGCCGCGCTGCTGATGGGGATTTTCCCGTTGTTCAGTAGTCTTTAATAAGTACGAATTACCCTACCGCGACGCGCCCTTGGTTTGGGCCCGTCGCCTTTACCGTTCAAAGGAAAAAACATGGAATGGCTGACCAGCCCGGAAATCTGGGTTGCCTTTTTTACCCTTACCGCGCTTGAGATCGTCCTTGGGATCGACAACATCATCATGATCTCGATCCTGGTCAGCCGCATGCCCAAGCACATGCAGCCGCGCACCCGGATCTTCGGCCTGGCCCTGGCGATGGTCACCCGCATCATGCTGCTGCTTTCGATCACCTGGGTCATGCGCCTTACCGCCGACCTGTTCGTGGTATTCGGCCAGGGCATATCCGGGCGGGACCTGATCTTGTTCTTTGGTGGCCTGTTCTTGCTGTGGAAAAGCTCGCAGGAGATCTACCACGGCCTGGAAGGCGAAGACGAAAGCTCCGACGAGCCGAAAGGCGCAGGTGGCAAGTTCTTCTACACCATCATCCAGATCGCGATTATCGATATCGTGTTCTCGCTGGACTCGGTGATCACTGCGGTGGGCATGGTTTCCCACGTGCCGGTGATGATCGCCGCCATCGTCGTTGCCGTGCTGGTGATGATGCTGTGCGCGGGCGCCATCAGTAACTTCATCGACAAGCACCCGTCGCTGAAGATGCTTGCACTGTCGTTCCTGATCGTGGTCGGTACCGTGCTGATCGCCGAAGCGTTCGAGGTGCATGTGCCGAAGGGCTACGTGTATTTCGCCATGGCCTTCTCGCTGGCGGTAGAAGCTATCAACATCCGCATGCGTACTGCCCTTGCCCGCAAGGAAGGCAAAGAGCATGAGCCTGTGAAACTGCGCAAGGACATTCCGGGTCAATAGGATCAGGAGTGCAGGACAGGAAAGGGCCCTTCGGGGCCCTTTTTCATGCCTGCACGCCAGTGCTCGGCCGCTGTGGGAGCCGACTTGCCCGCGAGGTGGAACGCACAGGCAACATTCATCTCCCATGTGTTTCAAATAAATGACCACCATGCGAAGCTGGCGACAGCTGCGCAAAACAACTAAAGCTTTGAGTGAGCACTGAAAATTATTCAAACACTCACGCTTCTTCCCTTGGCCCGCTGGGCCTGTACAACAGGGGGCCTTCGCCATGCTGACCCTGCTCAACCTGCTCTCGGCCGTGACGCTTCTGGTCTGGGGCACCCATATCGTGCGTACCGGCATCCTTCGGGTATTCGGTTCCGACCTGCGCCGCATCATCAGCCAGAACATGAACAAGCGCCCGCTGGCATTCATCGCGGGTATTCTGGTCACCGCCATGGTTCAGAGCAGCAACGCTACTGCCATGTTGGTCACGTCATTCGTTGGCCAGGGCCTGATGGCCATGACCCCGGCGCTGGCAATCATGCTCGGTGCCGACGTGGGTACAGCGCTCATGGCCAGGGTACTGACCTTCGACTTGTCGTGGCTGTCGCCGCTGTTGATTTTCCTCGGTGTGATCTTCTTTCTCTCTCGCAAGCAGACGAGGGCCGGCCAGCTGGGCCGGGTAGGGATAGGCCTGGGGCTGATCATTCTCGCACTGGAGCTGATCGTGCAGTCAGCTGCGCCGATCACTCACGCCCAGGGCGTGAAAGTGCTGTTCGCCTCGCTGACCGGCGACATCATGCTCGACGCACTGGTCGGGGCGATGTTCGCCATGATTTCCTATTCCAGCCTTGCCGCCGTGCTGCTTACCGCAACCCTGGCCGGTGCCGAACTGATCAGTCTGCCGGTGGCGATCGGCCTGGTGGTCGGGGCCAACATCGGCAGCGGCCTACTGGCGTTCATCAGCACCAGCATGCAGAACGCCGCCGGGCGCCGGGTGGCCTTGGGCAGCCTGCTGTACAAGTTGATCGGCCTGGTGCTGATCATTCCGGTACTGCACCCGCTGGTGGAGTGGATGGACTCGCTGAGCTTCAGCCCGCAGGAGCTGGTTATCGGCTTCCACCTGCTCTACAACACCCTGCGCTGTTTGCTGATGCTACCCACGGTCAAACCCATGGGACGGCTGTGCAACAGCCTGTTGCCCGAGCGGGAAGCCGGCAACGGCCAAGTCCGGGCGCGCCACCTCGATGCCTCGGCCCTGCAGACCCCCAGCCTGGCCCTTGCCAATGCCGCCCGCGAAACCCTGCGCCTGGGCGATATCGTCGACAGCCTGCTCGAAGCCATGCTCGGAGCCCTGCGGGGTACCCAGACCGCCCTGCCACAGCAGGTTCGCGCCTTGGGCGAAGACGCCGATGCCTTGTACAGCGCGATCAAACTCTACTTGGCGCAGATGTCCCGTGAAGACCTCGGTGAACAGGACAACCGCCGCTGGGCCGAAATCATCGAGCTGGCAATCAACCTCAAGCTGGCCTGCGACCTGATCGAACGCATGCTGCGCAAGGTCCAGCAGCAGAAAACCAGCCAGCGCCGGGAGTTTTCCCAGGTCGGCCTGGAAGAACTGACCGGCCTGCAGGAACAATTGCTGGCCAACCTGCGCCTGGGGCTGTCGGTATTCCTCAGCGCCGACCCGGAAAGCGCCCGCCTGCTGCTGCGGGAAAAGCGTCGCTTTCGCGCCCAGGAACGGCGCCTGGCGCACGCCCACGTCAGCCGCCTGCAGCGTAAGGTAGTGCAAAGTATCGAAACCAGTTCGCTACACTTGGAGCTCATCGCCGACATGAAACGGTTGAACTCTTTGTTCTGTAGCAGTGCCTATGTGGTACTGGGCGGCTCGGACACCGGCGGGCTGATGCTCGACAGCGTGCCGGATGAAGCCCGCCAGCCGTGATTTTGCCTAGCTAAGGACCCTTGCTCGCCAATGCGTTGCCTGATGTTCGTTTGCCTGCTGATCTGCAGCCTGTCCTCATTGGCCCTCGACCGCTCGCGGGTTGAGGGTTACCTATTGCCCAACGGGCTGCAGGTGATCCTGAAAGACGGCTATGAACGTGACCATGTGGCGATTCGCCTCGTGGTTGGGGTCGGCCTGGACGACTTCGATTGCGAACAGAAAGAGCTGCCACACTTGCTCGAGCACCTGCTGTTCAGCGGCATCGACGAAACTGGCGAGGGTGGCCTGGAAGAACGCCTGCAAGCGCTTGGCGGCGAATGGAACGCCTATACCAGCAGCGCCGACACCACCTTTGTCATCGAGGCCCCGGCGCGCAACCAGCGCAAAGTGCTCGACCTTTTGCTGGCGATTGTCCGTGACACCCGCATCGACGCCAAGGCGCTGGCCACCGCCAAGCGCATCATCGAACGCGAAGATGGCGGCCACTATGGCCACCTGCAGCGCTGGCTGGACCGCCAGGACATCGGCCACCCGGCCAGCGACCAGCTGGCGACCGAGCTGGGCCTTAAGTGCCCGGAACGCTCCAACATCGACGACATGACTCTGGAGCAAGTGCAGGCACTGCGTGATCACTGGTATGCGGCCAACAACATGACCCTGATCATGGTCGGTGGTCTCGACCGCCTGCTGCCGGCTTATCTGGAGCGCACCTTTGGTGAGCTGCCTGCCACCGAACCTGAAGAGCGACGCAGCCTGGAGAGCATCACCCAGCAGGCCGAGCAGCGCCGTGACCTGACCCGCGGCTGGCTGGGTGACAGCGTCAAACTGCACTGGCTGTTCATCGAACCGGTGCTGGACAATGACCACCAAGCCACCCTCGACCTGCTGTCACGCTACCTGGACTGGGCACTGTACGACCAGCTGCGCCTGCGCAATGGCTTGTCCTACGGACCCTCGGTGCAACGGGAAAGCTTTGGCGATACCGGCCTGCTCAGCCTCAATGCCGACCTGGAGCGCGATGACATAGACAAGGCCGTCTCGGCAATGCAGGCGTTGTTCGATCACCTGCGCAAGGAAGGCCTCGATCCGGATACATTCGCTCGCATCAAGGATGCCAGCGTTGCCAAGGAAAGCTGGAGTACCCAGGGCAACAGCGCCTTGGCCGACTATTACTGGGGCGCGCTGAACGACTACACCGATGGGCGCTTTATCAACCCGGTACGCAAGCTGCGCCAGGTCAGCCTGGAGCAGGCCAATCAGGCGTTGAAGGAACTGCTCAAGGAGGAGGGGTATGTACGGATCGAGAAACCATTGCTCGGCTATGACGAACTGTACGGGCTGGTGGCCTTGCTGGCGGGGCTGATTCTGGCGGCGGGGATGCTGCGTTGGCGGCGGCATGGCCCGCAGCGGCCAAGTGGTGCTACACGGCAGCGGTGAATCGGCGGTATCCTTTTGCCAGTACCGGCCTTTTCGCAAGCACGTCCACGCCCATAAAGGCCGCATCATCGCTGAGCCCTGTGGCAGAAGGCATGCCTGCGTAGAGGCCAGTACCGCCATCTCATCCTTTCTGTTGTAGCCCCCAATGCCCCAAATTCCCCATATCGTCCAGCGCATCATCGAACTGCTCAAACGCTACCCCGGCATCATCGCGCTCGGCGGTTTCCTCTCCGGTATCGGCAGTTTCATCCTGGTCGACCGCCAGGCCGGCCTGGCCAGTTGGGTAGCCGTGCTGATGCTGGTCAGTTGGGTCTGGCTGATGTTGGAGAACACCCTCACCGGCCTCTTCGCACGTACCTTCAACCGCGAAATCCCGCAACCGCTGCTGCGCTACGCAACGCAGATGATTCACCAGGAAACGCTGTTCTTCGTGCTGCCGTTCTTCTTCATCACCACCACCTGGAACAGCGGACAGCTGGTGTTTACCGGCCTGCTCGGTGCCGCCGGCCTGATTTCCATCACCGACCCGCTTTACTACAAATGGCTGGCCCCACGGCGCTGGCTGTTCCTGGCGCTGCACACCCTGACCCTGTTCGCAGCACTGCTGACCGCGCTGCCGATCATCCTCCACCTGACCACCGCGCAAAGCTTCAAGCTGGCGCTGATCGCGGCCATGGCCCTGTCGTTCCCCAGCCTGGCCAGCAGCTTCCCGATCAATACCTGGCGCCGGGGCGTGGCGCTGGTGCTGGTTACCCTGTCGGTCGGGGCCGGTGGCTGGCTGCTGCGCTCCTGGGTGCCGCCGGCAACCCTGTGGATGACCGAGGTGGCGGTCAGTACCGAGGTGCTCAACCGCCAGCCGGGCGATTCGCTGGACGAAATTGCTGCCAGTCGCATCCGCAGCAGCGGCTTGTACGCCTACACCGCGATCAACGCGCCACGCGGCCTGAACGAGCGGATCTACCATGTCTGGCAGAAGGACGGCCAGGAGGTCGACCGCATTGCCCTGGACATCCACGGCGGGCGCAAAGAGGGCTACCGCGCCTGGACCCACAAGCAGAACTTCCCGCCAAACCCGGTGGGCAAGTGGCAGGTGCGGGTACTGACCGAGGATGGGCAGGTGATTGGCGTGCTGCGCTTCAAGGTGGTCGATGATGCCCCGGCGCAGTAATTGACAGGGGCGCTTTGCGCCCCGATGCCCCCTACACACAGCACATAATCACCAAACAGCCCATGCCCACTGCGCTATGATCAGCCCCTAAGCCTTAGCGCCGAGTCAAATGCATGGAGCCTGTGACCATCCCCAGCGCCACCCTGGACACCAGCAGCCATCCGGCCCGCCTGCGCATCACCGGTGACTGGACCCTGGCGCACTACGCCAGCCTCAAGCGCGAGAGCGAGCAGCTGCGTTCGCAGTACACTGCCGACACCGTCGCCGACCTAAGCCAACTGGGCCGCCTGGATACCGCCGGCGCTTCGCTTCTGGCCGAACTGCTCGGCTCCGAGCGCCTGTCACGCTGCACCCAAGAACTGCCCGAAGCCAGCCGCGCGCTGCTGAAGAATGTCTACTGCTCGGTCCAGGACTACTGCATTCCGGTCAAGGAGCCCGAGCGCAACGTGCTGCTATTGCTGCTGGAGCGCATCGGTTGCGCCGTCGGTACACTGTGGCAAGACAGCATGCAGCTGCTCGGCTTCATCGGTGTAATCCTCGAAACCTTGCTGCGCCGCGCCATCCAGCCCCATCGTTGGCGCATCACCCCAGTAGTTGCGCACATCGAACAGACCGGCCTGGATGCGGCACCTATCGTCGCCTTGCTGACCTTCCTGGTGGGCGCAGTGGTGGCGTTTCTGGGGGCTACGGTGCTGGCCGACTTCGGCGCGACCATTTTCACCGTCGACCTGGTGGCATTTTCGTTCCTGCGCGAATTCGCCGTGCTGCTGACCGCCATTCTCATGGCTGGCCGCACTGCCAGCGCCTTTACCGCACAGATCGGCTCGATGAAGGCCAACGAAGAAATCGACGCCATCCGCACCCTGGGCCTCAACCCCATGGAACTGCTGGTGGTTCCCCGGGTTCTGGCCCTGCTCATTTCGCTGCCGTTGCTCACCTTTGTCGCAATGATCTGCGGCATCGTTGGCGGTGCGGTGGTGTGCGCCCTGACGCTAGATATCTCGCCGGCCATGTTCCTGTCGCTGCTGCAAAGCGACATCGGCGTACAACACTTCCTGGTGGGCCTGGCCAAGGCACCGTTCTTTGCCTTCCTTATCGCCGCCATCGGCTGCCTTGAAGGCTTCAAGGTCAGCGGCAGTGCCGAATCGGTGGGGGCACACACCACCTCGGCGGTGGTGCAGTCGATATTCGTGGTCATTGTGCTGGATGCGGTGGCTGCCCTGTTCTGCATGGAGATGGGCTGGTGAATGGTAAAGAGCGCGTGATCGAAGCACGCGGCATCTGCAACCGCTTCGGCCGCCAGGTGGTGCATGAAAACCTCGACCTGGACTTGTACCGCGGCGAGATTCTCGCTGTGGTGGGCGGCTCGGGCAGCGGCAAGTCGGTGCTGCTGCGCAGCATCATCGGCCTGCGCCGGCCCAACGAAGGGCAGATCACGGTATTGGGCCAGGACCTCGCCGGCCTGCGCGAAGAGCAGCGCTCGCTGGTCGAGCGGCGCTTTGGCGTACTGTTCCAGAAGGGCGCGCTGTTCTCTTCCCTGACCGTCACCGAAAACGTGGCCCTGCCGCTGATCGAGCACGCCGGCTTGTCCCGTGCCGACGCCGAACACCTGGCCGGGGTAAAGCTGGCACTCGCCGGGCTACCGATCTCAGCCGCCGACAAATACCCGGCCTCGCTGTCAGGGGGCATGATCAAACGCGCCGCGCTGGCGCGCGCACTCGCCCTGGACCCGGACATCCTGTTCCTCGACGAGCCGACCGCAGGCCTGGACCCGATCGGTGCCGCCGCGTTCGACCAGCTGATCCTGACCCTGCGTGACGCCTTGGGCCTGTCGGTGTTCCTGATCACCCACGACCTGGACACCTTGTACACCATCACCGACCGCATCGCCGTGCTGTCGCAGAAAAAGGTCCTGGTGGCCGGCCCCCTGGCCGAGGTCGAGCAGACCAACGACGCCTGGATCCAAGAATACTTTCACGGCCCACGCGGGCGCGCTGCCGAACGGGCCGCCACACGCATCGGGCAGGAGCGCTGAACAATGGAAACCCGAGCCCATCACGTTCTTATCGGCCTGGTCACCGTTCTGGTGGTGGCCGGCGCCATGCTGTTCGGCCTATGGCTGACCAAGTCCAGCGTCGATGACGCCTTCAAGGATTACGAAGTGGTGTTCAACGAGGCGGTATCCGGCCTGTCCCGGGGTAGCCCGGTGCAGTACAACGGCATCAAGGTGGGCGACGTCTCCACCCTGCGCCTGGACCCGAAAGACCCGCGCCGGGTACTGGCTCGTGTGCGCCTGAGCGGCGATACCCCGGTGAAGGAAGACACCCAGGCCAAGCTGACCCTGGCTGGGGTGACCGGTAACTCGTTCATCCAGCTCAGCGGCGGTACCCCGCAAAGCCCCGAGCTGAAAGGCAAGGATGGCAAGCTGCCATTGATCATCGCCTCGCCATCGCCCATCTCGCGCCTGCTCAACGACAGCAGCGACCTGGTCACCAACATCAACCTGCTGCTGCACAACGCCAACCAGATGTTCTCCGAGGACAACATCGGCCACCTCAGCAACACCCTGGCCAACCTCGACAAGACTACCGGCGCCTTTGCCGGCGAGCACGGCAGTATCGCCGCGGCTATCGAACAACTGGTACAGGTAGGCAAGCAGGCCAGTGCCACCCTGGCCGAAACCCAGACACTGATGCGCAATGCCAACGGCCTGTTGGGCACCCAGGGCAAGCAAGCCATCGGCAGCGCAGAGCAGGCCATGCAGTCGCTGGCCGAAAGCACTGCGACCATCAATAGCCTGCTCAAAGACAACAGCGACGCCATCGGTGACGGCGCCCAGGGCCTGAACCAGCTGACCCCGGCCATCCGCGAGCTGCGCGAAACCCTCAACGCCCTCAAAGGTATCTCCCGGCAACTGGAAGCCGACCCCAGCGGCTACCTGCTCGGTCGCGACAACAACAAGGAGTTCCAGCCATGAAACCGTCGCTGCGCCTGCTGGCCCTCGCGGCCGCGCTGAGCCTTGCCAGTGCCTGTTCGATCCTGCCCAAGAGCGAACCTGTCGACCTGTACCGCATGCCAGTCAACCAGGCCAGCCGTACAGCAGCGCCGCTGGACTGGTCGCTGCGCCTGAACAAGCCCTTGGCCAGCGAAGTGCTGGCAGGGCCACGGATAGCCGTGATTCCCCAGGGCGATGTGGTCAGCAGCTACAAGGGCGCGCGCTGGAGCGATGCGGTACCGATACTGCTGCGCAACCGCCTGCTCGACGGCTTCCAGCGTGACGGCCAGGTACAGCGCCTGAGCGCCGATGACAGCAACCTGCAGGCTGACTACGAACTGGCGGGAGAACTGCAGGCCTTCCAGACGGAATACCGTACAGGCGGGGCGGTGGAGGTGGTGATCCGCTATGACGCACGGCTGGTACAGGGCCGGACCCAGCGCATTCTTGCCAGCAAACGCTTCGAGATCCGCCAGCCGCTGGCAGACAAGCAGGTGTCAGCGGTGGTAGCCGGGTTTGGCCAGGCCTGTGACCAGCTGACCGGGCAGGTGGTGAGGTGGACCATCGCCCAGGCGAGCAGCGTTCCCGCTGGCTAAGCTCCTGATAGGGGGGAGGGCTGCCCCTCCCACCGGGTTGCACAGGCCCAAGACCCGTGCAGTCACATCATGGCGATTAGCCGAAGAACCAGTAGCAGATGAAGATCGCCGCGACCACACCCGAGAACTCGGCCAGCAGCGCGCAACCCACCGCATGCCGCACGCGCTGGATCCCCACCGCACCAAAGTACACCGCCAGCACGTAGAAGGTAGTTTCGGTACTGCCCTGGATGGTCGCCGCCACCAGCGCCGGGAAGCTGTCCACCCCCTGCGTCTGCATGGTCTCGATCAGCATTGCCCGCGCCGCACTGCCGGAAAACGGCTTGACCAGCGCAGTCGGCAAGCCTTCGACGAAGCGCGTATCCAGGCCCATCCAGTTCACCGCATGGCGAATGCCGTCCAGCGCCAGCTCCAGCGCCCCTGATGCGCGCAGCACACCTACAGCCACCAGCATCGCCACCAGGTAGGGCAGCAGGTTCTTGGCTACGTCAAAGCCTTCCTTGGCGCCTTCTACAAAGGCTTCGTACACCTTCACCCGCCTCAAGGCTCCGATCACCAGGAACAGGATGATCACGCCAAACAACGTAAGGTTACCCAGGATCGATGACAGGCTGGCCAACGCCGCCGCCGACAACGTGCCCAGGAAGGCCATGAAGCCACCCAGCAGCAAGGCGCCAGGGATGAAGTAGGCGAGCACCACCGGGTCCCACAGGCGCAGGCGCTGCATCACCGCAACCGACAGCAAGCCAACCAGCGTCGAGACACTGGTGGCCAGCAGGATTGGCAGAAACACCATGGTTGGGTCGGGCGCGCCTTGCTGGGCGCGGTACATGAAGATGGTCACCGGCAGCAGGGTCAGCGACGAGGCGTTGAGCACCAGGAACAGGATCTGCGCATTGCTCGCCGTGGTGCTGCTGGGGTTCAGCTCCTGCAGCGCGCGCATGGCCTTCAGGCCGATCGGCGTGGCAGCGTTGTCCAGGCCCAGGCCATTGGCCGCGAAGTTCATGGTGATCAGGCCCAAGGCCGGGTGGCCCGACGGCACTTCCGGCATCAGGCGGGCAAACAGTGGGCCCAGCACCTTGGCCAGCCATTCGACGATACCGGCCTTTTCGGCGATTTTGAGAAAGCCCAGCCACAGGGTCAGCGTGCCGAACAGCAGCACCATCACCTCGACCGACAGCTTGGCCATGGCGAAGATGCTCTCGACCATCGCTGCAAAAATGCCTGCGTTGCCGCCTACCAGCCATTGGGCCATGGCGGACACCGCCGCCACCAGGAAAAAGCCGAGCCAAAGGCCGTTGAGCATCCGAGTGTTCCCCCTGAAAAATGCCCGAATGATAGCGTATCGCAGCCCCTGACTGGCGACCTCGCGCCTACAGAGAACCACGAAGGCCTGGAGAATCGCAGACAACAAAAAGCCCCGACAAGTCGGGGCTCTTGGTCAGGCAGCCATCAGGCTCAGCGCTTGGCAGCTTCGCCAACCACTGCGGCTTCCCGCTTTTCAGTCATCAGCGAGGCGTAGTACTTCTCGCCCTTCGCCGCATCGTACATGCCTTCCCAGCGAGCAATGACCAATGCAGCCAAAGCGTTGCCCACGACGTTCAGCGCAGTACGGGCCATGTCCATGATGCGGTCTACACCGGCGATGAAGGCCAGGCCTTCCAGCGGAATGCCCACGCTGCCCAGGGTAGCCAGCAGCACCACGAAGGACACACCCGGGACCCCGGCAATACCCTTGGAGGTGACCATCAGGGTCAGCACCAGCAGCAGCTGCTGGCTCCACGACAGGTCGATACCGTACAGCTGGGCGATGAAGATGGCCGCGATGCTCTGGTACAGGGTCGAACCGTCAAGGTTGAACGAGTAGCCGGTCGGTACCACGAACGAACAGATCGACTTCGGTGCACCGTACTTTTCCATCTTCTCGATCACCCGCGGCAGCACGGTTTCCGAGCTGGAGGTGGAGTAGGCGAGGATCAGTTCATCTTTCATGATGCGCATGATCTTGATCACCGAGAAGCCGAACAGGCGAGCAACCAGGCCCAACACCATGAACGCGAAGAAGGCGATGGCGAAGTACACCAGCAGTACCAGCTTGGCCAGCGGCAGCAGCGAGCTGAAGCCGAAGTTGGCCACGGTCACGGCGATCAGGGCGAACACGCCGATCGGGGCGTAGTTCATGATCATGTGGGTGACCTTGAACATGGTTTCCGATACGGCCTGGAAGGTCCGCACCAGCGGGTCGCGCAACTCTGCCTGCAGGCTCGACAAGCCCAGGCCGAACATCACCGAGAAGAAGATGATCGGCAACATTTCACCACGCATCAGCGCAGCGAAGATGTTCGACGGGATCAGGTTGAGGAGGGTTTCGATGAACGCATGCTCATGCTGTACCTCGGCCGCAGTCGCCTGGTACTTGGAGATGTCCACGGTACCCAGGGTGCTCATGTCGATACCGGCGCCCGGGTGGAACAGGTTGGCCAGAACCAAGCCGACGACGATGGCGATGGTGGTCACCACTTCGAAGTAGATGATGGTCTTCAGGCCGATGCTGCCCAGTTTCTTCGCATCGCCAACCCCGGCGATACCCACGATCAGCGACGAAATCACGATCGGGACGACGATCATCTTGATCAGGCGAATGAAGATGTCACCGGCGGGCTGGAGGACATTGCTGATCCACCAGGCCTTTTCTGCGCTGAAGTGGTTCAGCAGCGCGCCGATTGCAACGCCCAGGACCAGACCGATGACGATCTGCCAAGCGAGGCTCAGTTTTGCCTTCTTCATGTCTTTACCCTTTGTTCTAGTGGTCATGGCGCTTGGCGGAAACGTGCGTGACACAGCCGTGGCCAGGTCACGGGCAGCAATGTTTCACCCGGCGACTTCATGTAAGGACACCGCAGGCGAGCGACAGGGCGCTCTGGCCAGCGAAAAAGGCGGCAACTATTGCGATGGCAAGGTGGGAAATCTAATGCCGGAAACGCATACCCCATACCGTTTGTGCATACTGTTTTATGGCACCTCAGGGGTGTCGCAAGTGCTTGATTTATAACGTTCGGAATCCCGAACAAGACCAAACCGCCATATTTCGGCAGAATCAGCGGTACACAAAGGGCATTGAAGATGGCTTGTTCGACAATCCGAATGGCCGAAATACCGCTTGAACAAGCAGTACGGGGTAAGAAAAAAATTTGATGTACGGTCGAGACAAAATGTGTCCCAAAGGAAAAAACGCGCAAGCAAAGCGATAGAACCTACATGGCTCCTCGGAAGTCAGGTCTGGCATGGTGTCCCTTGACACCGCCGACCTGATGCTTCCGATTCCGCCTTTCCTGACCCGGCCCATCGCTGGAGGCACTCCCTGTACCCCTAGGCCACTCCGATCCTGCAACAATCAGAACAGCCCGGCCCCATGGTCATGTGCTGCCCCTCCTCGAGGCGGCGCATCATAGAAGGCTGAACTATAGAAAGGTTCAGCTTCTATTACGTGACAGTGCGTGACCTTTCTTGGGTACCGGCACTAACCGCTCAGTACCAGTTCGGATCACGCTTGAGCTGCTCCTGCAGCATGGCCTTCATGCCATCGTCGGGCTCGCCTATCCAACGGTATTGCGCATGTCGGGTAGGCGACTTGTCCTTCGGCAAGCCTTCAGGTACCTCTACGAGCATCCCGTAGGCGTCATCCTTGTCCCAGCTGAACGCCACGATCAGGCGTTTGAAGGTGCACTTGTCCTGAGCCTCACACAACGGGCCGACCAAGTACTTGTCACCCTCTTCGCTAACTGCGGACATTTGCTGCTGGGCACTGCCGGTCAAATTGACCACCCAATCAGGCAGGCGTTCCTCGCCCTTGATCGTGTCCTGCCAGGTTTCCCGGTACTCGGGGTCCGAGCCGAGCAACTGGTCGACCCGGACCTGGCCGTCATTGGCCGCCATCGCCGCCGCGCTGCTACCCAGTAACAGGGCGGCAGCCAGGGCTGAACGGAGCTTCCTGCTCATTTTCAACCTCGTCCACGTCCAAAGAAGAAAGAAGCTACGAACAGCACCAGGAAGACAATGAACAGAATCTTCGCGATACCCGTCGCGGCGCCGGCGATACCACCAAAGCCCAGTACAGCGGCGACAATGGCGATGATGAGGAAAGTGATAGCCCAGCTCAGCATGGTGATTCTCCTTTCTTTGCGGAATCGGTTCGGCCAGTGGATCAGAACACCCAACGGTCCTGGGGTACGACATTTTCCACAGTGGCCGGCGAAGCAGTGGCCCGGCCGCCAGATACTGGCTCTGCGGCCTTGACCAGAGTATTGGCACGGGTTGCCTGAATCTGCGTCAACAAGGCAGTCTGCGCTGCCACTTGCTCGGCCAGGCGCGCGGTCTGCCAGCTGTAATAGAACAGGCCAGCGGCCAAAGTCAGCAGCAGCGCCATGCCGAGTGACAGCATCTGGCGAAGAGGCAGTGCGGCGATCTGCGAGCGGTTGACGGATTGGCGGTTCATGCCGGCTCCTCCTGCTGTAATTTTTGTTCAAACCTGAACAGGTAATTGCAGCCTGCATGCCAGTCTTTGAAATTAAATAAAATCCTTTAAAAACAATGACTTACTTACACCTACCAAAACCGCCTAGGACGTATACTGCACGATGCCGCCCATGGGGTCGTGCGAATTGCACGATCAGCCTTCGACCTTGGTCGCCACCTTCAGCAGGTCGGCATCCACCCCACGCACGCCGATGATTTCGCGGGCGATATCTACCGCGATGGTTTTCTGCTCGGCGCTGACTACCTCTCCCGATAACCGCACCATGCCGTCCACGCTGGCCACTTTCAGGTTCAGGCCATCCAGGTTGCGGCTGAAGCGGTAACTGTTCTGGACCTTGTCGATGATCCAGCTGTCGCTTGGCTGCGGCCCCTCGGGCGCCCCGACGGGGGATTGCCGCGCCTTGGCCATGGCGGCGGTATCCAGGCTGACCAGGTTGTTGACCAGATACACCCCGTCGGTGGTACGCGCCACCACGCCCGCCAGCTCCTTGGCCTCAGCACTATCGACCCGGCCACGCAGCGTCACCACGCCTTGGTTGCTCTGCACGTCTATGGGTGCCTTCTCGGTGGTGCGACTCCACAACAGCCGTGCCCGGATGACCGCCGCCAGGGTGGCGTCCTCCAGCCTCTGGGCGTAGGCACGCAGTTCCAGCGGGCGCTCCACCAGTTCGGGATTGACCTGCAATTGGTTATCCACCTGTTCGATGCCGTGGGTAGCCCGCGCCACATCCTCGGCCAACTGCCGCTCGACGTTGTTCTCTACCTCACCGGAAAGCCGCGCTTGCTTGCCATCCACCTCGACCTTGATGCGGAACGGGTTGAGCATGCGGTTCAGTGACAAGGCAGTGTGCAGCGCGCCTTCCAGACGGGCGTCCTGCACCGGCTCGGCGAATGCCGGGGTAAATACTGTCAGCAGGGTGGCTGCCAACACGGCTCTAGGCAGGGGAAAGGGCATGGCAGTGGCTCCTTTTGGGCAAAAGGTGAAAATCCTCGCAACCAATGTGCCACCGCGTACCTCTAAGCAAATCATTGGAAAAACGCGGGTTGCAGGCATCATTTGGCCATTGGCTAGCATGCAAAGGACAGAATCCTTCAGAATTGACCATGCAACTTGCCCGATTTTTCCCACACTAAATACAGATCTATCTCAAAGGAGCGCAGGAAATGGAATCAGCCCAGGACAACCAAGGCCGCATTCTGCTGGTGGATGACGAGTCCGCGATCCTGCGCACCTTCCGCTATTGCCTGGAGGACGAGGGCTACAGCGTGGCCACGGCCAACAGCGCTGCCCAGGCCGAAACCCTGTTGCAGCGCCAGGTATTCGACCTGTGCTTTCTCGATTTGCGCCTGGGTGAAGACAACGGGCTGGATGTACTGGCGCAGATGCGTATCCAGGCCCCGTGGATGCGAGTGGTGATCGTCACCGCGCACTCGGCGATCGACACCGCAGTAGACGCCATCCAGGCCGGTGCCGCCGATTACCTGGTCAAGCCGTGCAGCCCCGACCAGTTACGCCTGGCCACCGCCAAGCAATTGGAAGTGCGCCAGCTCTCTGCACGCCTTGAGGCGCTGGAAGGTGAAGTGCGCAAACCCAAGGATGGGCTCGACTCGCACAGCCCGGCGATGATGGCGGTGCTGGAAACCGCCCGCCAGGTTGCCACCACAGACGCCAACATTCTGATTCTTGGCGAGTCCGGCACCGGTAAAGGCGAGTTGGCCCGCGCCATCCATGGCTGGAGCAAGCGTGCGCGCAAAGCCTGCGTGACCATCAACTGCCCATCGCTGAACGCCGAACTGATGGAAAGCGAACTGTTCGGCCATACCCGCGGCGCCTTCACCGGTGCCAGCGAGAGCACCCTGGGGCGGGTCAGCCAGGCTGATGGCGGCACACTGTTCCTCGACGAGATCGGCGATTTCCCGCTGACCTTGCAACCCAAGCTGCTGCGATTCATCCAGGACAAGGAATACGAGCGCGTCGGCGACCCGGTTACCCGCCGTGCCGACGTGCGAATCCTGGCTGCCACCAACCTGAACCTTGAAGAAATGGTGCGCGAAAGCCGCTTCCGTGAAGACCTGCTGTATCGCCTGAACGTCATCACCCTGCATCTGCCGCCGCTGCGTGAGCGCAGTGAAGATATCCTGACCCTGGCAGACCGCTTCCTTGCCCGCTTCGTCAAGGAGTACTCCCGTCCCGCCCGAGGCTTCAGTGATGAGGCTCGCACAGCCCTGCTCAATTACCGCTGGCCCGGCAACATTCGCGAGCTCCGCAACGTGATAGAACGGGCAAGCATCATCTGCCCACAGGAACGGGTGGAGATCACCCACCTGGGCATGGGCGAACAACCCACTGGCAATGCCCCGCGCGTGGGTGCCGCGCTTAGCCTGGATGAACTGGAGCGCGCCCACATCGGAGCCGTACTGGCCGCCAGCGATACGCTCGACCAAGCGGCCAAGACCTTGGGCATCGACGCGTCGACCCTGTACCGCAAACGCAAGCAGTACAACCTGTGAAGTGGCCACCCATGAAGCTGCGCACGCGGCTTTTCCTCAGCATCTCGGCCCTGGTCACGGTGGCGTTGCTCGGGCTGCTGCTGGGCCTGGTCAGCGTGCTGCAGATGGCCACCGTGCAACAGCGACTGGTGCAAGACACCACCCATGCCCTGGAGGTAGGGCTGAAGCTGCGACAGAACCTGGGCGAACAGCTGACCCTTATCCTCGATGAAGACACCGCTCCGGAAAGCCTGCGGTTGCTGCAGGACAACTTCCAGAACCTGCTCAACCAAGGGTTGGAGCAAGGCGGCGAACGCACCGGTTTCAGCAAAGCCAGCAGCAACTACCAGACGTTCCTCCAGGCCTACCGCGACAGCCCCGCGCCGGCCCGCAGCATGGGTGTCGACCAGCCGCTGGGGGCCGCGTTCAACCAGGTGCGCACTGACCTGATCGACTCCCATAAACAGGCATTGGAACTCATCACCCGTAGCGAGGAACGCTCCCGCGATCAGGCCCTGCTGGTCAGCGGCGTCCTTGGCCTGATGGGCCTGGTGGTGCTGGTATTGGGCTTTGTCACCGCACACAACATCGCCCGGCGTTTCGGCCAGCCAATCGAGGCCTTGGCCAAGGCTGCCGACCAACTCGGCAAAGGCAATTTCGACGTTACCCTGCCAGTCACCCAGGCCACCGAGCTTAACCTGCTGACCCGCCGCTTCGGCCTAATGGCTGATGCCTTGCGCAAGCACCAGGCAACCAACATCGACGAACTACTGGCCGGTCAGCAGCGTTTGCAGGCGGTGCTCGACAGCATCGACGACGGCCTGCTGATCATCGACCGTCAAGGCCGTCTGGAACACCTCAACCCGGTGGCCCAGCGCCAACTGGGCTGGAACGACAGCCGCGTAGGCAGCAGCCTGGCCGAAGCCTTGCAGCGACCGGAGCTGGAACAGCAACTGCGCCAGGTGCTGCGCGGCGGCAGCCTCGACCGCCCGCCAGACGACCTGAACATGGAGGTGGATGAGGAAAGCCGCCTGCTTACCTACAGCCTGACCCCGGTTAGCCACCCGCAGGGGCCTATCCTTGGTGCGGTGATGGTGCTGCACGATGTGACAGAGCAGCGTGCCTTCGAGCGCGTTCGCAGCGAATTCGTACTGCGCGCCTCTCATGAATTGCGCACACCGGTAACCGGCATGCACATGGCCTTCGGCCTGCTGCGTGAGCGGATCAAGTTCCCGCCCGAGGCGCGCGAGAACGACCTGCTGGAAACCATCGGCGAGGAAATGCAGCGGCTGACCCAGCTGATCAACGACCTGCTCAACTTCTCGCGCTACCAGAGCGGGTTGCAAAAACTCGAGCTGGCACCCTGCGCCATCGACGAGCTGATAGCGCGCGCGCAACTGCGTTTTGCCGAGCAGGCCGCACATAAGCAGATCGAGTTGATCAAGGAACTGGAACCACCACTGCCGCGCATCCAGGCCGATCTGGCCCAACTCGACCGGGTGCTGGACAACCTGTTGCACAACGCCATCCGCCACACCGCCAGCGGCGGGCGCATCCGCCTGCATGCCCGGCGGCATGCGGAGCGGGTAATCATCAGCGTCGAGGATAATGGCGAGGGTATTGCCTATGGTCAGCAAGGGCGTATTTTCGAGCCCTTCGTGCAGGTAGGCCGCAAGAAAGGTGGGGCAGGGCTGGGGTTGGCGCTGTGCAAGGAAATCGTGCAACTGCATGGTGGGCGCATGGGCGTGTTCTCCCGGCCCGGGCAGGGTACCCAGTTCTATATGGCCCTGCCGGTATGAGTATCGCCTGCTCCGGCCTCATCGCCGACAAGTCCGCGAGGGGCCGGTGCTGATTATTCAGTGTTCTACCCGTCGCGGCAGATGGCCACGGCTGACAAGCTCGGCAAACTGCCGGGCGTTCAATGGCCGGGCAAACAGCCAGCCCTGCCCGTAATTGACGCCTTCGCTATTCAGCAGTACCGCCTGGTCCTCACACTCGATTCCTTCGGCAATCACCCGCAGGTGGAGGTCATGGGCCATGCGGATGATATGCGGGGCAACTCCGCTACTGGCTGCATCATGGCCGAGGGCATCGATGAACGCCTTGTCGATCTTCAGACAGTCCACCGGCAAGGTCTGCAGGTAGGCCAGGCTGCAGTAACCGGTTCCGAAATCATCGATCAGCACCTGGTGCCCCACGGCACGCAATGCTTGCAGGTTGTCACGAGCCACCACCACGTCGATCAGGCCGCGCTCTGTCACTTCGAAGGCAATCTGGCTGGCCGCCACCCGATGCAAGGCCAACAGGCGCGCTGCTACCCGGCCAATACGCGGCACCATCACATCGCAGGCCGCCAGGTTCACCGATATGTACAGTTTGGGGTGCGAGCGCAGTAGCTGACCCAGTTGTTCAAGTACGCGTTGCAGGACAAAGTCGGTGATCTGGCGAATCTGCCCGGTGTTCTCGGCCAGCGGAATGAACAGGTCGGGGCTGGTCAGCGAGCCGTCGGGGCGGCGCCAGCGCACCAGGGCCTCAGCCCCCACGCAGCGCCGGCTGTCGAGTTCGATGATTGGCTGATAAAGCACCTGCAGTTCGCCACGGCGCAAGGCATGCTGCAGTTCCGAGCTCATCGATCGCCGCTGCAGGATCAACTGCAACACCAGCCACCCGATGCAGCAGGCCGCAAGCACGCTACCAGGGAACAGTAGCCAAAGCATGCCATTCATCCGCAGCGGTAGGCTGGCCCGCGGGGCAATCAGCACCAGTTGATAATCCGGCGACTTGGTTGGCATACGGTAGATCAACCGGTCACTGAGTTCGAGCAGCGACTTGTGGCTGGTTGACCAGGCTGACGGCGGTGGCCATACCTGGGGCGGGCCCAGCACCGGGATAGCCCGGGCGCCGTTATCCAGCACTACCACCAGGCTGCCGCCCGGGGGCAGGTCGACAACATCAGTCAGGTGCCCGCGCGATGTGGATACCAGGAATTTGCCCCGGCCCAGCATCAAAGCAGCCAGGTTCTCGTTCGGCTCGGTGGTAGTGTTGAGCCAGTAGCTGTAGGTCGGGCCCTGGATGTCCGGCGGCCGCAGTGGCACGAATGCGCGCTCGTTACCGCGGTTGGAGCAAGCAATGTCACCATCCACATAGGTTGCTTCGTAGATGAACCGCGAACTCAGGCCTACCTGTTGCAAGGCAGCCAGCATCGCCGGGCTACAGCCGCGCAACGGCTGTGCCTGCAACAGGTCGACACCCTCGCGCAACTGGCCGAACACCTGCTCAAGGCGGTCGAGAAACCGCTCGCCCTGGGCATTCATCTGCTCACTCTCACTTTGCTTCATCTGTTGCAGGGCAATGCCGATGCTGGCGGAGAGCAACAGCGCGGCGCTGGCCAACGCCGCCAAAGTGGCCAGCATCCAGGGACGGTAGAAAATTTGGCGCAGCAGGGTGATGAGTGCTGACATCAAGGGCATCCAGTTGATTACTAAGGTATAGCAACTGAATCAATAATCACCCTCACCGTTTGGCGCTTCGCTCGTTTGTGGTGTGAGCAGCCCTGGGCTGCGAATCAACGCATGCGGTTAAGCACCTGCAGCATCGCCGCCGTCTGCGCATCCGGCATGCCATCGAAGCGCTGCGGGCGGAAGCGCATCTGGAACGCGGCGATCACATGGCGGGTGGCCACATCCAGCACGCCGGTCTGCTCGATCTGGTAGCCAAAGCGTGCCAGCTCCTGCTGGTACCAGCCAATGCTGGGCGGGTTGACGCTGAAATAGGCCTGTTGACGGGCCACGGCATTGGCATCCGGCCAGATCCCCAGGCCAGCATCGGCCAAGCGCTTCCATGGGAACAACGGGCCTGGGTCAAGCTTGCGCAGCGGGGCAATGTCGCTGTGACCGATAATATGACGCGGCTCGATGTTGTTGCGTTTGACGATGTCCTTGAGCAGTGCGATCAACGCCTCGACCTGCGCCTCGCTGTAAGGGTGCCAAACCCGACCGTTCGGGGTGTCGGTGAAACCCGGATTGACGATTTCGATGCCGATGGACGAGGAATTCAACCACGTGCGCCCTTGCCATTGGCTATCACCGGCATGCCAGGCGCGCCGGCTTTCGTCCACCAGTTGGTACACCGTCGCCGGACCATCGCCGATCAGGTAATGGCTGCTGACCTCGCCATGAGTGAGCAGCGCCAGTGAACGCTCCAGCGAAGCATTGGTGTAATGCAGCACAACGAACTGGATGCGGTTGTCCTGATTGGCCGAAGGGTGACTGCGGTCGATGCGCAGGCCGGTCGAGCAGCCGGCGACAGCCAACAGCAAGGAATAAATCAGGGTTTTTTTAAGCGTGGAAAGCACGTCAGTGGCCTCGGCGTATGAGCGCTACAGTATAACGTGCTCGCCACGGCCGCGCCTGCCGTGGCTCTGCGCTGGCCGGCTAGTTCTGTTGCACGCGATTGCGGCCCTGGTCCTTGGCCCGGTACAACGCTGTATCGGCACGTTTGAGCACTTGGTCGGCGCGCTCCCCGGAGTGGAATGCAGCCAGCCCGATCGAAGTGGTGATTACCACCCTTTCACCCTTGAAGTGAAACGGGCAGGCTTCGACCGTGGCCCGCAGCACTTCCGCCATCTGGGCAGCTGCAGCGGGTGGTGTCTGCGGCAAGAGCAGGACGAATTCCTCACCGCCAAATCGGGCGATGAAGTCACGAGCACCCAAGCGTTTGCGCAACTGATCGGCGACGATCTTCAACACTTTGTCACCAGCCAGATGCCCGTAGCTGTCGTTGATACGCTTGAAGTGGTCCAGATCGAGGATCGCCATCGCCAGGTGACCGCCATTCTCCTGCCACTCAACCATTTCACGCTCAACCCGCTCGCTCCAGGCCGCACGGTTGGGCAGGCCAGTGAGCGGATCGAGCAGGGCCTTCTGCCGCTGCTCCTCCAGGTGCTCGCGGTAGCCAAGCGCCTCGTGTTCCATGTTCGCCACCCGCTCCGAGAGCCCTTGCAGGCGGCCTGCCAGGTCCTGCTCGCGGCGGTCGCGCTCAAGCTTGTGCTCATCCATGGTCACCAGCAGGCCTTCCAGACGGTTTTCCAGGATGTGCTTCAGGCTGTCCACGTCGGCGGCACCTAGCACACTGCTTTGCAGCCCGTCGACGTGTTCGCGCAACTGGGTATCCAGCTCGCGGGCAGCACTACTGTTGTCGGCGTGGCCGGCGCTGGCCTCATGCAGGTGGCTCTGGAAACCTTCCAGGCGTTCGTTGAGTTGCTGCAGGTAAGCTTCAAATTCGTGCTGGCCACTGTCGGTGATCGCCAGCATCAGCACCGCCAAGTCATCCAGCACCGGGATCAGCTCATACCAGTTCAGCCCGCGGGCAACCCGTTCGCGCATTTCCAGGGCCTGGGCCTTGTGTCGCTCAGGCAGGCTGAGGTCGTCGAGCAGGCCGATCAGGGTCTGCTCGATGTGAGCGGCCACCTGGCTGTAGGGCGGCTCTACCGCGTAGGGCAGGGCATAGGGCTCATCTTCGCCAAGGACTTCCTCAGGCGTCTGCACCAGCTCTTGCTCAGCCAATGGGTCGCTAGCGGCGGCCTGCGCTGCTGGTTCTGCGTCCGGTTGTGGCGGTACCGATAAAGCGAGCGGGGGCTCGATGGTTTCGATCAGTGCCGGGCCTGCTGACTCCAGCTCCGGCCCGGGCGCCATGGCCAGCTCGGCTGCAGGGGGCGCAGTTGGCAGGGGTTGCAGAGCATCGACGTCGTCAGCCGGCAGGGCCTCGACAGGGCTCGATGCTGCCGGGGGCGGCGTCTCGGCACCAGGCACTGGCACGGGGGCCGGCTCTGGCTCACCTTGGGCATCATCCTCACGGTTACCGAACAAACGCTGCAGAAAGCCGGGACGGATTTCTTCGCCCGGCTTACCCAGGGCCGATAGCGCGCGGCCCTGCAAACCGCTCAACTCCCCCAGCAATGGCGGCAGGTCACGGGACTGGGCGACGCCGCCGTCGAGCTTCTTCGCCAGTTTTTTCAACGGCCGCGAGATATCGTTGGGCAGCGGTAGGCTCTGCAACTGGCCAACCAGCGCGGTCAGCGCATCACCAACCTGGTTCATGCGCGTTTCCCGGCGCTGTTCCGAGTCCAGCACCGCTTTTTCAAGACGTGGAATCAACCCGGCAAGGCCAGCGTCCATGTTGTCGCTGCGGATAACCTCGCGCATTTCCTTCATGCACTGGTCCACCACCTTGTCGCTACCTTCGGCCGCCAGGGTACTGCGCACCAGACCGCGCCGCAGCAGGTCGAGGCGGGCGTTCCAACGCCGTTCGAGCTTTTCCTGCTGCTCGATGCTCTTAAGGTATTTTTCTTTCCAGCGCTCAGCGTCTTCAGTCATGCCCGGTTCCGCAAACGGTGATGGCAATTAGCTCAAAACCGGCAGCGTATCCACAGTCAATGCATCAGGCAATCGAATCTCGACAGCAACGGGAAGGTGGTCGGATATTGGTCGGGCCAACACCTCGACACGCTCCAGCGTGAGGCTTGGGCTGAGCAGAATATGATCCAGGCAACGCTGAGGCCGCCAGCTGGGGAAGGTGGCCTCGACTTGCGGCGCGATCAGACCCAGATCACGCAGCGGCGAGTGCTCCAGCAAGTCTGTTGCATGGGTGTTCATATCGCCCATCAGCACCTGGTGGCGATAACCGCCAATCAGCTCGCGAATGTAGCCCAGCTGCAAGGCGCGGGTCTTGGCGCCGAGTGCAAGATGCATCATCACCACGATCAGTGCATCTTCGCCCTCGCCAAAACGCACCAATATCGCCCCGCGCCCGGCCGGCCCTGGTAGCGGATGGTCTTCGAGCAACTGGGGCTTCAAGCGGCTGAGCACGCCATTGCTGTGCTGGGCAAAACGCCCGAGATTGCGGTTGAGTTGCTGGTACCAGTAGGGGAAGGCCCCCAGATGAGCCAGGTGCTCGACCTGGTTGACATAACCGGAGCGCAGGCTGCCCCCATCGGCTTCCTGGAGCGCCACCAGGTCGAAGTCGCCGAGCAGATCACCGATTTTCTGCAAGTTGCCGGCACGCCCATTGTGCGGGAGCAAGTGCTGCCAACTGCGGGTCAGGTAGTGCCGGTAACGCTCGGTACTGATGCCGACCTGGATGTTGAAGCTGAGCAGCCGCAGGCGACCATCCTGGGGCAGGCCAGAGGCCTGCAGGTGATGCTCGTTGACCTGCGGCTGGTGCAGGCCAATGCCTCGCGTGGTTCTGAAGCGGGGCATGGGTTACGCCGCCTACTTGGCGGCGCGCTCCTTGTCGATCAGCTGGTCGGCGACGTTCAGCACGCCTTCCGGCCCGCCAGCGGTACCCAGGTCGAAGCGGTACTTGCCATTGACCACCATGCTCGGTACCCCAGTAATTTCGTACTTCTTCGCCAGTTCCTTGGCCTGGTTGACCTGGCCCTTGATGGCGAACGAGTTGAAGGTGGCGAGGAACTTGTCCTTGTCCACACCCTGGGTAGCGAGGAAGTCGGCCATGTCCTGCGGGTCGGTCAGGCGTTTGTGCTGGTTCTGGATGGCATCGAACACCGCAGCGTGCACCTTGTGCTCGACACCCATGGCTTCGAGGGTCAGGAACATCTGGCCATGGGCGTCCCATGGGCCGCCAAACATCGCCGGTACGCGCTTGAAGTTGACATCTTGGGGCAGTTTATCAACCCATGGGTTGATGGTCGGCTCGAAGTGGTAGCAATGTGGGCAGCCGTACCAGAACAGCTCGACCACTTCGATCTTGCCAGGCACGGAAACCGGAACAGGGTTGCTCAGCTCGATGTATTCCTTGCCTGCAACAGGCTCGGCGGCCTGCACGGCAGTCATACCGAACACGCTGGCGGCGACCAGCGCGGCGCTGAGAATCAGTTTACGCATGCTTTACTCCTGAGCAGTCGAAAGTCGCCTCTACGCGACCCGTATTGAGACAGGCCGGCAACGGCGTGAGTTCTGTAGTGTAACGGCTGCGGACTGAAAAAAGAGCGGCCCGGCCGCCCTTTCATCATTGGCCTACAACATTAACTGAAAGTTAATGCAGGCCCTGGATGTAACTGGCCAACGCTTCGATGTCGTGGTTGCTCAGCTTACCGGCGATGGTGCGCATGGTCATGGCGTCGCCATCGTTGGTCCGATTGCCTTCACGGAAGTCGGTCAGCTGCTTGGTCACATACTGCGAATGCTGCCCACCCAAGTGCGGGAAGCCGGCCAGCGCGATACCCGCGCCATTGGGCGAGTGGCAGCCGGTGCAGGCAGGCATGCCTTTCTCCAGGTCGCCGCCGTTGAACAGCGCGCGGCCACGCTCAACCAGTTTGGGATCGGCGGCGCCCACGCTGCCTTTCTGGCTGGCGAAGTAGGCCGCGATGTCAGCCAGGTCCTGGTCGCTGAACGCGGTCAGCATGCCGGTCATCTCCAGCACGGTACGTTTGCCCGACTTGATGTCGTGCAGTTGTTTTTCCAGGTAACGCTGGCCCTGGCCGGCCAGTTTCGGAAAGTTCGGTGCCAGGCTGTTGCCGTCGGGGTTGTGGCAGGCGCCACAGACGGCCGTCTTGGCCTGACCGGCGGCGGCATCGCCTTTGACAGGTTGCGCAGCAGTGGCCGCACCTGCGACACCCAGGGTCAACAGCAGACTCACGACTAGTTTGTTCATCAGCTAATCCAACACGGCTAAGGGTGAAATGTTATGTATCGGGACTGCCGCTCATCCAAAGGATGACCAAACGGTAGTCCTCGGCACTGCAGTCCATGCACAATCCACGCGGCGGCATAGCCTTGAAACCCTGGGTTACATGCTTCACCAGTACATCCATGCCCTGCGCCAGCCTTGGCTCCCAAGCTGCCCGGTCACCCTGCCTGGGTGCCTGTGGCAACTGCCCGGTGTGACAGGCCGCACACGTGCGGTTGTACAACACCTCGGGATCCTGTGTAGCCTGTGCGCTGAAATACGGCAGGAACATACCGACAGCTAGCAGCCTTTTCGCCAGGCGAAACGACCTGACAGGGTTGGGGGACGCGCTGCGTTCTGATGCGCAAGCTATAGTTCGGCACCCCATGCCCGCTCTCCTTCGCTGGGAGAATGGGCACACAAAAACTGGGGCATTATATACTTCTGTCAGCCAAACGGAAACGACACCGCTTGCCGGCCTAGGCTTTGGCAACACCCACATCGGAAATCCCATGCAAGTCAAGAACCCCATCCTCGGCCTCTGCCAGAAAGCCAAATTCGCCCTCAGCGCAGCCAAGGTCGAACAATGCCCGGACGACCAGGGTTACGAGGTGGCTTTTGCCGGCCGTTCTAACGCCGGCAAATCCAGCGCCCTCAACACCCTGACTCATGCCAGCCTAGCGCGAACCTCGAAAACCCCAGGGCGCACCCAGCTGTTGAATTTCTTCAGTCTGGACGATGAACGGCGTTTGGTCGACCTGCCCGGCTACGGTTATGCAAAAGTACCGATTCCACTGAAGCAGCACTGGCAGAAACACCTGGAAGCCTACCTGGGCAGCCGTGAGTGCCTGCGCGGCATCATCCTGATGATGGACGTGCGCCATCCAATGACCGACTTCGACAAGATGATGCTCGACTGGGCCAAGGCCAGCGGCATGCCGATGCACATCCTGTTGACCAAGGCAGACAAGCTGACCCACGGCGCCGGCAAGAACACCCTGCTGAAGGTGCAGTCGGAAATCAGAAAGGGCTGGGGCGATGGCGTGACCATCCAGCTGTTCTCGGCGCCCAAGCGTTTGGGCGTTGAGGAGGCCTACCGGGTGCTGGCAGGCTGGATGGAGCTGGAAGACAAGCCAGCTGTTTGAGGGCCCTATCGCCGGCAGCCGGCTCCCCCAGGTACAGCACAGGCCTCAAGGGCGGTGATACCTGGGCGGGGGCTGGCTTGTCGGCGATGAGGTCAGCACGGCCTGACCAAATTTCGGGCAAAAAAAACCCCGGACTTCGTATGGGGAGGGGGAAGTTCGGGGTCCAAGTCCGGACCGCTAGGGCGGGGTCCAGATATCTGCCAACACTTAACACAACATAGGAGCATCGAAAGGCTTCACCAGCCATTCAGTTACTCTGAGTTCCGCTTCACCGGTTTAGTTCCGGAGCCCTGAAAACTATTTGCGATAGTTTGATGAACCATCAGCACCAACGGCACTAGCGGTGCCAGGATCCGCGTCCCTACATCGCAGATCCTACACAGCTTTCCCGGCTCAATCAGTGAGCTTCGTCCCAATTTGCGCCAATTCCTGCCTCAACCAGCAGCGGCACATCCAGCTGCGCCGCCTGGCTCATGTGCTGGCGAATTTCATCTTTCACCTGCTGAACCAGGTCCTCACGCACCTCTAGCACCAGTTCGTCGTGTACCTGCAGGATCACCCGGGCGTCCAGCCCGCTCTCGCTCAGCCAGTTATCCACATTGACCATGGCGCGCTTGATGATGTCCGCCGCAGTACCCTGCATCGGCGCGTTGATGGCCGTGCGCTCGGCACCTTTACGCAGGGCCGGGTTCTTGGCGTTGATGTCTGGCAGGTACAGGCGGCGACCGAACAGGGTTTCGACAAAGCCTTGCTCGGCCGCCTGGGCGCGGGTGCGCTCCATGTAGGCCAACACGCCTGGGTAGCGGGCGAAGTAACGGTCGATGTAGTCCTGCGACTGCTTGCGGTCGACGCCGATCTGCTTCGCCAGGCCAAACGCGCTCATGCCATAGATCAGGCCGAAGTTGATGGCCTTGGCTTTACGACGCTGGTCGGTAGTGACGTCTTCCAGCGCCACCCCGAACACTTCGGCAGCCGTGGCACGGTGCACGTCAAGGTCGTTGCGGAAGGCGTGCAGCAAGCCTTCGTCCTTGGCCAGGTGGGCCATGATGCGCAGTTCGATCTGCGAGTAGTCCGCCGCCAGCAGCTTGTAGCCAGGGCTGGCAACAAACGCCTGCCGGATACGCCGGCCTTCAGCGGTGCGGATCGGGATGTTCTGCAGGTTCGGGTCGCTCGACGACAGCCGGCCGGTAGCCGCCACCGCCTGCTGGTAGGAGGTGTGGATACGCCCGGTGCGCGGGTTGATCTGCCCCGGCAATTTATCGGTGTAGGTGCTTTTCAGCTTGCTCAAACTGCGGTACTGCATCAGCACCTCAGGCAGCGGGTAGCCCTGCTCGGCCAATTCGTCGAGTACCGCTTCGGCAGTGGAGGGCTGGCCCTTGGCGGTCTTGCTCATTACTGGCATGCCCAGCTTGTCATACAGGATTGCGCCAAGCTGTTTGGGCGAGCCGAGGTTGAACTCCTCACCCGCCAGCTGGTAAGCACGCTGCTCCAGCTCGGCCATCTTCACGCCCAGCTCACCGCTTTGCACCTGCAGCAGTGCAGCATCGACCAGTGCGCCTTGGCGTTCGATCTTGGCCAGCACGGGCACCAGCGGCATCTCGATGTCCATCAGCACCGGCTGCAAGCTCGGCGTCTGCGCCAGGCGGGCCTGCAGCGCATGATGCAGGCGCAGAGTGATGTCGGCGTCTTCAGCGGCGTACGGGCCGGCTTTGTCCAGGTTGATCTGGTTGAAGGTCAGTTGCTTGGCACCCTTGCCGGCGATGTCCTCGAAGGCGATGGTGCTGTGGTCGAGGTACTTCTGCGCCAGGCTGTCCATGTCGTGACGCGTCGCGGTGGAGTTGAGCACATACGACTCGAGCATGGTGTCGTAGGCCACGCCGCGCATCTCGATCGCTGGCGAATTGTTGGCGAGGATATTGATATCGTACTTGGCGTTCTGCCCGACCTTGGCCTTGCCCGGGTCTTCCAGCAGCGGCTTCAACGCCAGCAGCACAGCGTCGCGGTCCAGCTGCGCCGGCGCGCCTTCATAATCGTGGGCCAGCGGCACATAGGCGGCCTCATGCGGTTCGACCGCGAACGACAGGCCAACCAATTGTGCCTGCTGAGCATCCAGACCGGTGGTCTCGGTATCGAAGGCGAACAGCGGCGCCTGGCGCAGCTTTTCCAGCCAAACGTCGAAACGCGCCTGGTCGAGGATGGTTTCGTATTTTGGCTCGACCTTGGCCGCCGGCTCTGCAGCCGGCGCAATGTCATCACCGGCCCTGGCTGCATCGCGCTGCACCTCGGCGACCCAGCTCTTGAATTCCATTTCGGTGTACAGCGCAAGCAACGCATCGCGGTCGGGCTCACCGCACACCAGCGCCTCGACCTCGACATCAAGCGGCACGTCACACTTGATGGTGGCCAGTTCATAGGAAAGGAACGCCGAGTCACGGTGCTCTTCCAGCTTGGCCGGCAGGGTCTTGGCGCCGCGAATGGTTAATGTCGGGACCTTGTCCAGGTTGGCGTACAGGTCGCTGAGGCCGCCACCGATACCCGTCAGCAGCCCCACAGCGGTTTTTTCGCCCACACCCGGCACACCGGGAATGTTATCGACCTTGTCACCCATCAAGGCCAGGAAGTCGATGATATGTTCAGGCCCGACGCCAAATTTCTCGTGCACGCCAGCCACGTCCAGCACGCTACCCGTCATGGTGTTGACCAAGGTAATGTGGCCGTCCACCAGTTGCGCCATGTCCTTGTCACCGGTCGAGATGATCACCGGGCGGCCCAGGGCGGCGCTGCTGCGCGCCAGGGTACCGATCACGTCATCGGCCTCGACCCCTTCGACGCACAGCAGCGGGTAGCCCAGTGCCTTGACACTGGCATGCAGCGGCTCGACCTGTACCCGCAGGTCGTCGGGCATGCTGGGACGGTTGGCCTTGTATTCGGCGAACATGGCATCACGGAAGGTACCGCCCTTGGCGTCGAATACCACCGCGAACAGGCTGTCGGGGTATTGCTTGCGCAGGCTCTTGAGCATGTTCAGCACACCTTTCACCGCACCGGTCGGCATGCCCTTGGACGTGGTCAGCGGCGGCAGGGCGTGGAAGGCGCGGTACAGGTAGGAGGAACCGTCCACCAGGACGAGGGGCGCTTGGCTCATGAGCAGAATCAACCTTTTCGACGGGTCCGGCGCTAGAATAGCCAGAATCATTGACGACAAAGGGACTAGGTTATCATGCGTACACTCAATCGCCTGTTACTGCTCGGCCTGTTGGCAACCACGCCTGTCGTCACCCTGGCGGCGGACGACGCCCCCTCGGCCGATCCCGAGGTGACCATTCGCACGGAAGGCGACAAAACCATCCAGGAATACCGGCAGAACGGTTTCCTGTATGCGATCAAGATCACACCGAAAAACGGCAAGCCTTATTTCCTGGTACGCGCCGATGGCACCGATGCCAATTTCATTCGATCCGACCAGCCGGACATGCTGATACCGTCCTGGAAGATCTTCGAGTGGTAATCTGACGCGCGCACCGTTCACATCAACCCGGCACTTCCCGGCGGAAGTGCCCGTATGGGCAATTTTTCATCATGTCAGTCTTCACCCCCGTGACCCGGCCTGAGCTGGAAACCTTTCTGGCGCCGTACGAGCTGGGCCGTCTGCTCGACTTCCAGGGCATTGCCGCCGGTACCGAGAACAGCAATTTCTTCGTCAGCCTCGAACAGGGGGAGTTCGTCCTGACGTTGATCGAGCGTGGGCCGAGCGAGGACATGCCGTTCTTCATCGAACTGCTCGACACCCTGCACGCGGCCGACATGCCGGTGCCGTATGCCATTCGTGACCGCGACGGCAACGGCCTGCGCGAGCTGTGCGGCAAGCCTGCATTGCTGCAACCACGCCTGTCGGGCAAGCACATCAAGGCCCCCAACGCCCAGCACTGCGCCCAGGTCGGCGAGCTGCTGGCGCACATCCACCTGGCCACCCGCGAACACATCATCGAGCGCCGCACCGACCGCGGCCTGGACTGGATGCTGGCCTCGGGTGCCGAGTTGCTGCCACGCCTGACTGCCGAACAAGCCGCGCTACTGCAGCCAGCGCTGGACGAAATCGGCGCGCACAAGGCACAGATCCTGGCACTGCCAAGGGCCAACCTGCATGCCGACCTGTTCCGCGACAACGTGATGTTCGAAGGCACCCACCTGACCGGCGTGATCGACTTCTACAACGCTTGCTCCGGGCCCATGCTGTATGACATCGCCATCACCGTGAACGACTGGTGCCTGGATGAGCATGGCGCAATCGATATGCCGCGCGCCCAGGCGCTGCTGGCAGCCTATGCGGCGCTGCGGCCGTTCACTGCCGCCGAGGCCGAGCTGTGGCCGGAAATGTTGCGTGTAGGCTGCGTGCGCTTCTGGCTGTCGCGCCTGATTGCGGCGGAATCTTTTGCCGGAATGGATGTAATGATCCATGACCCGAGCGAGTTCGAAGTGCGTCTGGCGCAGCGCCAGCAGGTGGCTTTGCACCTGCCGTTCGCTCTGTAGACCGCGCCTGCTTCTTCGCGGGTGAACCCGCTCCCATAGGGATAGCGACAGCCTTGAGGCCTGCGCAGTACCTGTGGGCACGGATTCACCCGCGAAGGGGCCGGTACAGGCTTACAACTGTTCCAGGCAGCCTGCCAGGTCACCGCCCAGCTTCTCCAGCAAGCGTTCATACCCTTTGCCATCCACCGGATCGGTGCCACCCAAGGCATCCAGCTCGGCCAGACGCACCGGTAACCCGGCAGTCAGGGTTTCGGCCAACCGCGGCCGCAGTGGCGGCTCGCTGAACACGCAGGTCTTGCCTACTTCCTGCAAGCGTTTGCGCATGGCGGCCACATGCTGCGCCCCCGGCTGCACCTCGGACGCCACGCTGAACACGCCGGTGTGCTTCAGGCCATATTCTGCCTCGAAGTAATCGAAGGCCTCGTGGAACACGAAGTACGGCTTGTCGGCAATGCCGGCCACCCGCGCCTTGATCCGCCCATCAAGTGCATCCAGGCGTTCATTGAAGGCGTTCAGGTTGCTCTGGTAGCGGATAGCATTTGCAGGATCTACCTGGGCCAGGTCAGCCGCCATTTTTGCCGCGATTACCCGCGCATTGACCGACGATAGCCACAGGTGCGCATCCAGGCTGCCAGGGCGATGGTCGTGGTCATGATCGTCGTGGTCCGCTTCCTCATGGGAATGACTGTCCTCGCCAAAGTGGCGCAACTTCATGCCCGGCAGCGACTGCACAGCCACGGTAGCCTTGCTCCGGCTACCCAATACGCGTGACAGGAAGTTCTCCATGTCCGGGCCGATCCAGTACAGCAAGTCGGCATCACCTACCCGCCGTACGTCGGATGGGCGCAGCGCGTAGTGGTGCGGTGAAGCACCGGGCGGCAGCAAGACATCAGGGCTGCCGACACCCTCCTGAACGGCAGCGGCAATCTGCTGCAGCGGCTTGATACTGGTCAGCACGCGCACATCGGCTTGGGCCGAGCATGCGATGAATACGACAAAAAGGGCTAGAAATCGGGACACGGTGAATACTCGAGTCGTGAGAAACAGGTAACATAATAACGTCTCCATCCAGAACCGTCGCTGCCCATGTCCATCACGCCGCTGGCCAACCGCCCTCACGATCACTCCCATTGCGTCCATAGCGCACTGGCTGAAGCCGACGCCTTGTGCACGCGGCAGGGCCTGCGCCTGACCGCGCTGCGCCGCCGTGTGCTGGAGCTGGTTTGGCAAAGCCACAAGCCGCTGGGTGCCTACGACATCCTCGCCGTGCTCAGCGAGCAGGATGGCCGCCGCGCTGCCCCGCCTACGGTGTACCGCGCCCTCGACTTCCTGCTGGAAAACGGCCTGGTCCACCGCATCGCCTCGCTCAACGCCTTCATCGGCTGCAGCCACCCGGAGCATGTGCATCAGGGGCAGTTCCTGATCTGCCGTGAATGCCATGTGGCCATCGAACTGGAACAGAGCAGCATCAGCGAGGCCATCATCACCAGCGCCAAGGGCGTAGGCTTCACGGTAGAGACCCAGACCGTGGAAGTGGTGGGGCTGTGCGGCAACTGCCGGAGTGCGGCATGAGCGACGCACTGATCCGCCTGGAACAGGTCGGCGTCACCTTTGCCGGCGAGGCGGTGCTCGACAGCATCGACCTGTCGGTAGCTCCGGGCCAGATCGTCACTCTGATCGGCCCCAACGGCGCGGGCAAGACTACCTTGGTACGTGCCGTGCTCGGTCTGCTCAAGCCGCACCGCGGCAAGGTGTGGCGCAAGCCGAAGCTGCGCATTGGCTACATGCCGCAGAAGATTCAGGTCGATGCCACGCTGCCGCTGTCGGTGCTGCGCTTCCTGCGCCTGGTGCCCGGGGTAGACCGCGCGGCAGCCCTGTCGGCGCTGCAGGAAGTGGGTGCCGAGCAGGTCATTGACAGCCCGATCCAGACCATTTCCGGTGGCGAAATGCAGCGCGTGCTGCTGGCCCGCGCGCTGCTGCGCGAGCCCCAGCTGCTGGTGCTCGACGAGCCGGTACAAGGCGTGGACGTGGTTGGCCAGACCGAGCTGTACAACCTCATCACCCGCCTGCGCGATCGCCACGGCTGCGGCGTATTGATGGTGTCGCACGACCTGCACCTGGTGATGAGCGCCACCGACCAGGTGGTGTGCCTGAACCGCCACGTGTGCTGCTCGGGCCACCCGGAGCAAGTCAGCAACGACCCGGCCTTCGTCGAACTGTTCGGCCAGAACGCCCCTAGCCTGGCCGTTTACCACCACCACCACGACCACAGCCACGACCTGCACGGCTCGGTGGTGGCGCCCGGCAACCATGTCCACGGAGAGCACTGCAAGCATGGCTGATTTTCTTCTTTACGCCTTGCTTGCGGGCCTTTCCCTGGCAGTCGTTGCGGGCCCGCTTGGCTCTTTCGTGGTGTGGCGGCGCATGGCGTATTTCGGCGACACCCTGTCCCACGCCGCGCTGCTTGGCGTGGCAATGGGTTTCGTGCTGGACGTAAGCCCGGCCTTGGCGGTAACCGTCGGCTGCCTGTTGCTGGCGATCCTGCTGGTGACCTTGCAGCAACGCCAGCCATTGGCCTCGGACACTTTGCTCGGCATCCTGGCCCCCAGCACCTTGTCACTGGGCCTGGTGGTGCTGAGTTTCATGCACGATGTGCGCATCGACTTGATGGCCTACCTGTTCGGCGATCTGCTGGCCATAAGCCCCACCGACCTGGCCTGGATCCTCGGCGGCAGTGCGCTGGTGCTGTTGCTGCTTGCCGCGCTGTGGCGGCCGCTGCTGGCGGTTACCGTGCACGAAGAACTGGCCATGGTCGAAGGCCTGCCGGTGGCCGGCCTGCGCATGGCGCTGATGCTGCTGATTGCCGTGGTAATAGCCGTGGCCATGAAGATCGTCGGCGTGTTGCTGATCACCTCGCTGCTGATCATCCCCGCTGCTGCGGCGCAGCGTCACGCCCGCTCGCCCGAACAGATGGCGCTGGGCGCCAGCCTGCTGGGCATCGCCGCCGTCTGTGGCGGTTTGGCCATGTCCTGGTTCAAGGACACCCCAGCAGGGCCGTCGATCGTGGTCTGTGCAGCAGTGCTATTCTTGCTGAGCCTGGCGTTGCCAAAGCGCTGAACACAGGGCGTGCGCAGGCACGCCTTGCAACCTTTTGCCAGGTAAAGGGTCTGTAAGACCTGTTTTCGAGCGTGCGCACCTGGGTGTAGACTTGCTCGCTTTTTGCGCAAATAGAGAGTCGCAGGAATGAAGCCGTTCGCCTCCCGTTATCTGCTTGTTGCCGCGTTTTCCCTGTTCCTGGCTGCCTGCTCCAGCGCGCCGGTAGAGCAGGCCACCGCACCTGCCCAAGCCGATGCCTGGCAGCAGTTGCAACAGAACATTGCCAGCAACGAGCTGGCCACCGCCGAAGACCAGTTGACGACCCTGCAGGCCCAGGCGCCCGATGACGCGCGTCTGGAGCAATATCAGCGACAACTGGCCGAGGCTTACCTGCAACGTAGCCAGATCGTCCTGCAAAAGGGCGATGTGAATGCGGCGGCAACTGCCCTGGCCCGTGCCCGTGCGCTCATGCCACAGGCCCCGGCGGTGACCGGTGGCGACGCTGTAACCCAAGCGCGCAAGGCCGAGCTGGAGAAGGCGGAGGCGGCGCTGAAGGCAGCCGAGGCCAAGCCCAAGGCACGCATCATCGACCCAACTGCGCCCAGCACCGTGGTGGCCTTGAAGACCACCGACAGCCGCGCCATGCGTCGCCAGCTGGACGAGATTGCCGCCGATGTAGTGAGTTACCAATGCGAGGTGGTGTTCCAGGTGCCGCGCACCGAGGATGCACCTTGGCTGAAGACGTTGCTGGAGAAGCGCGTGCGCAAGATCGACAGCGGGTTCGATTTGAAGCAAAAGCATGAAATCCAGCGCTCGCTGCCGGCGCAGGTGGTTCTGGTCCCACATCAGCAGTAAACCTTTACAGCCCTATTGCCGGCAAGCCAGCCCCCACAGGTACAGCCTTACGAGCAGTGATGTACCTGTGAGAGCTGGCTTGCCGGTGACGGTATGCAAAGCGCGCCTTAGGCCGGTACCGCCTCCGCAGCCGCCTCCCGTTCCCACACCCGATGCCCCTCGACCGCTTTCACAAACGCATCCACGGTCTTCTGCTCATCCCCCACCAATAATCCCTTGTCTTCCTTGAGCCCCAGCGCTTTGACCAAGTCCTTGGTCAACACCAACGCCTTCAGATGCTTGTAACCCTCCAGCAGGAAGTGCTTGGCCAATCCGCTGGCCGCCAAGGCATTCGTTGCAGCATCACCCCCGGGCACGACAATGCCGTCAAACATGATCGACGGCATCCCCTCCATCGACGCATCCACCGGCAACTGCTTGCCATCCGCCGCCTTCACCGGCGCCGAGGTCGGCCCCAGCAGCATTGGCCGCGCACTGTGCGCCTCCAGCGCCTTCACCAGCCGGTCGACACTCGCTGCATCCACACCATCGGCTATCAATACGGCGATCTTGCGCCCCTTGATGCCTATTGAGCCGGGGTGATTCATCTGGCTCAACGCCTTGGACTGCGCCAGCTTGCTGCCTTGCACCTTGACCGTACCTTGCTTGGGCGCCGGTAGCCCCAGGTTCGCCGCCACGGCCGCCGCCAGTTTCAGATCGATATTGGCGAGGATCTCGTTAACCTCCCGCGCCCGGATGTGTTCCCGCTCCACCTTGCCCAGCTCGAAGCTATAGGCCTTGATGATGTGCTGCTGCTCGGTCGGGCTCATGCTCTGGAAGAACAACCGGGCCTGCGAGAAGTGGTCGCCAAACGACTCGCTGCGCTGGCGGATCTTGTGCGCGTCGATACGCTCCTGGTAACTCTCGAAACCGCCGTCCTGTGCGGCAGGCGGTGTTTCCTTCGGCCAGCCGCCATCAATCGAGTTGGGCTCGTACGAGGCCCGGCCCTTGTCGATGGTCATGCGGTGCATGGCATCGCGCTGGCCACTGTGGTTCGGTGCCACCGGCCGGTTGATCGGGATTTCATGGAAGTTCGGCCCGCCCAACCGGCTGATCTGCGTATCGGTGTATGAGAACAGCCGGCCCTGCAGCAGCGGGTCGTTGGTGAAGTCGATACCCGGCACGATATGCCCCGGGCAAAACGCAACCTGCTCGGTTTCAGCAAAGAAGTTGTCAGGGTTGCGGTTAAGCACCATCTTGCCCAGCAGCGTCACCGGTACCAGCTCTTCGGGGATGAGCTTGGTCGGGTCGAGCAGGTCGAAGTCGAACTTGTGTTCATCGGCCTCGGGCACGATCTGCACGCCCAGTTCCCATTCCGGGTAGTCGCCGGTCTCGATCGCTTCCCACAAGTCGCGGCGATGGTAGTCGGTGTCCTTGCCTGCCAGCTTCTGCGCTTCGTCCCACAATACCGAATGAACGCCTTGGCGCGGTTTCCAGTGGAACTTGACGAAGCTGGCCACACCCTCGGCGTTGATCAAGCGGAAAGTATGTACGCCAAAGCCTTCCATCATCCGCAAGCTGCGCGGGATGGCCCGGTCGGACATGGCCCAGATCACCATGTGCGCCGACTCCGGCACCAGCGAAACGAAGTCCCAGAACGTGTCATGGGCCGAGCCGCCAGTAGGCATTTCGTTATGGGGTTCAGGCTTCACTGCATGCACAAAGTCCGGGAACTTGATGGCATCCTGAATGAAGAACACCGGCATGTTGTTGCCAACCAGGTCGAAATTACCCTCATCGGTATAGAACTTGACGGCGAAGCCGCGTACATCGCGTACCGTGTCCCCCGAACCACGTGGCCCCTGCACCGTGGAAAAGCGCACGAATACCGGGGTAATTTTCTCAGGGTCCTGCAGGAAACCGGCCTTGGTCAGCTCGGCATGGCAGCCGTAGCTCTGGAAATAACCGTGCGCACCGGTACCGCGGGCATGCACGATACGCTCCGGGATGCGCTCATGGTCAAAATGGGTGATCTTCTCGCGCATGATGAAGTCTTCAAGCAACGAAGGCCCACGCGCACCAGCCTTGAGGCTGTTCTGGTTATCGGCAATCTTCACCCCCTGGTTGGTGCGCAACGCCTGGCCGGTGGCATCGCTGCGAAAACCCTCCAGGCTCTGCAGCTTGGTATTGGTGTTGGCCCGGTCGGGGGTCTGGGTTCCGGCGGCCTCGCTGTGCTTGGGCGCGTCCGTTTTCTTGCTGGGCATGGGTCGGCTCTCCTCATCAGTCTTCAGGCGTGCCCGTTCGGGCTTGTTCAAGTAGTGACTAGAGGGCTTTGGCGAGCGTTCAATCAGGATTACCGGTTGTCGCGATATGCCCGAAGGATTGGTGCATTACGAAATAAATGCTAAGAACAGCTATGGGAAAAGGCTAAAATGCGCGACCCCAGCTAACCGCTGACCCCAATTCCATGCGCCCCACAAGGTTCGCTACGTGATCGAGTTCCAACAGGTACATAAAACCTACCGCGTTGCCGGTAGGGAAATCCCCGCACTGAATCCGACCAGCCTGACCATCGAAGATGGCCAGGTGTTCGGCCTGATCGGCCATTCCGGCGCCGGCAAAAGCACCATGCTGCGCCTGATCAACCGTCTGGAAGAGCCCTCCGGCGGCAAGATCATCGTCGACGGCGAAGACGTCACCGCGTTCAACGCCAACCAGCTGCGCGGCTTCCGCCAGCAGGTCGGCATGATCTTCCAGCACTTCAACCTGCTGGCCTCCAAGACCGTCGCCGACAACGTTGCCCTGCCGCTGACCCTGGCAGGCGAGCTGTCGCGCAGCGAAATCGACAAGCGCGTCACCGAACTGCTGGCTCGCGTCGGCCTGTCGGACCACGCCAGAAAGTACCCGGCGCAGCTGTCCGGTGGCCAGAAGCAGCGTGTCGGCATCGCCCGCGCCTTGTCCACCAACCCGAAGATCCTGCTGTGCGACGAGGCCACCAGCGCCCTCGACCCGCAAACCACGGCCTCGGTCCTGCAACTGCTGGCCGAGATCAACCGTGAGCTGAAGCTGACCATCGTGCTGATCACCCACGAAATGGACGTGATCCGCCGGGTCTGCGACCGTGTGGCGGTAATGGACGCCGGCCAGATCGTCGAACAAGGCTCGGTGGCTGACGTGTTCCTGCACCCGCAGCACGCCACCACCAAGCGCTTCGTCCAGGAAGACGAGCAAGTCGACGAAGGCGAGCAGCGCGACGATTTCGCCCACGTGCCAGGCCGCATCGTGCGCCTGACCTTCCAGGGCGACGCCACCTATGCGCCGCTGCTGGGCACCGTAGCCCGTGAAACAGGTGTGGACTACAGCATCCTCGCGGGGCGCATCGACCGCATCAAGGATATCCCCTATGGCCAGCTCACCCTCGCCCTGATCGGCGGTGACATGGAAGCGGCATTCGCCCGCTTCAAGGCAGCTGACGTACATATGGAGGTACTGCGTTGATGGACGCCCTGAATTTCTTTGCCAATGTCGACTGGGCCGAAATCTGGCTGGCCACCATCGACACCATGATCATGCTGTTCGGCTCGTTGTTCTTTACCGTGCTGCTGGGCCTGCCGCTGGGCGTGCTGCTGTTCCTCTGCGGGCCAAAACAGATGTTCGAACAGAAGGGCGTGTATGCGCTGCTGTCGCTGGTGGTCAACATCCTGCGCTCGCTGCCGTTCATCATCCTGCTGATCGTGATGATCCCGATCACCGTACTGATCACCGGTACCTCGCTGGGCGTTGCCGGCGCCATCCCGCCGCTGGTAGTGGGCGCCACGCCGTTCTTCGCACGGCTGGTGGAAACCGCCCTGCGTGAAGTGGATCGCGGCATCATCGAAGCCACCCAATCGATGGGCGCCACCACCCGCCAGATCATCACCAGCGCGCTGCTGCCAGAGGCCCGCCCGGGCATCTTCGCGGCCATTACCGTGACCGCCATCACCCTGGTTTCGTACACCGCCATGGCCGGTGTGGTCGGCGCTGGCGGCCTGGGCGACCTGGCCATCCGCTTCGGTTACCAGCGTTTCCAGACCGACGTGATGGTGGTGACCGTGGTACTGCTGCTGGTACTGGTTCAAGTACTGCAAAGCGTTGGCGACAAACTGGTCGTGCATTTTTCCCGTAAGTAACCCCAATGGGGTCGGCCCGGCCGACCCGTTCGGGGGCCGTCGCGGCCCTCACAAGGAGTGATCAATGAAGAAGCTGCTTGCTGTTGTCGCCGCTGTCGCGGCCTTTTCGGCCAATGCCGCCGAAACCCTGACCGTCGCTGCCACCCCGGTGCCGCACGCTGAAATCCTCAACTTCGTCAAACCTGCACTGGCGAAAGAGGGCGTTGAGCTGAAGGTCAAGGAATTCACCGATTACATCCAGCCAAACGTGCAAGTTGCGGAAAAGCGCCTGGACGCCAACTTCTTCCAGCACCAGCCGTACCTGGATGAATTCAACAAGGCCAAGGGCACCAACCTGGTGAGCGTGGCCGGCGTGCATATCGAACCGCTGGGCGTGTACTCGACCAAGATCAAGAAGCTGGACGAGCTGTCCTCCGGCGCCACCGTGGTCATCCCCAACGATGCTACCAACGGCGGCCGCGCCCTGCTGCTGCTGGACAAGGCCGGCGTGATCAAGCTGAAGGACAACAAGAACATCCTGTCGACCGTGAAGGATGTGGTGGAGAACCCGAAGAACGTCAAGTTCCGTGAGCTGGAAGCCGCCACCATCCCGCGCGTGCTGACCCAGGTCGATGCCGCCCTGATCAACACCAACTACGCGCTGGAAGCCAAGCTGAACCCTGAGAAAGACGCTCTGGCTATCGAAGGCAGCGACTCGCCTTACGTGAACATCCTGGTTGCCCGCCCGGACAACAAGGACTCCGATGCGATGAAGAAGCTCGCAGACGCGCTGCACTCGCCTGAAGTGAAGCAGTTCATCACCGAGAAATACAAAGGCGCTGTGGTTCCGGCGTTCTAAGGCGTCACATCGCGCTGGATTCTTCGCGGGGCAAGCCCGCTCCCACAAGGTAAGGCGTACGCCGACCCATGTGGGAGCGGCCTTGTGTCGCGATAGGCCTGCGCAGCAGGCCCAGCATTCTCAATCCCGCTTCACAAGCCCGGGCAACTGCGCCACCAGCTTCTGGTTGTTGAACGGCGCCCGAATGAACCCCCGCTGACGCCCATCCGGCCCGACAATCGCCAGGTTGCCGCTGTGATCCACGGTATACCCCGGCTTGCTGGTATCCGCCGGGATGAACGGAATGCTCAAGGCATTAGCCAGTTTCTGGGTATCCTCGATCGACCCCGCCACCCCGATAAAATCCTTGTCGAAATAGCCCAGGTACTGCTTCAGCTGGTTCGGCGTATCGCGGTTCGGGTCCACACTCACCAATACCACCCGCAACCGGTCGACGGCTTCCTTGGGCAGTTCGCTCTTCACCTGGCGCAACTGGGCCAATGTGGTCGGGCAGATGTCCGGGCAGTAGGTGTAACCAAAGAACAGCAGCGACCATTTGCCCTTCAGATCATCCAGTTGCACCGGCTGGCCGTTCTGGTCAGTCATGGTCACGTCGGCCACGGTGCGGCTCTGCGGCAGCAGGATGATGCCGGCGTCGATCAGTTCGGTGGGGTTGGGCTGGTCGCGGCCATTGAGCACCTTGTTGACGGTCAGGCCCAGGATCAACGCGACCAGGGCAACGAGAATGAAGACGGTTTTCTGGGTTCGGGTCATAGGTTCAGCAACAGGTAGTGGTCGAGGAGCAACGCGATGAACAGCGCGAACAAGTAGGCGATAGAGTACTTGAAGGTGCCAATCGCCGCGTGCGGCCGGCTGCCACGGTACAACACCCAGGCCCATTGCAGGAAGCGCAGGCCCAAGGCCAGGGCACAGGCGAGGTACAGCGGGCCGCTCATGTGAATGGCATAAGGCAAAAGGCTCACCGCCAGCAAGATCAGGGTGTAGAGCAGGATATGCAGCTTCGTGTAGCGCTCACCATGGGTCACCGGCAGCATCGGGATATCGGCCTTGGCGTACTCCTCCTTGCGGTGGATGGCCAGTGCCCAGAAGTGCGGTGGAGTCCAGGCGAAGATGATCAGCACCAGCAGCAAAGGCTCGGCGCTGACGTGGCCGCTTACCGCAACCCAGCCGAGCAAGGGCGGGGCAGCGCCAGCCAAGCCCCCGATAACGATGTTTTGCGGCGTGGCACGCTTGAGAAAGCCTGTGTAGAGCACGGCATAAC
Source organism: Pseudomonas sp. BN607 (assembly GCF_029871175.1). Lineage (NCBI taxonomy): Bacteria > Pseudomonadati > Pseudomonadota > Gammaproteobacteria > Pseudomonadales > Pseudomonadaceae > Pseudomonas > Pseudomonas sp. BN607. The sequence goes on from NZ_SSOE01000022.1 coordinate 55,191, forward strand.
CGAGCAGCGAAGCCAAAGTCAGCCAGGCGGTGAGCGTGTTGGTGAACACCAACAGCAGGGCCATGCCCAATAGCGCAAGGGCCAGGGCGAACAGCAGCGCCGGCAGCGGCTCGACTCGGCGCTGGGCAAGCGGCCGCTTGCGAGTACGCGCCATCAGCGCGTCGATGCGCCGGTCCACCACATGGTTGACCACCGCCGCACCACCGGCACACAGGCCAATGCCCAGGTTGCCGAACAGCAGCACACTCCAACCCACCCCCGCGCGGGTGGCGAGGAACATACCCGCCAGCGAGGTGATCAACATCAGCACCACCACCTTGGGCTTGGTCAGTTCCAGGTAGTCGCGCCAGGTGGCCCGCCGTGCGCTCAGAAGCGTCGCCACGAATCGTTCCTCATATGATGGGAGATGCCTACGCCGGTCACCGGCCGCAGGCGCCAGCCGTGGCCGACACCTACGCGCACCTTGTCGACCACCCGAATGCGGTAGTTCACCAGCACCATGCTCAGCAGCAACAGTGCGCCGCCAGCGTTGTGCGCCACGGCCACCGCCAACGGCAGATGCAGCAGCACGTTGCTGATCCCCAGGCCCACCTGCACGGTCAGCGCCAGCAACACCAGCCGCGCCAGGCTGGCAAGGCCACAGCGATGCAGCTTCCAGCTGAGCATCAGCAGCACGCAGGTCACCAACAGCGCTCCCAGGCGATGGCTGATATGAATGGCCGTGCGCGCATCACTGTCCAGTTGCCCGCCCAGGTAGTTGGGGCCGACGTGCTGGGTCAGGTGGAAACCGTTGCTGAAGTCCGCCGCCGGCCACCACTGGCCATGGCAGGTCGGCAGGTCGATACAGGCAACCGCCGCGTAGTTGGCACTGACCCAGCCGCCCAAGGCAATCTGGCCGATGACTACCAGCAGGGCCAGCGCAGCGATCCGGCGCAGGCTCAAAGGCAATTTGGGCAAGGGCGCAAAAGCCCGGGACAGGCGCAGGGATAACAGGAATAGCAAGCTCAGCGTGGTGAAACCACCCAGCAAGTGCGCGGTGACCACCTGTGGCCACAGCTTCAGGGTGACCGTCCACATGCCAAAAGCTGCCTGGGCCAACACTACCCCCAGCAACAGCACTGGCAGGCGATACGGCTGGCCATCGCGGGCATGTCGGCGTATCGCCTGAAAGGCGAGCAGGGCGATTACCACGGCCAGGGTACCGGCGAAGTAGCGATGAACCATCTCGGCCCAACCCTTGGCAGCTTCCACAGGGTGCTCAGGGAAGTGCAGCTCGGCATGAGCCAGCTGCGCTTCGCTCTTGGGCACGCTGATGAAGCCGTAGCAACCCGGCCAGTCAGGGCAGCCGAGGCCGGCGTGGGTCAGCCGGGTATAGGCACCGAGCAGGACAACCAGCAGTGCCAGCAGGGTGGCGAACACAGCAAGGCGAAATCCGGGTCTGGCCATGGCAGGCTCCTAGCCGATGTTGGACAGCTTGAGCAGGTGGCGCAGGTCATCCAGCACATGCTTGCCATTGACCTTGTCGCCGTAGCGCAGTACCAGGTTGCCGTGCGGGTCGACAATCCATAGCTGCGGGCCAGCCTCGCCGACCTGCTTCAGGTAGCGCTGCGCATCCAGCGGGTAGCGTTGCAATTGCGGGTACTCGCGGCCGAGCAGGGCCTGATAATCGGTGCTCAGCGGCTGGGCGGTAGCCAGCGCATGGCTGGCACGGCTGGCATCGCGCCCCAGGCCGACCTGGATCTGCCGGGCCAGATAAACCAAGCGCTGGCAATCTTCGGCACAGGCCTGCGGCGCGCTGACCAGCAACTGCCAGCGCTCGTCCTGGCCAGCCACGCCAAGATCGGCACGGCTTTGCCCGTTGCCGATCATGGCGCCGTGGTAGCTGCGGCCTTCCGGCACCCAGAACTTGAGCTTGTACATGCTCGTGGCCAGGATCATTGGCCCAAGCACCACCAGCAGGATCAACAATAGCTGCAAACGCCCGCGGGCTCTGGGTTTGCTACGTTCAGGCACGTCCAGTGGAGTGGCGGTGGCCATGGCGTTTCTCCTTGTTGTGGTGCCAGCCGAAATAGAGGTAGAGCAGGACCAAAGCAGTAGCCAGGGCAAACCATTGCACGGCATAGCCCACGTGTTTTTCCGGGCCCATGGCCACGATCGGCCAGTCCAGGCGATAGGTAGCCGGGCCCGGTTCCAGGCGCAGTTCGTGGGCGAAACCTTCCCGATCCAGCTGCGGCCAAAGCTGAGCGGCGTCGACGGCGGTCAGCAGGTGGGGCCACTGACCGCCAACCGGGTCCGGGTGCAGCTGGAAGGTGCTACCGGGTGCGACGTACACCGAAGCGTCCAGTGCCAAGGCCTGGGCAGGCGTGTCGAAGTGCACAGGCACGCGGCGATCTGGCCAGGGTAGCCAACCGCGATTGACCAGCACCCACAAGCCGCTGGCCTGGTCATGGAAGGGTTGCAGCAGCTCGACGCCGGCCTGGCCATCGCGCATGCGGTTGTCCAGCAACAGGCTGTGTTCGGCGTCGAAGCGGCCGTACAGGTGCACGCGGCGGAAGGCGTTGTCCTGGTTGCTGGTCAGCTGGGCAATGGCTAATGGCGCTTCGATACGCCGCTCGGCATAGCTGGCCAGCAGCGCACGCTTTTCCTCTGCGCGACCCAGTTGCCAGCAGCCAAGCGCGATCAACCCCGGCAGCAGCGCAAGCACCACCAGAGTCGGCACCCAGCCTGGACGAAACGGCCTCATCGGCGCCTCGCTATACTTATCCACATCACCGCATCCCCCCGGAGAAGCGCCATGCTCAAGGCCGCGATTGTCCTGATGCTGTTGGCCACGATTGCCAGCCTGTTCAGTGGCCTGGTGTTCCTGGTCAAGGACGACGAAAACTCGACCCGCCTGCTGAAAGCGCTGACAGTGCGAGTGACCCTGGCGGCCCTGACCATCGGCCTGGTCGCCTGGGGTTTCATGAGTGGTCAGCTGGTTTCACATGCTCCCTTCTGAATCTGCATGGGCCTTAAAGCACATACACAAAGATGAACAACCCCACCCACACCACATCGACGAAATGCCAGTACCAACTGGCCGCCTCGAAGCCGAAATGTTTCTCTGGGTTGAAGTGCCCCCGCATGATCCGCACGAACATCACGATCAGGATGATGGTGCCCAAGGTCACGTGCGCACCGTGGAAGCCGGTGAGCATGAAGAACGTCGCCCCGTAAATGCCCGAACCCAGCGTCAGCCCCAGCTTGGTATAGGCTTCGTGATACTCGAAGGCTTGCAGCGCGATGAAGCTGATGCCCAACAGGATGGTCAGCGCCATCCAGAGTTTCAGCGGCCTACGGTGGTCACGGCGTAAGGCGTGATGGGCGAGGGTGATGGTCACGCTGGAGCTGACCAGCAGGATGGTGTTGATCAGCGGCAGGTGCCACGGGTCGATCACTTCCTTGGGCGGCGGGAACAGTTTCGGGTCTGGCGTATGCAGCAGCGGCCAGGTGAACTCGAAACTTGGCCACAGCATGTGCGCCACGCCCTTGGCACCTTCCCCCCCCAGCCATGGCCCTGCCAGCACACGCACGTAGAACAGCGCGCCGAAGAAGGCCAGGAAGAACATCACCTCGGAAAAGATGAACCAGCTCATGCCCCAGCGGAACGAGCGGTCCAGCTGCGGGCTGTACAGCCCTGCACGGCTCTCCTTGACCACCGCCCCGAACCAGCCGAACAACATGTAGGCCAGGAACAACGCACCAACAAAGAAGATCAGTGGCCCATGCGAGTCCGGGTGGCCGGCCTTCATGTCGTTGAACCAGGTGCCCAGGCCAAACACCGTGATGAACATGCCGAGGGTGGCGATGATCGGCCATTTGCTCTGCGCCGGGACGTAATAGTGCTCATGACTTGCCATTGCTGTTCTCCTTCCCTTAACGGGCGCCCTGGACGTCCTGGGACGCGACATGCGCGACCGGCGGGTGGCGAGCGGTGATGTCGAACAAGGTGTAGGCCAGTGTCAGGTGCTTCACGCTGGCCGGCAGGTCGCGGTCAACGATGAATCGCACCGGCATCTCGATGCGTTCGCCGGGCTGCAGCACCTGCTGGGTAAAGCAGAAGCACTCGGTCTTGTGGAAGTACGCCGCGGCCTCGGCCGGGGTAATGCTGGGTATTGCCTGCGCACTCATCGGCCGGTCGGTCGGGTTGTGGGCAATGAAGATCATCTGGTTCACCGCCCCGGGGTTGACCTCCAGCTGGTCGGCAGTGGAGTAGAAGTCCCAGACCATGTCGCTGGCATTGGTCGACATGAACTGCACCCGCACAGCACGCGTCGGGTCACTGACCTGGCTACCTTCGTATTGGCCGCCGGTCTTGCCGTTGATACCGAACGCTTTGCACATCACGTCATAGATCGGCACCAGGGCGAAACCGAAGGCGAACATCACCACCGTCAGCATCAACAGGCGCGTTACCAGGCGCTTCAGCGAAAGGCCTTTCATGGCAGGGTTCCTATTTCACTTCCGGTGGAGTCTGGAAGGTGTGGTAGGGCGCCGGTGAAGGAATCGACCATTCCAGGCCCTCGGCGCCATCCCAGGGTTTGGCCGGTGCCGGCGCGCCACCACGGATGCACTTGATGACAATGAACAGGAAGAAGATCTGAGTGGCGCCAAACATGAACGCGCCGATCGACGACACCATGTTGAAATCGGCGAACTGCAGGTTGTAGTCGGGGATGCGCCGCGGCATGCCCGCCAGGCCAACGAAGTGCATGGGGAAGAAGGCCATGTTCATGCCAATGAACGACAGCCAGAAATGCAGCTTGCCGAGGGTTTCGTCGTACATGTGGCCGGTCCACTTGGGCAGCCAGTAGTAGGCCGAAGCGAAGATGCCGAAAATGGCCCCGGGCACCAGCACGTAGTGGAAATGCGCCACCACGAAGTAGGTGTCGTGGTACTGGAAGTCCGCCGGGGCAATCGCCAGCATCAACCCGCTGAAGCCGCCGATGGTGAACAGGATGACGAAGGCAATGGCAAACAGCATCGGCGTTTCGAAGGTGAGCGAACCTTCCCACATGGTGCTGACCCAGTTGAACACCTTCACCCCGGTGGGCACGGCAATCAGCATGGTGGCGTACATGAAGAACAGCTCGCCGACTACAGGGATGCCGACCACGAACATATGGTGAGCCCACACGATGAACGACAGGAAGGCGATGGCGCCGGTGGCGTACACCATCGAGGTGTAGCCGAACAGCGGCTTGCGCGAGAATGCCGGGATGATCGAGCTGACCGCGCCGAAAGCCGGCAGGATCATGATGTACACCTCGGGGTGGCCGAAGAACCAGAACACGTGCTGGAACAGCACCGGGTCACCGCCACCGGCCGCGCTGAAGAAACTGGTGCCGAAGTGAATATCCATCAGCATCATGGTCACCACGCCCGCCAGCACCGGCATCACAGCAATCAGCAGGAATGCCGTGATCAGCCAGGTCCAGACGAACAACGGCATCTTCATCAGGGTCATGCCAGGCGCACGCAGGTTGAGGATGGTGGCGATCACGTTGATCGCGCCCATGATCGAGCTGATGCCCATCAGGTGGATGGCGAAGATGAAGAAGGTGACGCTGGCAGGTGCATAGGTGGTGGACAGCGGGGCGTAGAAGGTCCAGCCGAAGTTCGGCCCGCCGCCCGGGCTGAAAAGGGTCGAGACCAGCAGCAGAAACGCCGCCGGCAGCAGCCAGAAGCTGAAGTTGTTCATCCGCGGCAGGGCCATATCGGGCGCCCCGATCATTAACGGGATCATCCAGTTGGCCAGGCCGACAAAGGCCGGCATCACCGCACCGAACACCATGATCAAACCATGCATGGTGGTCATCTGGTTGAAGAACGCCGGCTCCACGATCTGCAAGCCAGGCTGGAACAGCTCGGCCCGGATCACCATGGCGAACGAGCCACCCAGCAGGAACATGATGAAACTGAACCACAGGTACATCGTGCCGATGTCTTTATGGTTGGTGGTCAACACCCAGCGCATCAAGCCCTTGGCCGGGCCGTGTGCATGGTCGTGCCCGTGGGCGTGGTCGTCGATCACTGCACTCATGTCCTGTCTCCTGCAATCCGTTGATTGCCGCGAGTAACCCGGTTCACTTGGCTTCTGCCTGCTTCAGCGCCAGCACGTCCTTGGGCGTGACCATGTCGCCTTTGTTGTTGCCCCAGGCATTGCGCTCGTAGGTGACCACAGCAGCGATATCGACTTCCGACAGCTGCTTGCCAAAAGCGGCCATGGCCGTGCCGGGTTTGCCATGGAAGACAATGCCCAGATGGCCTTCCTTCGGCCCGGTGGCAATCTTCGAGCCCTTGAGCGCCGGGAACATTGGCGGCAGGCCCTGGCCCTCAGCCTGGTGACAGGCTACGCAGGTGGTGTGGTAGACCTTGTCGCCGCGCTCCACCAGCTCTTCCAGGGTCCATTCCTTGCTGGTCAGCTCCTTGAGCTTGGCGGCTTCAGCCTTGCGCTCGCCCAGCCAGGTGTCGTAGTCGGCCTTGGACTTGACCTCGACCACCACCGGCATAAAGCCGTGGTCCTTACCGCACAGCTCGGTGCACTGGCCGCGGTAGATGCCGGGTTTTTCGATACGGGTCCAGGCTTCGTTGACGAAACCGGGGATGGCGTCGCGCTTTACCGCGAAGGCCGGCACCCACCAGGAATGAATCACGTCGGCAGCAGTCACCAGGAAGCGCACCTTGGCGCCCACCGGCAGCACCAGCGGCTGGTCGACCTCAAGCAGGTAATGCTCGTCCTTGGGCGCTTGGTTGTGAATCTGCTCGGTGGGGGTGGCCAGGTTGCTGAAGAACTCCACGTCCTGGCCCAGGTACTTGTAATGCCACTTCCACTGGTAGCCGGTGACCTGGATGTCGATGTCCGACTCACTGGCGTCGTAGATGTCGATCAGGGTCTTGGTGGCCGGGATGGCCATGGCCACCAGGATCAGGAACGGGATCACGGTCCAGAGAATTTCCACCCAGGTGTGCTCGTGGAAGTGCGCGGCCTGTTGGCCGGTGGAGCGACGGTGTATGACCATCGACCAGAACATCGCGCCAAACACCACGATGCCGATGATCACGCAGATCCAGAAGATGATCATGTGCAGGTCGAAGACGGCGTTGGAGACTTCCGTCGCCCCCGGGTGCATGTTCACGGTCCAGGCAGCGTTGGCCTGACCAAAAACCGACCACAACAGGAGGCCCATCCAGACATGTGGATGTCGCATCATTGCGGGTTCCCCTTCTCGTTCTTGTTGTCCCGGAGGCGTGGCCTGCGGCAAGAGGGAACGGCGGTCAAGACTGCCTGGCTTCGACGACCGAGCCCCTGCTAAAAGCAGCTGGGCCTCATCAACGAATCACGTTCAACGGGAGTATAGACAGCGACCAATGGCACGCAATGAAGCCTGTGAAATGAACTTCATGAAAAGAGGAAATAGCCCGAAAACCGCGTGCTTGATAGGGTATGGCCAAATAATGGCAATCCGATATGCCTGATTGCGCACACGTTTGCGTGATTTATAACAAATACGTCTTAGGTATTCTGTATACCGAGCTAATTTAGTGTCTTCCGTTTGAAACGTAATGTCCCTGGAGTTGTCATGAACATCGCTGCTGTACGCGAGCAGGTAAGCCAAGCCCATCAACATGAAGGCCAGACCGGCCAATTGAAACAGCGTCTCGAGCTGCAACTGCCCCACCTGCATCCCTCGATCCAACTGCCTGAGCAGGACGCCCAGGGTACTTTGGCGCGCTTCGTCAGCGCCTACATCGACCAGGTTCCGGAACTGCTGGAGGCCGCCCACGAGGTCGCCCGCGAGGCCGGCATCGAATCGCAGATCACACCCGTGCTGAAAATTGCCGAGGCCTACTTCCTGCAGCCGCCCAGCGTGATGCAAGGACATGTGGGCCTGGACTGCCTGCTGGACGAGGCCTACCTGGCACACCGCCTGGTGGAAGAGGTGAACGACCTGTACATCCGCCATTTCCAGCAGCCGTTGATTCCGGTCGACACCACTGTCGCCAACCTGATCGCCCACCAGTTGATTGGCGAAAGCTTTGCCAACCAGCTGGATGAAGTGGTGCACCACTCGGTTGACGAAATGCTCAACGACGAGAGCTTTGCGGTTGAGTCGGTGGAGGTTTATCGGGAGAAACTGAGCAGCCCGGCCACCGGCGAGGCGTGGAAGCGCTGGCCTTGCCTGTCGCGCCAGCTAGGTGTCGAGCTAGGACAGCCAGCCTGATACTCCTGTCCCGGCCTCTTCGCGGGCTCGCCCGCTCCCACAGGTACCCCACATGTGGTTTTACTGTGGGAGCGGGCGAGCCCGCGAAGAGGCCGGATCAGGCACCAATGACTGCGCCCCTATGCCCCAACCCCCGCCGTGGTCCGCAAGCGCCCCTCGATCCGCCGCTTCAGGCGCCGCTGCTCTATCAGCAACCGTGACCCATTGGCAGAATTGCTGCGGCTCCAATCCTCGAGCAACTCAAGGCACGAGTGGTCGATATAGCTCAGGTTGCCCAGCGGCACATGCAGCGTGGTGCCCGCCGGTACGGTATCCAGCACCTGGGTCAGCGCCGGCACCTTCAGGAACGTCGCCGCGCCGCTGAGGCGCAACTCCATGTGCCCATCCTTGGCCAGGCTCACCAGGTTGATCTTCAGCCGCGCCGCCTTGAACGCCAGCTTCAGCAAGGTCAGGGCAAAGCCCAGCAGTACACCGGTCAGCAGGTCGGTGAAGATGATCGCCAGCGCAGTCGCCGCGTACGTGAACATCGGCATGCGCCCATAACGGCCCAGCCCGCGAAATGCCTTGAAGTCGACCAGTTTGACCCCGGTAAACACCAGCACCCCCGCCAGGCTCGCCACCGGGATCTGCTGCAGCACGCTGCTCAGCGCTACCACGAAGGCCAGCAACCACAAGCCATGGAAGATCGCCGACGCCCGGGTTTGCGCACCGGCCTGGACGTTGGCCGAGCTGCGCACGATCACCCCGGTCATCGGCAGGGCACCGAGCACCCCGCACAGCATATTGCCGATACCCTGGGCCGACAGCTCGCGGTCGAAGTCCGAACGCTGGCCGCTGTGCATGCGGTCCACTGCTGCGGCCGACAGCAAGGTTTCTGCGCTGGCAATGAACGCCAGGGCAAAGGCGGCGACCAGCAGGGTAGGGTCGGCCAGCTGCATCAGGTCCTCCGGACGAAGCCAGTCGATGGCCTCGGACAGGTCAGCCGGTACCTGCACACGGTTCACCGGCAAGGCCAGCCACATGCTGATAGCGGTCATGCTGGCCACGCCGAGTAAAGCACCCGGCACGAAACGCAGCCGCTGCGGCCGCAAGCGCTCCCAGCCCCACATGATGGCGATGGTCCCAAGCCCCAGCGCACCGGCCATCCAGCCCGAGCCCGTGCTCTCCTGTGGCAGGGCTGCCGACAAAGTTGCCGGGAATTCCAGCAGGTTCTGCAGGCCCGACGGTTGCGGCGCGGTGTCGAACATCACATGCACCTGCGAAAGCACGATCAGCACGCCAATCCCCGCGAGCATGCCGTAAACCACCGCCGGCGCGGTCACGCGGAACCAGCAGCCCAGGCGCAAGCGACCGGCCAGCAACTGCAACAGGCCGGCCAGCAGCAGAATTGGCCCGAGCATGGCCATGCCGTGCTGGCGTACCAGCTCGAACACCAGTACCGCCAGACCGGCAGCGGGGCCGCTGACCTGTAGCGGGGACCCGGCCAGGAAACCGACGACAATACCGCCGATAATCCCGGTAATCAGGCCTTTTGCCGGCGGCATACCAGAAGCGATCGCAATGCCCATGCACAACGGCAGGGCCACCAGGAAGACCACCACCGACGCCAGCAACTCACGCGGCAGGGCCGCTTTCAACTGTGTAATGTTCACCGTGTTTCTCCTTTCTCTAGTCGCACGGCCATTCCCCTGGCCGTGGGCACGTTTGCCCCTGACAGGCGCGCAGGCGCGGGCCGCCAGCGAGCACGCCGGCAGGGCAGTCAGGGAATTCAAGGCAGCCGAAGGCCGCGCCACACCCCTACAGGGTGCAGCCGGCTATCAAGGTTCTAGCGGCGGACGGGTCGCTTAGTAGCGGCCTCTCGGAGTGGCGCAGGGAACTGGTTCACCAGCGGCCAAGGGCATGAAGCTGTCGCTGGCAGCGTCGTAGGCTTCGATCTTGCTGGTCTCGATGTCGTACACCCAACCATGAATGAACAGCTCACCAGCTGCCAGGCGCGAAGCCACCGAAGGATGGGTGCGCAAGTGATGCAGCTGGGCGATGACGTTCTCTTTGGTCAGCACTTGCATCGTCTCGTGCTCGCTGCCGCAGGAGCAATTGTTCTCGACCACGGTGCGAGCCACTTCAGCGTGGCGCAACCAGGCGCCAACGGTAGGCATCTTGGTCAGCGACTGCGGGTTGAGTACGGCACGCATGGCGCCACAGTCAGAGTGACCACAGATGATGATGTGGTGCACTTTAAGCGCCATTACGGCGTATTCGATGGCGCTGGAAACGCCGCCGTTCATCTGGCCGTAAGGCGGTACCACGTTACCCACGTTACGGGTCACGAACAGGTCGCCTGGCGAGCTCTGAGTGATCAGCTCGGGCACGATGCGCGAATCGGCGCAGGTGATGAACATGGCGCGAGGCGTTTGCGCGGTGGCGAGTTTCTTGAACAGCTCTTGCTGATCGGGGAACACATCATGGTGAAAGCGCAGGAAGCCGTCGACGATGTGCTTAAAAGCAGCATCGGCGCTTTCCGCGGGGACCTGCGGTACGACCTTGGATGGGTCCTTGACGGGCATGATTCATCCTCTTGACGGTGTGTAGGTAAATCCATTTTACCGGTGAAAGATTCTGGCTATGCAGGGTATTAGATGACTCGCACGGACCATAGATCACAGTCGGTGTGGACTGGTTTCCTACGCTAGCGGGGAAAACTTAACTGAAACTTAATTCGAGGGCTCTAGAACGGGCGTTCCAGATGAAAAAGGCGGGAACTCGATAATAGCAAAAAAACATCAGTTGCCAATATGTATTAGCGCAATTATCAACTTGGATGAGTGGGATTCGGGGCTGGCAATACGCCCACTGCAGGAGCGCAGCCCTGTGGTATTTCAGAACAACGCCATCTGCCCACCCGGCCGGCAGAATGCGGAGCAATCCAGCGCCTGCGCATCCCGCCCCTGGAACTCAAGGCGTTTCATGGCCTTGGCGAAGCGCTGGGCCAGTAATTCGGCAAACACCCCTTCACCGCGCATGCGCGCGCCGAAGCGGCTGTCATACAGCTCGCCACCACGGCTCTGGCGAATCAGGCTCAGGACATGCGTTGCCCGCTGCGGGTAATGGTCCTGCAACCACTGCTCAAACAACGGCGCCACCTCCAGCGGCAGCCGCAGCATCATGTAGGCCGCACTTTGCGCACCGGCCTCCTTGGCAGCCTCCAGCAGGCGTTCCAATTCACTGTCGTTGATCATCGGAATCATCGGCGAGCACAGCACCCCCACAGGCACGCCCGCGTCACGCAGTACCCGGATGGCACGCAGCCGCGCACCGGGTGAGGCCGCCCGGGGTTCGAGCACGCGCTTAAGGTCGTCGTCCAGCGTGGTCAGGCTGATCATCACCCTTGCCAGGCGCTGGCGGGCCATCTCGGCGAGCAGGTCGAGGTCGCGCAATACCAGCGAGCCCTTGGTGACGATGGTCACCGGATGGCGAAAACGCAGCAGCACCTCAAGCAGGCGACGCGTCAGCATCTGATCCCGCTCAATGGGCTGGTATGGATCGGTATTGGAGCCCAGGTTGATCGGCGCACACACATAGCCCGGTTTGCTCAATTGCTGCGCCAGAACCTCGGCAGCGTTGGTCTTGGCAATGAGCTTGGTCTCGAAATCCAGCCCAGGGGACAGATCCCAGTACGCGTGGGAGGGGCGGGCATAGCAATAAATACAGCCGTGTTCGCAACCGCGGTAAGGGTTGATGGATCGATCGAAGGGCAGATCAGGTGAGGTGTTGCGGCTGATCACGGACTTCGCCGTCTCGATCCTCACCTCGGTCCCTTGGCTTTGCGGCACTTCTTGATACCAGCCGTCATCCTCTGCTACCGAGTGGTTCGGCGCGAAGCGGTTGTGGGGGTTATGTGCCGTACCACGGCCCTTTTGCGGTGCAGGAGGAATCATGGTCAACTCCAATACTGTATTTACATACAGTATATCGTCAACCGTGATTCCACCAGCGCCTCTGGTCCGACAGACGTGGGCCTACTCAGGCTTCTTCAGCTTCGGATTAGGGAAGAATTGCACCGTCTGAACCTTGGCCGGGGCGGCTTTCGGTTGCAGATGGTTGACCCGGGTGCCGAGCTCCTTCGGCACCGACAAGCCCTGCTCGTTGAGGGTGTCGGTAAAGCCGCAGGCCACGCACTCGCGGTGCGGTACATCGTCTTCGTTCCACATCATCAACTTGTCGGGCTCGCTGCATGCCGGGCACACGGCCCCGGCAATGAAGCGTTTCTTGGTTTTGTTCACAGCTACCTCACTCATGCCGCCACGGCCTCGGTCAGGCCACTGTGGCGCAGCAATGCATCGATGGATGGCTCACGGCCACGGAAGTCGACGAACAGCTCCATCGGCTCGCGCGAGCCGCCGCGGGCCAGAATTGCCTCACGGAAGGCCCGGCCTGTCTCGGCATTCAGTACGCCTTCTTCCTCGAAGCGCGAGAAGGCGTCAGCCGACAGCACTTCGGCCCATTTGTAGCTGTAGTAGCCGGCCGCGTAACCGCCCGCAAAGATGTGCGCAAAGCTGTTCGGGAAGCGGTTATACGCGGGAGGGCGCATGACCGACACCTCATCGCGCACGCCTTCAAGCACCTGCAGCACGCTGCGGCCATCGCCATGGCTGGCATGCAGCTCGAAGTCGAACAGCGAGAACTCCAGCTGGCGCACCATCATCATGCCCGACTGGAAGTTCTTCGCCGCCAGCATCTTGTCCAGCAGGTCCTGGGGCAGGGCCGCACCGGTTTCATAATGGCCGGAGATCAGCGCAAGGCCTTCAGGCTCCCAGCACCAGTTTTCCATGAACTGGCTTGGCAGCTCGACCGCATCCCACGCCACGCCATTGATGCCGGACACACCGGCATGCTCGATGCGGGTCAGCATGTGATGCAGACCATGGCCAAATTCGTGGAACAGGGTGGTGACCTCATCGTGGGTCAGCAACGCTGGTTTGCCAGGTGCGGCGGGGGTGAAGTTGCACACCAGATTGGCCACTGGGCTCTGCAGCTGGCCGGCGGCCGTGCGGCGACGGTCGCGGGCGCCGTCCATCCAGGCACCGCCGCGCTTGTTGGCGCGGGCATACAGGTCGAAGAAGAAGCGGCCGACATGCTGGCCGTTCTCCTTGATTTCGAACAGGCGCACGTCCGGGTGCCAGCTGTCGAAGCCCTTGAGCTCGGCGATTTCAATGCCGTACAGACGCTGCACGATGCTGAACAGGCCGCCCAGCACCTTGTCGATCGGGAAGTAGGCACGCAGGGCTTCCTGCGACACGCTGTAGCGCTGCTCACGCAGTTTCTCGCCATAGTAGCCGGCGTCCCAGCTGGCCAACTCAGGGCAGCCCTGCTCGGCAGCATAGGCCTTGAGCTGCTGCAGGTCCTGGGCGGCGAACGGCTTGGAGCGCTTGGCCAAGTCACGCAGGAAGCTCAGCACTTGGTCGCTGGACTCAGCCATCTTGGTCGCCAGGCTCAGCTCTGCATAGTTCTGGTAACCCAGCAGCTCGGCCAGCTCCTGGCGCAGGTCGAGGATGTCCTGCATCACCGGGCCGTTGTCGTTCTGGCCGGCGTTCGGGCCCTGGTCCGAGGCGCGGGTGCAATAGGCCGCGTACACCTCTTCGCGCAGGGCGCGGTCGCTGGCGTAGGTCATGACTGCGTAATAGCTGGGGAACTCCAGGGTGATGAGCCAGCCATCAAGGCCCTTGGCCTGGGCGGCGGCGGCCATCTGCGCCTTGGCCGAGTCGGTCAGGCCGGCCAGTGCAGCTTCATCGGTAACGTGCTTGGTCCAGGCCTGAGTGGCGTCGAGCAGCTGGTTGGAGAAGCGGCTGCCCAGCTCGCTGAGCTTGCTCTGCACTTCGGCGTAGCGCTGCTGCTTATCCGCCGGCAGGTCGATACCCGACAAGCGGAAGTCACGCAGGGCGTGCTCGAGAATAGTCTTTTGCGCCACGTCGAAGCTGGCAGCCTCAGGGCTGTTGATCAACGCCTGGTAGGATTCGAACAACGCACGGTTCTGGCCCAGTTCGGTAGAGTAGGCGCTCAGGGCCGGCAGGCAAGACTCGTAAGCCTCGCGCAGCTCGGCGCAGTTGCACACCGCATTGAGGTGGCTGACCGGGCTCCAGGCGGCGCCGAGGCGGTCGTTCAGTTCGTCCATGGCCAGCACCAGGCCGGCCCAGGTAGGGTTGTTGCCCTGCTTTTCGAGGATCTCGGCAATGGCTTTACGGTTGTCGGCCAGGATCGCTTCGATCGCCGGCAACACGTGTTCGGCACGGATTTGCGAGAAGGGCGGCAGATCGTAGGACTGCAGAAGTGGGTTGTTCGCACTCACGGTTCGGATACCTTGGCAGAAGAAACACTGCCCCATCTTAATTACAATCGACGCCGACCGCAGCAGGCAGCCTGCCTATCGGCACAGATGAGAGACGCTATCATGGCCATTCGCAGCTTCCAGCAACACACTCCAAAAGTGGGGCCCAAGGCGTTCGTCGACCGTTCGGCGGTGGTATTGGGCGACGTGGAGATCGGCGAAGACAGCTCGATCTGGCCACTGACCGTGATACGCGGCGACATGCACCGCATCCGTATCGGCGCGCGCACCAGCGTGCAGGATGGCAGCGTGCTGCACATCACCCACGCTGGCCCGTTCAACCCCGACGGCTTCCCCTTGATCATCGGCGACGAAGTGACCATCGGTCACAAGGTGATGCTGCATGGCTGCACCCTGGGCAATCGCATCCTGGTGGGTATGGGCAGCACTATCATGGACGGCGCCATCGTCGAGGACGAAGTGGTCATCGGTGCCGGAAGCCTGGTGCCGCCCGGCAAACGCCTGGTCAGTGGCTACCTGTACATGGGCAGCCCGGTAAAACAGGCCCGGTTGCTGAACGACAACGAGCGTGCGTTCTTCGCCTACAGCGCCGGCAATTATGTGAAGCTCAAGGACCAGCACCTGGCCGAAGGCTACGATCAACCTGAATGACCGTATTCGCGGGCTCGCCCGCTCCCACAGGTTGAGTGGAGCCTTCAAGGCATGCGCTGTACCAGTGGGGGCGAGCAGGTCCGCGAAGATGGCCACGCAGCACTCAAGTGGAACCCTGTACATGCACCAGCAAAACATCCTTTTCGACCTCGACGGTACCCTGACCGACCCACGCCTGGGCATCACCCGCTCGATCCAGTACGCCCTGGCCAAGCTGGGCATCGACGAACCGGACCTGGCCCGCCTCGAACACTTCATCGGCCCACCCCTGCTGCAGGCTTTCATGCAGTTCTACAGCTTCGACGAAGCCAAGGCCTGGGATGCGGTGAACTTCTACCGGGAGCGTTTCCGCGTCACCGGCCTATACGAAAACCTGGTGTTCCAAGGTGTGCCGGAGTTGCTCGAAGCCCTGAACGGGCAGGGCCGGACGCTGTACATCGCTACCTCCAAGCCGTGGGAGTTCGCCCGCGAAATCGCCCGGCATTTCGCCTTCGACCACCACTTCAAGGTGATCTACGGCAGCGAACTGGACGGCACGCGCACCAACAAGGTCGAGCTGATTCGCCATTTGCTGGATGAAGAACGGCTGGACCCGGCGCAAACCCTGATGATCGGGGACCGCAAGCATGACCTGATCGGCGCGCACAGCAATGGTTTGCAGGCCGTAGCGGTGGGGTATGGGTTTGGTACCAGCGAAGAGTTGATGGCGGAAGAACCCGCTTTCCACTTCGCCACGGTAGCCGATTTGCATCAGGCTTTTAGCAAGGCGTGAGGGCCAGCAGGGCTGCTTTGCAGCCGGCCCCCCCACATCGATCGGCGTACGCAGGGCCTTTGTAGGGGCCTTGTGTCGCGATGGGCCGCAAAGCGGCCCCTTACCTCACTGGCTAACCATCAGACGCTGCAGCGCCGCTTTTCTTTCTTCAGTAGACAACCGCCCCAACTGCTCGACCCGCTTGTAAAACCGAGCCCAATCCCCACCCGCGTCACGAAACAGCGCCGCAAACGCCGGCACCCACTGGTCATACAGCCCGAACGGCAACAGCTTGGCGTTATTCATCGGCCCATACATCCAGGCGTCATAGCGCTTGTCACCGCCCCACTGGCCATCACGCACCTGCCGGTATTCACCCCTCAAACGCTCAAACTCGGCCTGTTTGGCCTGGCGTTTGTGTGCATCATCCAATGGCCCTGCATAAAGCGCCTGCAATCGCTCACGGCTGCCCAGCACCAGGCGGATAAACTGGTCGCGCTGCTTTCCCTGATCCCCGCCAACCGCCGCAAGGCCACGTGCCGCTCGCCATTGCCGCGTGCCTTCCTGCTCGACAAACGAGGCAAATGACTCATTGAACTCGGTGTCGTCCTGCACATAGAAGCGCTGATGGGCCAGCTCATGGAAGATCAAGGTCGCCAGGCGCTCGTCACCCCAGCCCACCATCGAAGACAGGATCGGGTCATCGAACCAGCCCAAAGTCGAATAGGCTTCCACCCCGCCGACGTACACATCCAGCCCGCCCTGGCGCATCAGTGCCGCCGCCCCACGCGCTGCCCCTTGCTGATAGTAGCCACGGTAAGCCACGCATCCGGCAATCGGGAAGCAGTGCGTCACCGGCTGCAACGACAGCTCGGGCGTGGCGAACACGTTCCACACCACGTAGGGGCGGCCCAGGTCGGCATAGACCCGGTAGCTGCGGTTGTCGGGCAGTTTCAATTGCTGGCTGGCAAAAACCCGCGCCTGTTCAGCCCGTTGCAGGTGGGCGCGCAACGCTGGCGGGGTAGCCGGGTCAGCGACTACCTGTTCCACCGGTTGCCGCGCCTGCAACAACTGCCACTGCCCCTGCGCCAGCTGCCCGTAGTAGGCGGCGCTGCTGCAACCGCTCAGCAGAAGCGCAGCCGCCAGCGGAACCAAATGGGTGAAAACGCGGTCGAGTGCCCCAGGGCCTGAGCGCTGCATAAGAAAAAGTCGAAGCATCCGGGACTGTCTGACTCGCTCAAGGCTGACTTCGCTCCAAGACTATCTCGCCAAGGGGGAGTTTCGCCATGCGTGCATTGTGGGTCGCCGGTTCACTGATGCTGATATCTGCCTGTTCGACATTGCCAGATCCCGACCCTAACCAGGCCTGGATCGACCTCACCCCCTACGACAACACTTCGCTTGATGCGGTGCAGGTGGATGAACGTGACTGGGCCGACAACCGGTATTTTGAAGTGCAACCCGGTAGCCATGAGCTGACCGTGCGCTACCAGTTCCCGGTTACCCCCAGCAACATCGGCCCGGTCGAAGAGCCGCTGTGGCGCGATTGCCAGGTGAAACTGACCTTCAAGGACTTCAGCGCCGGGCAGCGCTACCAACTGCAGGCCGGCAGCATCGGCTTTCGTCCCTGGATCAAACTCTACGACCAGCAGCAGAAACTGCTTGGCCAAGGCCTGCCGGCGGGTTGCCAGCGCACCTGACACGCGCAAACGGCGCTATGCTTATAGCGTGTAAATCGCAAGTGGGAGCTTTGCCATGCGCCAGCCCATGATGCTGATCGCCCTCAGTGCACTGGGGGCTTGCGCCAGCCCCTTGCCGCCCGTCGACCCCAAGCAAGCCTGGGTCGACCTCTACACCATGACCCCTGGCCGGGTGATCATGGCCGACCGCCTGGATGGCAAGCGTCTGGATGACGGCCGCTATTTCCAGGTAACACCGGGCAAGCACGAACTGGTGGTGCGCTTCGATTACGAGATTTACTCGGGCGGCATCATGAGTGAGCCGCGGGACCGTACCTGCTACCTGACCGTGCGCTTTGACGACTTCAAGGCCGGTGAGCGTTATCGTCTGGAGGCACGGGCGCCGGTGATGGAGCCGCAGGTGCTGCTGTATGACGCAAGCCGCAAGGTGTTGGTGAATGAGCCTAGCGAGGTGTTCTGCATTCCGTGAACCTGGGGCCGCAAAGCGGCCCCAAGGTCCGGGACCCTACCGATCATTCTTCTGGTAAATGATTTTCTTGGTCCCACCATCGCAAGTCCCGACCACCATGTTCTGGTCCTTGACCTCGCTGTTGGGCACGATTTCGAGGGTGTAGGATGCTACCCCTTGGGCCTGGATCTTGGCCTCGATCTCGGCTTTTAGTTCCTCGCACGGCTTCACCGCCGCCAACGCGGACGTGGCGACCAGCGAAGCCATCACGGCGATTGCTACGCGAATCATGGAACGGCTCCTGAAAGGGCAGTTGTGCTGCCGACGCTGTTTAGACTACAGCAAACTGCCATCGTTGCGCCGCCTCAGCCCACCAACGCAGCATCCAGGCTGATCTTTGCATTCAGTACCTTGGACACCGGGCAGCCTTCCTTCGCTTTGTTGGCGATCTCCATGAATTGCGCCTCGGTGGCGCCAGGCACCTTGGCCCTGAGCACCAAGTGCACAGCGGTAATGGCAAAGCCATCTGCCTGCTTTTCGAGCGTCACTTCGGCTGCCGTGTCGATTCTGTCAGGAGTGAGCCCTGCCTCGCCTAGCATCATGGACAGTGCCATCGAAAAGCACCCCGCATGCGCCGCCCCGATCAACTCTTCCGGGTTCGTTCCTGGCGTGCCCTCGAAACGGGTATTGAAGCCATAAGGGTTCTGCTTGAGTGCGCCGCTTTCAGTCGAAAGCAAGCCCTTGCCTTCTTTCAAACCACCTTGCCATATTGCCGATGCTGTCTTTTTCATGATGCCTCCTTGTCGCTGGTTACGTGCTTATGGGTTCAGAGGTCAGTCGCCTACGGCAAGTTCAGAGCAATCACACGGCAACCATTGAATCCGTCGAATACGCCCATACAGAGTCTTAAAGGCCTCTGGCCAATCACTCTTGCGGAGGCCCCATGACGCAGCTGCGTGACTTGAAGATTTCCACCCTCGATTTGGTGCCCGTTCGCGCCGACGCCGGCCCGGCACAGTCGCTGCGCAACTCGCTGGACCTGGCGCAGCACGTCGAGCGCTTTGGCTACAACCGCTTCTGGGTGGCCGAACACCACAACATGGACGGCATCGCCAGCTCTGCCACTTCGGTGCTGATCGGCTACCTGGCCGGGGGCACCTCGACTATTCGCGTGGGTTCTGGTGGTGTCATGCTGCCCAACCATGCGCCGCTGGTAATTGCCGAGCAGTTCGGCACCCTGGCCAGCCTGTACCCTGGGCGTATCGACCTGGGCCTGGGCCGTGCCCCAGGTTCCGACCAGATGACCGCCTATGCCCTGCGCCGCGATCGCGCGGGCGGCCCTGACGACTTCCCGGACGATGTCGAGGAGTTGTCACGCTATCTCGGCCCGCGGACTGATGATCAAAAAGTGATCGCCGTGCCTGGGCACGACACCGAAGTGCCGATGTGGCTGCTGGGCTCCAGCCTGTTCAGCGCCCAGCTGGCCGGCATGCGCGGCATGCCTTATGCCTTCGCTTCGCACTTTGCGCCACGCTACATGCACGAGGCGATCCGCGTGTACCGCAATCACTTCAAGCCTTCCACCACGCTGGACAAACCCTATGTGATGCTGGGCATTCCCATGGTTGTGGCAGAGACAGATGAGAAGGCCGAGTACCTGGCGACCTCGGTGTACCAGCGCATTCTCGCGCTGATTCGCGGGCAAAGCCTGATGCAGAAGCCGCCGGTGGAGAGCATGGATGGCTTGTGGCTACCCCACGAGCGCGATGCGGTGAGCAGTTTCCTGGGCTTGGCGATGATCGGCAGCCCGCAGAAGGTGCGGGCCAAGGTGGAGGTGCTGCTGGAGCAGACCGGGGCGGATGAGCTGATCTTTACCTGCGACCTGTACGAGCATGCCGACCGGATCCGGTCCTATGAATTGTTGGCGCAGGCCCTGAAAACCGAGTGAGCTTGCGGCTTGCCCACTCCCACAGGAACTGCACGGACGCTTGAATCTGTGGCGAACCTGTGGGAGCGGGCAAACCCGTGAACACGCCAGCACTCAACCGCGGCGATACACAATTTCCTTGGTACCCGCCTCGCAGCTACCAATCACCTTGCCTGCCGGTTCGCCTTTGTCGACGATCTCAAGCTTGTAGCCGGTGACCCCCTTGGCATCCAGCTTGGCGGCAATTTCCGCCTTCAGCTCCTCACACGGCTTGCCCGCTGCCAGCGCACTGCCAGCCAAGGTCATCAGGCCCAGCGCCAGAATCAGTTTGGTCATCACTCGCATTCCTTGTGCAGATGAAATCAGAAAGGGCGCCCGCCTAGACGCCCTTTTCCTAAATACCCCATCCCGCCAGGCTGTTCCAGCCTGGCGATGTATCAGCTATTGGCGATACGGAAGCCAACCTTCAGCGTTACCTGGAAATGTGCAGCCTTGTTATCGCGAATATGGCCACGGGTATCGACCACTTCAAACCACTCCAGGTGCTTGATGCTCTTGCCGGCTTCGGCCAGGGCATTGTTGATCGCCTCTTCGATGCTGGTTGGGGAAGACCCCACCAGTTCGATCTTCTTGTAGGTGTGATGATCGGTCATGAGCACTCTCCTTGGGTGACAATGGAATTGAGCCTAGCAGCGCAGGCCTGGTTTACCTGCGAGCTGTCACCGTCAGCGAAAGTTCGATCGCACTTTCCCGCAGCCGAAGGGTCGCAATCCTTACAGCCCATACTGCAAAGGAGAGTCAACATGCACCGCAACTCGCTGCGTAAAACGTCCCTGGAAAGCATGGAAGCAGAGATCGAAAGCCTGCTGAAAAGCCTGGAGAACCTGAAGCACGATGCCTCCGAAGAAACCCAGAAGTCAGTCAAGGCCATGCGCAGCAATGCTGAGAGTGCCCTGCGCCATTCGCGCAGCCTGCTGAGCGATGCGTATGAAGAAGTGAAACAGCGCACCCGCCAGACCGGTATCGCCACCCGCGACTACGCCCAGGAACATCCCTATACCACCGCAGGTGTAGCCATTGGGGCGCTGGGTCTGCTCGCGGCGTACCTGCTGACCAAGCGCAACTAAGCGCCCTGCCGCACCAACTCCGCCCGTAACCATTGCGCCAGCTGCTCGGCGCGCCCGTCTGCGGCGCGTCGGGGCACCCATAGCGCCAGCGCCGCTGGGGTAGGGGAGAAGCCCCACGGCGCACTCAGGCGACCCGCCCGCAGGTCATCGGCGACCAGCGGCTGTGGCGCGATCGCCACGCCCAAACCCGCCACTGCGGCTTCCAGCAGGTAGTAAAGGTGCTCAAAGGCCTGACCATAATGGATGGCCGTTGGCTCAAGCCCCTGCTGCTCCGCCCAGGTAGGCCAGGCTTGCGGCCGCGATGTGGTGTGAAGCAGGGCTTCCCCCATCAGCGCTCGGGCAGGTGCCCCCTGCAAACGTTCGAAACCTGAGAAATGCGGGCTCAAGACCGGCCCTATTCGTTCTTCAGCCAGTACATGTACCTGCATGTCCGCCGGCCACGGCGGTTCGGCATACACCAGCAGCGCGTCCAGCCCCGGCCGCCGCGGGTCGAGATCACCTTCACCGGCTGAAAGATGCAGACGCAACTCGGGTAAATCCGCCTGGAGCCGTCCAAGCCGCGGGATGAACCAGCGCGCCAGCAGGCTTCCCGAGCAGCCCAGTACAAATGGCGCTTCACTGACATCCCGGCTCAGTTCGGCACACACGCTGCGCAGGCGGTCGAAGGCTTCGCCACTGGCATCACGCAGGCGCACGCCGGCATCTGTGAGTTTGATGCCACGCCCGTCCTTTTCGAAAAGGGCCACCCCAAGGTGTTCTTCCAGCACCTTGATCTGCCGACTCACGGCGCCATGAGTGACATGCAGCGCCTCGGCCGCCTGACTGACGCTGTTGAGCCGGGCGGTTGCCTCAAAGGCGCGGAGGGCATTCAGGGGAGGGAGGTCGTGGGCCATGGTACCTGTGAGTTTTTCTGACAAGTTTGCGCAATCTTATCGGTTTTCAGACGGGCTTGCCGTGGTTAGAGTAAAGCCCATCACTCATTCATTACGCCCTGGAGCGCCATATGACCCAGTCCCAATACCGCCCCGGCCCCGACGCCAACGGCCTGTTCGGCTCGTTCGGCGGCCGCTACGTGGCCGAAACCCTGATGCCACTGGTGCTGGACCTGGCCCGCGAGTACGAAGCGGCCAAGGCAGACCCTAAGTTCCTCGAAGAACTGGCTTACTTCCAGCGCGACTACATTGGCCGCCCCAACCCGCTGTACTTCGCTGAGCGCCTCACCGAACACTGCGGCGGCGCAAAAATCTTCTTCAAGCGTGAAGAACTCAACCACACCGGCGCGCACAAGGTGAACAACTGCATTGGCCAGGTACTGCTGGCCAAGCGCATGGGCAAGAAACGCCTGATTGCCGAAACCGGCGCCGGTATGCACGGCGTGGCCACTGCCACCGTGGCCGCACGCTTCGGTCTGCCATGCGTGATCTACATGGGCGCCACCGATATCGAGCGACAGCAGGCCAACGTGTTCCGCATGAAGCTGCTGGGCGCCGAAATCGTCCCGGTTACCGCTGGCACCGGCACCCTCAAAGACGCCATGAACGAAGCCCTGCGTGACTGGGTGACCAACGTCGACGACACCTTCTACCTGATCGGCACCGTGGCAGGCCCGCACCCATACCCGGCAATGGTCCGCGACTTCCAGTCGATCATCGGCAAGGAAACCCGCGCCCAGTTGCAGGAGAAGGAAGGCCGTCTGCCGGACAGCCTGATCGCCTGCGTTGGCGGTGGCTCCAACGCCATGGGGCTGTTCCATGAGTTCCTCGAGGAACCAAGCGTGCAGATCATCGGCGTCGAAGCCGGTGGCCACGGTGTGCACACCGACAAGCACGCCGCCAGCCTGAACGGCGGTGTACCGGGCGTGCTGCACGGCAACCGGACGTACCTGCTGCAGGACGAAGACGGCCAGATTACCGACGCCCACTCGATTTCCGCCGGCCTCGACTACCCGGGTATCGGCCCGGAGCACGCCTACCTGCACGAAGTGAAGCGCGTGGAATACGTCAGCATCACCGACGACGAGGCGCTGGATGCGTTCCACGCCACCTGCCGCCTGGAAGGCATCATCCCGGCCCTGGAAAGCTCCCACGCCCTGGCCGAAGCGATCAAGCGCGCACCGAAGCTGCCCAAGGACCACCTGATGGTGATCTGCCTGTCGGGGCGCGGTGACAAAGACATGCAAACCGTCATGAACCACATGGCCGCCCAGGAGAAACAGGCATGAGCCGCCTTGAACAACGCTTCGCCGAGCTGAAGGCCGAAGGCCGCTCGGCACTGGTCACCTTCGTCACCGCAGGCGACCCGGGCTACGACGCCTCACTGCAGATCCTCAAGGGCCTGCCGGCCGCTGGCGCCGACGTCATCGAACTGGGCATGCCGTTCACCGACCCAATGGCGGACGGCGTGGCCATCCAGCTCGCCACCCTGCGCGCCTTGGAGGCTGGCCAGACCCTGGCAAAAACCCTGCAGATGGTTCGCGAATTCCGTGTGGATAATCAGACCACGCCGATCGTGCTGATGGGCTACTACAACCCGATCCATCGCTTTGGCGTGGACACGTTCGTGGCTGAAGCCAAGGAAGCAGGCGTCGATGGCTTGATCATCGTCGACCTGCCGCCAGAGCACGACGCCGAACTGGCCACCCCGGCCCAGGCTGCGGGCATCGACTTCATCCGCCTGACCACCCCGACCACCGACGATGCCCGCCTGCCGCGGGTGCTGGAGCGCAGCTCCGGGTTCGTCTACTACGTGTCGGTGGCCGGTGTGACCGGTGCCGGCTCGGCGACTACCGAGCATGTGACCGAGGCGATTGACCGCCTGCGCCGGCATACCGATCTGCCGATCAGCGTTGGCTTCGGCATTCGCACGCCGGAACAGGCAGCGAACATCGCCCGCCTGGCTGATGGCGTGGTGGTGGGCTCGGCGCTGGTCGACAAGATCGCTCAGGCCAAGCGTGCAGATCAGGCGGTGACCGATGTATTGAGCCTGTGCTCGGCACTGGCTGAAGGGGTGCGCTCAGCTCGCAATTGATTGCGAGGGCACCGCCCTCGTTCGCGGCACAACGCCGCTCCTGCAAGGTGATCGCAATACCCTGTAGGAGCGGCCTTGTGCCGCGAACGACGCCGGCACAGGCAATACAAATCTACCCACCAAAAATCGACAGCTTCAATGGCCGCACGGCCCCCATCCAGATCGCATGATCCCGATGGTCCGCCAGTTCATCCCCGGTTTCCGGATGCATGAACACCACCAAGCCCTTGCGGTACAACGCCAGCCAAGGCAAGACTACCCCTACCACTTCAGGCCCGAACGCCAGCTGGCAACTCCAGTCCGGATGCGGTCCCACCGGTTTCTGGTGCATGCGCCCCATGGTTACAGGGAATAGCCGCGCCGCTTCCTCGCATAGTTCACGCGCCTGCTCCATGGTCGACGCATCGTAGTAAATGTGGGCGTGGTAACCCTTGATCCTCTGCACGATAACTCCTGAGTGCGGTCCAACCATCACCACCTGCAAAGGGAGTGATGCAGTGAAAAACGCCGAAACCCCAGTGTTCAAGCTGGTCTTGTTCGGGCCTGAAAGCAGCCTGGGCAATGCCCTGACGCTCGAGCTGCTGTCGCGCCAGCACGAGGTCACCGCCGTGGTCGACGACCTCAACCGTCACTCGCCACGCCCTGGCTTGCATTTCAAGATAGGCGGGCTGGGAGATGCCGACCAGGCGGAGCAGGGCGCAGCGGGCGGCTCGGCGGTGATTGCCGTGTTACCAGCGCTGGCGCCGGGTGACCTGCCGGGGCAGGCACGCTTGAGCGAGGCGCTGATAGTGGGACTTGCGCGTACGACTATACGCCGGCTGTTGTTGGTGGGCGATTTCGATGTGCTGGATCAGCCGGCCAAGTACAGCGAAGGGGAGCGGGAATGTGTCGACCACGTGGTTGATGGGCTGCAGCGCAGTGCATTGCGCTGGACACTGATCAATGCGCCACAGGAGCTGCCAGAGGCGGGGTGGGCACGTGTTGCGGCAGGGATGGTTGATATGCTGGAGCTGGATCTGCACCGCGGCGAGCATCTGAACTTCGTCATCTAGACCGTCCGGGCCGCAAGACCTCAATGGCTGCGCTCCTGCTCCAGCCAATCCACAAACCGCTCGATCAACGCCCCACGCCGCTTGCGCGGTGGCAACACCGCGTAATAACCGCGTTCCGAGCGCAAACTCCCCTCCAGCGGCCGACACAGCAACCCTTGCTCCACCAACCCATCCACCAGGTGCGCCCAGCCAATCGCCACCCCTTGCCCGGCAATCGCTGCCTGAATCAGCAAGGTATAGTTATCAAACCGCAACTGCCCCGCCGGCGGTGGGCTGTCCACACCAAACCCACGAAATACCCCCGCCCAGTCAAACCAGCGGCTGGCCTGCTCACCCTTCAAATGCAGCAGCGGCAATCGTTGCAAAGCCACAGCAGACAAGGCTTTGCCATGAATCAGATGGGGGCTGCACACCGGGAACACTTCCTCATCGAATAGCCAGCGGCTTTCTCCTTGGTGAAAGCGTCCATCGCCAAACAGCACCGCCACATCAATGTCCGGGCGCAACATGCCCTGGCTGCGCTCTCCGGTCACCAGGCTCACATCCACCTGTGGATAAGCCTCGTGAAATCGCTGCAACCGGGGCATCAGCCAGAACGCCGCAAAGGCAAAGTCGGTGGCCACCTGCAACACCTCGTGCTGGCCGCGTCCGCTGGCCTGGGCGACACCCTCGTCCATTGCCTGCAGGCCTTGATGTATTTGCTCGAACAACACCTGGCCGGCCTCGGTCAGTTCGATACCCCGGTAAATACGATCGAACAGGCGCGTACCCAACTGCGCCTCCAACCGTTTCACCTGCTGGCTGACGGCCGGCTGCGTAGTGCCCAGCTCCAGCGCCGCTGCAGTAAAGCCGCGCAGACGCGCAGCAGCTTCGAAGACGCGCAAGGTATCCAGCGACAGCTCGGCAAGGTGCTCAAACATAAGCTTGGCTAATCCCAGTCATTGCCCGCCATGGGCTTTACCCATGTTATTCACAGTCGCATCTTGATAGGCAAGCGGTTCGCATAATCCCCAACGATGGAAGCCACCATGACGCGCCCGAATATCCTGTTCATCATGGCCGACCAGATGGCCGCACCCTTGCTGCCGATCTACGGCCCGTCGCCGATACAAATGCCACACCTGAGCCGCCTGGCCGAGCAGGCGGTGGTGTTCGACTCGGCCTACTGCAACAGTCCGCTGTGCGCGCCGTCGCGCTTCACCCTGGTCAGCGGGCAGTTGCCCAGCCGCATCGGCGCCTACGACAACGCTGCCGATTTCCCCGCCGACGTACCCACTTACGCCCACTACCTGCGCCGCTTGGGCTACCGCACCGCGCTGTCGGGCAAGATGCACTTCTGCGGCCCGGACCAGCTGCACGGCTACGAAGAACGCCTGACCAGCGACATTTATCCGGCCGACTATGGCTGGGCGGTGAACTGGGATGAGCCCGACGTGCGCCCAAGCTGGTACCACAACATGTCCTCGGTATTGCAGGCCGGGCCATGCGTACGCACCAACCAGCTGGATTTCGACGAGGAAGTGGTGTTCAAGGCGCGCCAGTACCTCTATGACCATGTGCGCGAAAACGATGGCCGGCCGTTCTGCCTGACCGTGTCGATGACCCACCCGCATGATCCGTACACCATTCCAAAGCGCTATTGGGATCGCTACGAGGGTGTGGATATCCCTATGCCCCGCGCCGAATTCAGCCAGGCAGAGCTCGACCCGCATTCCCAGCGCCTGCTGAAGGTATACGACCTGTGGAACAAGCCGCTGCCTGTGGAAAAGATCCGCGATGCCCGCCGAGCCTACTTCGGTGCCTGCAGCTACATCGACGACAACATCGGCCAGCTGTTGCAGACACTGGAGGAATGCAACCTGGCCGATGACACCGTGATCGTGTTCTCCGGCGACCACGGCGATATGCTTGGCGAGCGGGGCCTCTGGTACAAGATGCACTGGTTCGAGATGTCGGCACGGGTGCCGTTGCTGGTCCATGCCCCCACACGCTTTGCCGCAGGCCGGGTCAGTGCATCGGTATCGACCTGCGACCTGCTGCCGACCTTGGTCGAACTGGCCGGTGGTGGTGTGGATAACCAGCTGCACCTGGACGGCCACTCGCTGCTTGGCCACCTCCAGGGGCAGGGCGGCCACGACGAAGTGATTGGCGAGTACATGGCCGAAGGCACCGTCGGCCCACTCATGATGATCCGCCGTGGGCCTTATAAATTCGTGTACAGCGAAGACGACCCTTGCCTACTCTATGACCTGAGCCGCGACCCGCACGAGCGGGAGAACCTCACCAGCAGCCCGGACCACCAGGCGCTGCTGCAGGCATTTGTCGATGAAGCGCGGCAGCGCTGGGACATCCCCAGCCTGCGCCAGCAGGTACTGGCCAGCCAGCGGCGCCGCCGCCTGGTGGCCGAGGCGCTGGCCATCGGCAAGCTGAAAAGCTGGGACCATCAACCGCTGGTGGACGCCAGCCAACAGTACATGCGTAACCACATCGATCTCGACGACCTCGAGCGCAAGGCACGTTATCCACAGCCCGCACCCATGGATTGAGAAGAGAGGCCGTCATGCACAAGTTCTCCGCCGCCGTATTCACCCTGGCCTTGGGCCTGGGTACCGCCACAGCCCACGCCGCCGACAGCGATGCTCAATGCAGCACCGTGAAAATGGCCGACCCCGGCTGGAGCGACATCGCCACCACCAACGCTGTCGCCCGCCTGTTGCTGGAAAGCCTGGGCTACCAAGTGAAGATCGACAGCCTCGCCGTACCGATCATCTACGGCGGCCTCAAGGACGGCCGGGTCGATGCGTTCCTTGGCAACTGGATGCCGGCGCAACAGGGCTTCCATGACAAGTTCATCGCGAATGGCGATGTGCAGCAGTTGTCACGTAACCTGGAAGGCACCGAGTTCACCCTGGCAGTGCCCGACTACGTGTGGAATGCCGGGGTGAAGGATTTTGCCGACCTGCAGAAGCATGCCGACCAGTTCGACAACAAGCTGTACGGGATCGGCTCTGGTGCACCTGCCAACTTGTCGCTGAAGGAAATCATCGACAAGAATGAATTCAACCTCGGCCAGTGGAAGCTGGTCGAGTCCAGTGAGCAGGCGATGCTGGCGCAGGTCGACCGTGCGGTGAAAAAGCAGCAGTTCATCACCTTCCTCGGCTGGACCCCGCACCCGATGAACGTGAAGCTGAAAATGCACTACCTGACCGGTGGGGAAAAGTGGTTCGGCAGCAAGGGCGAGGTGTACACGCTGACCCGCAAAGGTTATCCACAAGCCTGCCCGAATGCCGCGAAGCTGCTGGGTAACCTCAAGTTCACACTGGACATGGAAAACAGCATCATGGCAGAGGTGGTGGACAAGAAGATCAGCTTCGATGAGGCGGTCAGGGCATGGGTGAAAGCGCATCCTGAACAGTTGGAGGGGTGGTTGGCCGGAGTTACCACCAAGGCTGATGGTGATGCCCTGGAGGCCGTCCAAGCCAAACTGTAATCTCAGACACGACACGCTTCTGTGGGAGCGGGTTCACCCGCGAATGCCGTATGGAATGTACCGACGCATTCGCGGGTAAACCCGCTCCCACAGGGGACAGTGGACCTTTGGAAATGTGAATATCTCATGCATCGCATCATCCACTTGCTGCCCTTCCTCACCTGGCTTCCCCGCCAGTCGGGCCGCAGCCTGCGCCAGGATCTGCTAGTGGGCCTGAGCGGTGCCATCCTCGCCCTGCCGCAATCCATCGCTTACGCTCTGATCGCCGGCCTGCCCGCCGAGTACGGCCTGTACGCCGCCATCGTCCCAGTGCTGATCGCTTGCCTTTGGGGTTCCTCCTGGCACCTGATCTGCGGCCCGACCGCGGCCATTTCCATCGTGCTCTACGCCAGCATCAGCCCACTGGCCGTGGCCGGCAGTGCCGACTACATCACCCTGGTGCTGCTGCTCACCTTCCTCGGCGGCATCTTCCAATTGCTGCTGGGGCTGCTGCGCTTTGGCGCGTTGGTCAACTTCGTATCGCATTCCGTGGTGCTGGGTTTCACCCTCGGCGCAGCCATCGTCATCGCCCTGGGCCAACTGCCGAACCTGCTGGGCATGGACCTGCCCAGCCAGTCCACGGCGCTGAAGACCGTGCAAGACCTGGCCAGCCATGCCGGTGAGGTCGATCTGCCGTCGCTGGTCCTTGGCCTGGCCACTGTGGTGATCGGCGTGGTACTCAAACTGTGGCGCCCACGCTGGCCCAGCCTGTTGATAAGCCTGATCGTAGTGAGCCTGCTGGCCTGGCTGCTGCCGGGTTTGTTTGGCCATGTGCCGAGGGTGACCGCCTTCACCGGGCAACTGCCGCCCTTCAGCCCGCTGCCCTTGTTGGACGTGGAATTGATACTGCGGCTGCTGCCCAGTGCCGTTGCGGTGGGCATGCTGGGGCTGGTCACCAGTCTGTCGATTGCCCGTTCATTGTCGGCCCGGTCGGAACAGCTGATCGACCCTGACCAGGAAATTCGAGCACAGGGCCTGTCCAACATTGCCGGGGCGTTTTTCTCAGGTTACCTGTCTGCCGGTTCCTTCACCCGCTCGGGCCTGAGCTATGAGGCCGGCGCCCGCTCGCCCATGGCCGGGGTGTTCTCGGCGCTGTGGGTGGCGCTGTTCGCCGTTGGCGGCGCCGGGTTGATCGCGCACCTGCCGATTCCAGCGATGGCTGGCAGTATTCTGCTGATCTGCTGGGGGTTGGTTGACCACAGGGCCATCCGCGCGCTGTTCCGGGTCAGCCGCTCAGAGTTCCTGGTGATGGCATTGACGGCGGCGGCGACCTTGCTGCTGGAGTTGCAGACGGCGATCTATGCCGGGGTACTGGCGTCGCTGTTCTTCTATCTGAAGCGCACCTCACGGCCACGGGTGCAGCAAAGCCGCGAAGGGGAGGCGGATGTGCTGCGGGTGGGCGGGTCGATCTTCTTTGGCGCAGCGCATTACCTGCAGGTGCGCCTGCAGCGCTGCCAGGGGCCACATGTGGTGATCGATGCGCGGCAGGTGAATTTTATCGATTATTCCGGTGTGGATATGTTGCACCGCGAGGCACGGCGGTTGCGTCGATTGGGGGGGAGCTTGACCTTGCACCGGGCCAGGCCGCAGGTGATCGAGGAATTGCAGAAGCTGGAAGGGGTGGAGTTGTGCCCAATCCGGTTTGAGGAGTGAGGTTGGGATTCTGGGGCTGCTTTGCAGCCCCGGCAATCTCAGCCCCGAGCAAGTTGCCGGCGCAATTCAGCCAATACCGGCGCCGTGTCCGGCCTCACGCCACGCCAGATAAAGAAGGCTTCGGCCGCCTGCTCAGCCAGCATCCCCAAGCCATCCATTACCTTGGCAGCCCCCAACTTGGTAGCCCACTGGCAAAACGGCGTCGGCGCCTTGCCATACATCATGTCGTAGCAAACCGTCCGACCTGCCTCGACCAGGCTGTCGGCAATAGGCGGCAATTCCCCGGCCAAACTCGCCGAAGTGGCGTTGATGATCACATCCACCGGCTCCTGCAACCAAGCGAACCCGCTGGCCACCACCGGCCCGAGTTCATCGAACTCACGCGCCAGCTGCTCGGCCTTTTCCACAGTACGGTTGGCGATGACCAGCGACTGCGGCTTGTGGGCCAGAATCGGCTCCAGCACCCCACGTACCGCGCCACCGGCACCCAGGATAAGAATACGCTTGCCGGCCAGCTCGACCCCGGCATTCACCGTCAAGTCACGCACCAGGCCTGCACCATCGGTGTTGTCGCCCTGCAGGGTGCCATCAGCCAGCTTGCTCAGCGTGTTCACTGCACCCGCGCGCTGGGCCCGGGGGGTCAGGCTGTCGCACAGGCGGTAGGCCTCTTCCTTGAACGGCACGGTGACGTTGCCGCCGCTGCCTTGCTTGAAAAAGCCGCGCGCGCAGTCGCTGAACTCATCCAGTGGCGCGAGCAGAGTGGCGTATTGCAGGTCTTCGCCGGTCTGCTCGGCGAACAGGCGGTGGATCAGCGGCGACTTGCTGTGGCCGATCGGGTTACCAAAAACGACGTACTGGTCCATGACGGCTCCTTGGTTGTCCACAGGCTTACTGGCCAAGCCAGTCGCGGTCTTGCAGGAAGTATTCGGTCAGGCGTGCTTCTTCACTGCCAGGCGTGGCCTTCCAGTCATAGCCCCAGCGTACCTGCGGTGGCAGCGACATGAGAATGGACTCGGTACGCCCGCCCGACTGCAGGCCAAACAGGGTGCCACGGTCGTAGACCAGGTTGAACTCAACGTAGCGGCCGCGACGGTACTCCTGAAACTCGCGCTGCTGCGGGGTGTAGGGCGTGTCCTTGCGGCGCTGGACGATCGGCAGGTAGGCATCGACGAAGGCATCGCCAATGGCGCGGATGAAGGCAAAGCAGGTGTCGAAGTCCCACTCGTTCAGGTCATCAAAGAACAGGCCGCCGATGCCGCGTGGCTCGCCACGGTGCTTGAGGTGGAAATAGCGGTCGCACCAGGCCTTGTAGCGCGGGTACACGTCGGCGCCGAACGGCGCGCAGGCCTGCTCGGCCACACGGTGCCAGTGAATGCAGTCTTCTTCATTGCCGTAGTACGGCGTCAGGTCAAAGCCGCCACCGAACCACCATACGGCCTCTTCACCTTCTTTTTCGGCGATGAAGAACCGCACGTTGGCATGGGAGGTCGGCACATGCGGGTTGTGCGGGTGGATCACCAGCGACACCCCCAAGGCCTCAAAGCCACGGCCCGCCAGTTCGGGGCGGTGGGCGCTGGCCGATGGCGGCAGGCCTGCGCCGAATACGTGCGAGAAGTTGACCCCGCCCTTCTCGATCAGCTTGCCGTCACCGATCACCCGCGTACGGCCCCCACCCCCGGCTTCGCGCACCCAGGCATCCTCGACGAAACGGGCGCCGCCGTCTTCGGTTTCGAGGGCAGAGCAGATGCGGTCTTGCAGGTCGAGCAGGTAGGCTTTCACGGCCTCGGTGCGGCTAGTCATCGGGTCACCAGGAACGGGCAGGGAAGAATTCGCCGCGTAGCATACCACCGCCAGCGCGCGCGCCGCAGTTGACGGCGATCAAGCAAAGGCGTCCGATAGAAGGCCTTTTCCGATCCCGACTACAGGAGTGCGAGATGGCCAAGCGTATCCAGTTCAGCCAGCATGGCGGCCCGGAAGTGCTGCAGTTTGTGGACTTCGAACCCGCCCCACCCGGGCCCCAGCAGGTGCGTGTGCGCAACCATGCAATCGGCCTGAATTTCATCGACACGTACTTTCGCAGCGGGCTGTATGCACCGCCGTCCCTGCCTTCGGGCCTGGGTACCGAGGCGGCCGGCGTGGTCGAGGCCGTGGGCGAGGGAGTGACCCGCCTGAAGGTGGGTGACCGCGTGGCCCATGCCGGTGGCCCGCTGGGTGCATACAGCGAGGTGCATACGCTGCCGGAAGCCAACCTGGTCAAGCTGCCCGACAACATCAGCTTCGAGCAGGCGGCAGCGGTGATGCTCAAAGGTTTGACCGTGCAATACCTGCTGAAGCAGACCTACGAGGTGAAGGCGGGGGATGTGATCCTGTTCCACGCCGCAGCGGGTGGGGTCGGTTCGCTGGCCTGCCAGTGGGCCAAGGCCCTGGGCGCCAAGCTGATCGGCACCGTGAGTTCTGCCGAGAAGGCCGAGCGCGCCAAGGCGCTGGGGGCTTGGGCGACCATCGACTACAGCCATGAAGACGTGGCCAAGCGGGTGCTGGAGCTGACCGACGGCAAGAAATGCCCGGTGGTGTATGACGGCGTGGGCGCCGACACCTGGCTGACCTCGCTGGACTGCCTGCAGCCGCGCGGGTTGATGGTGAGCTTTGGCAACGCTTCCGGTGCGGTGAGCGGGGTGAACCTGGGGATCCTGGCGCAGAAGGGCTCGCTGTATGTCACCCGGCCGACCTTGGCCACCTATGCCAACAATGCCGAGAACACCCAGGCCATGGCCGATGACCTGTTTGCGATGATTGCGAGCGGGAAGCTGGTTGTGGATATCCAGCAGCGGTATCCGTTGAGCGAAGCGGCCAAAGCGCAGGCAGAGCTGTCGGCGCGCAGGACTGTGGGGTCGACTGTCTTGTTGCCTTGAGAAACGCGGGGAATTGCGTCAGGGCGGCCAGGCGCTTGCCTTGAGAGTTTCAGCGCCTGTGAAATCGAGCGCCGCCCGCGCGGCGCTTCGCGGGACAAGCCCGCTCCCACATCTGTTTCGGGCCAATTATTCCTGTGTCAGGTGGGTTGCAGCTTTGGTACATGGCTGCAGATCGAGGAACTGCAGTTGCGCAACCCTCGATATCAAATGGAACAAACAAAGCGGGCAGCGGTGACTTCCCAGAAGGGATTGGCCCGAAACAAATGTGGGAGCGGGCTTGCCCCGCGATGCGCCGCGCGGGCGGCGCTCGATCTCATAGGCGAAGAGAGCTTCAAGGCTGGCACCCGTTAGCCCTCACACAATCACCCGCCAACCGAGACAAATCAGAAAAATCTGCGGAAGGCTTGTGGAAAGATGTCAGCCCGGCCGAACGACCTCGCCGGTTGCCAGGTTGCGAATCACACTCGGGTTCTTCCGGCCCCCCAGCGCCCCGCCAAGCACCAGGTCCAGCTGGCCGTGGAAGTACTGCTCCACCCGCAACCGGGTCTTCGCCGCCGGGCGCCCGCCAGGGTTGCACGAGGTGGAAATCAGCGGCCCCACCAGTGCGCACAGTTCACGCACCACCGGGTGATCACTGACCCGTAGCGCCACCGTGTCATGCTCCCCGGTCACCCACTCGGGCAACAGGTCCTGGTGCGGCACCAGCCAGGTGTTCGGCCCCGGCCAGGTGCTGCCCATGCGGTCGATCCAGTCTTCGGGGAAGTCCTCGAACAGGAAGTCGAACTGACGGATGTTGTCGGCGATCAGAATCAGCCCTTTATCCACAGGGCGCGACTTCAGCGCCAGCAGGCGATACACCGCGTCCTCATTCCATGGATCGCAGCCCAGGCCCCAGACCGCTTCCGTCGGGTAGGCGATCACTGCACCCGCCCGGATCTCACGTGCGGCTTGTTGCACACGAAAACTGCTCACCATTGCTGTTACTCCGCCTATAAACATTGCCTGTGAGCAGTGTACTTAGCCCACGCGGGCAAACCAACGCCCGGCTTCATTGCTGACACGGCCTTCGAGCTCGAGCTCGGTCAGCTGCGCCAGCACTTCGGCCAGTGGCTGCTCGCTGCAGTGGGCCAGGCTTTCAGTGGTTTGAGGCGCGGCATGCAGCAAGGCAAGCAGCGGGTGATCGAATTTATCCACAACTGCAGGCGGCAGGTTCTGCCAGCCCTGCAGGCTTTCCATGATCTGCTCCACAGTTTCCACCAGCAACGCGCCGTCGCGAATCAACTGATGGCAGCCCTTGGCGCCGGGGTGGTGGATGGAGCCCGGTATGGCATACACCTCGCGGCCTTGTTCTGCCGCCAGGCGCGCCGTGATAAGCGAACCACTGGCCAAGCTGGCTTCGACCACCAGCACACCAAGCGAAAGCCCGCTGATGATGCGGTTGCGACGAGGGAAGTTGCCAGGCAATGGCCCGGCATCCAGCGGGTACTCCGAAACCAACGCGCCACCGTTGTCGATCATCGCCTGCGCAAGGGCTGTGTGCCGCTGTGGATAAAGTTTTTGCAACCCCGTGCCAAGCACCCCGATCGTGCCCCCACCGGCCTGGAGTGCAGCCCGATGAGCGGCACCGTCAATCCCCACGGCCAGCCCGCTGGTGATAGTGAAACCTGCCTGCGACAGGTATCGGGAAAATGCTGCAGCGGTGTCGATTGCCGGGGGTGAAGCACGCCTGCTACCCACAATTGCCAGCTGCGGGCGTTCGAGCAGGGCAGGGTCACCGGCGACGAAAAGCAGCGGCGGAGCGTCATCGATTTCGCCCAGCAGTGGCGGGTAGCCAGGGCCGTCAAACATCAGCAAATGCTGGCCAGGGCGCTCTAGCCAGGCCATTGCGGCCAATGCGCCCTCGCGAATTTCGGCGCTGCGCCGGGCATCGATACTGGCCTGGGGTACGCCCAACGCGCGCCAGGCGCCGGCTGGTGCGCACAGTGCAGAAGAGGCACTGCCGAAGGCCTCCAACAAGGTACGAAAGCGTCGCAATCCGGTCTCCGGCAGACGATGCAGGCGTAATCGCGCCTCCAGCTCGGCAGGTGGAAGAGGCGACGAATGGTGACTCAACATGGGGATCATCCTTGATCAAAAAAGGGCCATCGACGTGGTACAAACTGTGGATAACTTTGTTGATAACGCTTTGACAACCTGTCCATCGAATGGGCCATAAGCAAGCTCTGAAAACCCTAGACCAGCTTTCACAGGTGCTGAAATCCCCTTTTCCCTTTATTATGTGTGCTCAGTTTTCAACCGAACGCACAGTGACTGCCTGACCTTATGGCCATCTTGAACATTCTCGAATTCCCGGACCCGCGCCTGCGCACCATCGCCAAGCCGGTGACGGTGTTCGACGACGCCCTGCGTCAGCTGATCGACGACATGTTTGAAACCATGTACGAAGCCCCTGGCATCGGCCTGGCCGCCACCCAGGTCAACGTGCACCTGCAGGTCGTGGTCATGGACCTCAGCGAAGACCGTAGCGAACCGCGCGTCTTCATCAACCCCACGGTCGAAGAGCTGACCCACGACATGGGCCAGTACCAGGAAGGCTGCCTGTCGGTACCCGGCTTCTACGAGAACGTCGACCGCCCGCTGCGGGTACGGGTGAAGGCCCAGGACCGCGATGGCAAGCCGTACGAACTGGAATGTGAAGGCCTGCTGGCGGTCTGCGTGCAGCACGAGTTCGATCACCTCAACGGCAAGCTGTTCGTCGACTACCTGTCGCAGCTCAAGCGCGACCGGATCAAAAAGAAGCTGGAAAAACAGCACCGCCAGCAAGCCTGATCCCCACCTTCCAGAAGGCTTGCTCCGGCAAGCCTTTTTCTTTTTTGAAGCGAGAACTCCATGCGCATCGTCTTTGCAGGCACTCCAGAGTTTGCCGCCGAACACCTCAAGGCCCTGCTCGACAGCCCGTACGAGGTCGTGGCTGTCTACACCCAGCCTGACCGCCCTGCCGGCCGTGGCCAGAAGCTGATGCCAAGCGCGGTCAAGGCGCTGGCCGTGGCCCATGACATCCCGGTGTTCCAGCCACAGACCCTGCGCAACGCCGATGCCCAAGCCGAACTGGCCGCGCTCAAGCCCGACCTGATGGTGGTGGTCGCCTATGGCCTGATCCTGCCGCAAGCCGTGCTGGATATCCCGCGCCTGGGCTGCATCAACAGCCACGCCTCCCTGCTGCCACGCTGGCGCGGTGCGGCGCCGATCCAGCGTGCCGTCGAAGCCGGCGACGCCGAAAGCGGCGTGACCGTGATGCGCATGGAAGCCGGCCTGGACACAGGCCCGATGCTGCTCAAGGTGGTCACCCCTATCAGCGCCGACGACACGGGCGGCAGCCTTCACGACCGCCTTGCGCAGATGGGCCCGTCGGCAGTAGTACAGGCCATCGCCGGCCTGGCCGACGGTTCGCTGCAAGGCGAGGTGCAGGACGATGCACTGGCCACTTATGCGCACAAGCTGAACAAGGACGAAGCGCGCATCGACTGGAGCCGTCCGGCCCTCGAACTGGAGCGCCTGATCCGTGCCTTCAACCCGTGGCCGGTGTGCCACAGCACCCTGGATGGCGAAAGCGTGAAGGTGCTGGCCGCCAACTTGTCCACAGGCAACGGCGCCCCCGGCGAGATCCTTTCCGCCAGCAAGGACGGCCTGGTGGTCGCCTGC
This sequence comes from Pseudomonas sp. BN607, assembly GCF_029871175.1. Classification (NCBI taxonomy): domain Bacteria; kingdom Pseudomonadati; phylum Pseudomonadota; class Gammaproteobacteria; order Pseudomonadales; family Pseudomonadaceae; genus Pseudomonas; species Pseudomonas sp. BN607. The sequence goes on from NZ_SSOE01000022.1 coordinate 92,277, forward strand.
GGTGACCAGTCGCTGAGCCTGACCCGCCTGCAACTGCCTGGCGGTAAGGCACTGAACTTCAGCGACCTGTTCAACAGCCGCCGCGAGAAGTTCGCCGCCGGCAAGGTACTGGGCCAATGAACCCGCGCCTCGCCGCCGCCCGGGCCCTTGCCGCTGTACTCAGCGGCAAAGCGTCGCTGAACAGCTCGCTGCCGGCCCAACTGGACAAAGTCGACGAACGCGACCGTGGCCTGACCCAGGACCTGGCGTTCGGCACCGCCCGCTGGCAGCCTCGCCTCGACCTGCTGGCCGCGCAGTTGCTGCAAAAGCCATTCAAGGCCGCCGACGCCGATGTGCAAGCGCTGCTGCTGGTTGGCCTGTACCAGCTGTTCTACACCCGTATTCCGGCCCATGCCGCCATCGGTGAAACGGTAGGCTGCGCCGACAAACTGAAGAAGCCGTGGGCCAAGGGCCTGCTCAATGCCGTACTGCGCCGCGCCCAGCGCGAGGGCGAGGACCTGCTCGCCAGCATGGAGCGCGACCCGGTGGTGCGCACCGCTCACCCGCGCTGGCTGCAAAAATCGCTGAAGGCCTTCTGGCCAGAGCAGTGGGAAGCCATCTGCGCTGCCAACAACGCTCACCCGCCGATGATTTTGCGGGTCAATCGCCGCCACCACAGCCGCGATGCCTACTTGGCGCTGCTGACCGAAGCGGGCATTGGTGCCAGCGCCTGCCAGTACAGCCGTGACGGCATCGTCCTGGCCGAAGCCTGTGACGTGCGCGGCCTGCCGGGCTTTGCCGAAGGCTGGGTGAGCGTGCAGGACGAAGCCGCGCAGCTGTCCGCCGACCTGCTCGAACTGGCGCCCGGCCAGCGCGTGCTCGACGCTTGCTGCGCGCCTGGCGGCAAGACCTGCCACCTGCTTGAAGCCGAACCGGGCCTGGCCCACATGACGGCCATCGACCTCGAAGCCAAGCGCCTGACCCGCGTGCGCGAGAACCTCGACCGCCTGCAACTGGACGCCGAACTGATCGCCTGCGATGCCCGCGATACCGCCAGCTGGTGGGACGGCAAGCCATTCCAGCGCATCCTTCTCGACGCGCCCTGCTCGGCTACCGGCGTGATCCGCCGCCACCCGGACATCAAGCTCACCCGCCAGGCCGACGACATCCCGGCCCTGGCCGCCCTGCAAGGCGAGCTGCTCGATGCCCTGTGGCCGACCCTGGAAGTAGGCGGCATGCTGCTGTATGCCACCTGCTCCAGCCTGCCAACCGAGAATACCGAAGTAATCGGCGCCTTCCTCGCCCGCACCCCGGGCGCCCGGGAGCTGGACCTGGCCACCGAAGCCGGCCTGCGCCAGCCCCACGGCCGCCAGTTGCTCGCCCAGGAAGGCGGCCACGACGGTTTCTACTATGCCAAGCTGATCAAGATCGCCGCCTCGCGCGGGTAAGCACACAAAAGGGTAGGGAGTAGCGGATGAAAATCATCATCCTCGGCGCAGGGCAGGTGGGCGGTACGCTGGCGGAACACCTGGCCAGCGAAGCCAACGACATTACTGTGGTCGACACCGATGGCGACCGCCTGCGCGATTTGGGCGACCGCCTGGACATACGCACCGTGCAGGGCCGCGGCTCGCTGCCGACAGTGCTGCGCCAGGCCGGTGCCGACGACGCTGACATGCTGGTGGCGGTAACCAACAGCGACGAGACCAACATGGTCGCCTGTCAGGTGGCCTATTCGCTGTTCCACACCCCGACCAAAATCGCCCGGGTGCGCGAGTCGTCCTATCTGACCCGTGAAGAGCTGTTCGACAATGACCATATCCCGGTCGACGTACTGATCAGCCCCGAGCAGGTAGTGACCAACTACATCAAGCGCCTGATCGAACACCCGGGCTCGCTGCAGGTCATCGACTTTGCCGAAGGCAAGGCTCAGCTAGTGGCGGTAAAGGCCTACTATGGCGGCCCGCTGGTCGGACAGCAGCTGCGCCAGATCCGCGCCCACATGCCCAACGTCGACACCCGCGTGGCGGCCATCTTCCGCCGCGACCGGCCGATTACCCCGCGAGGCGACACGGTGATCGAAGCCGACGACGAGGTGTTCTTCATTGCGGCGAAGAAGGACATCCGTGCGGTGATGGGCGAGCTGCGCCGTATCGACGAAACCAACAAGCGCATCGTCATCGCGGGCGGCGGACAAATTGGCGAGCGCCTGGCCGAAGCCATCGAAAGCCGCTACCAGGTGAAGATCATCGAGATGAGCCCGGCCCGTTGCCGGCACCTCTCCGATACCCTGGAAAGCACCGTGGTGCTGCAGGGCAGCGCCTCGGACAAAGACCTGATGCTTGAAGAGAACATCGCTGACGCGGATATTTTCCTGGCCCTGACCAACGACGACGAAGCCAACATCATGTCGTCGCTGCTGGCCAAGCGCCTGGGCGCGGGCAAGGTGATGACCATCATCAACAACCCGGCTTATGTAGACCTCGTGCAGGGCGGCGATATCGACATTGCCATCAGCCCGCAGCTGGCCACAATCGGCACCCTGCTGGCGCACGTGCGCCGGGGCGACATTGTCAGCGTGCACTCGCTGCGCCGCGGTGCGGCCGAAGCGATCGAGGCGGTGGCACATGGCGATTCGAAGTCGAGCAAGGTAGTCGGCAAGGCCATCGAGGACATTGCCCTGCCACCGGGCACCACCATCGGCGCGATCATCCGTGACGAAGAGGTAATGATTGCCCACGACGACACCATGATCGAATCGGGTGACCATGTGATCCTGTTCGTTGTGGATAAAAAGCATATTCGTGATGTGGAGAAGCTGTTCCACGTCGGCTTGAGTTTCTTCTAGGAGAAAAGGGCATGCGCGAGTCGCTGGAGAAGATGCTGGCCAAGGGTGTGGATAACCCGTTGCTGCGGTTCGGCCTGGGCAAGGCCTGGCTGGATGAAGGCAATGGTGCTGAAGCGGCGGTGCACCTGGCGCGCTGTGTAGAGCAGGACCCGAAGTATTCCGCGGCGTGGAAGCTGCTGGGCAAAGCGTATCAGTTGCAGGGTGACCTGGCGGCGGCGCGTAAGGCCTGGGAAGACGGTATCGTGGCGGCGCAGGCCCATGGTGACAAGCAGGCCGAAAAAGAGATGACTGTGTTCCTGAAGAAAATCAATAAAACAGCAGGTTGACGCGGTCCCTGTGGGAGCGGGTTCACCCGCGAATGCGTCGGTGAAGCCAACATTGCATTCGCGGGTAAACCCGCTCCCACAGGGTCCCTGCTACAGCAGGCAGGATTGCATTCAGCCTGCTGTAAGCGCAGTCGATAACTCAGTACCAGCGCGGCTCGCCAGCCGGGCGCTTCTTGAAGCGCTTCATGCTCCACATGTACTGGCTCGGGTACTCGCGCACATAACGCTCGACCACTTTACTCATCGCCGCCGCCGACACGTTCACGTCGGTGCTGTACATCTCTTCCGGCGCAGCTTCGAGGAACACCTTGAAACCCGAGCCGTCCGGCAGCCGCAAGGCATGCAGGAACACGCCCACCGCCTTGCCTCCCGCCAGCATGTTCGGCACGAACTTGCTGGTCAGCGCCTGAGTGCCGAGGAACGGCACGAACACGCCTGCCGATTCCGCCGGCTCCGGGTCGGCCGGGATCCCCACCTGGCCCCCTCGGCGCACTTCCTTGATCACGCTGAGGATGCCTTCCTTGGTCGAAGGCGCCACGCGGTTGCCCATCTGCACACGCTGCTCGCGTAGCAGGTCATCCACCGCCTTCAGTTTCGGCGGGCGGTAGAAGATGATCGGTTTGCACTGGTTGCAATAGAAGTGGTTCAGCACTTCCCAGTTGCCCAGGTGGCTGGTGATGCCAACCACGCCCTTGCCCGAGGCCAGAGCCTGCTGCAGCACTTCCAGGCCATGCACTTCCTTGACCAGTTCCAGCGAACGCTGGGGCGGCCAGATCCAGGCACAGGCGCTTTCGACAAAGGATTTGCCGATATCCCGCAGGGCCTGGCCGACCAGTTGCTCACGGGCAACCGGGTCCATTTCGGGAAAACACTTGGCCAGGTTGATCCGCACCACGTTGCGCGAACCGTTGGGGATCTTCCACATCAGCCAGCCGATACCGGCACCCACGCGCTGAACTGCGCCCCAGGGCAGCTTGGCGAACAGACGCAGCACCCCGACCATCAGGGCGCCCTTGAACTTTTCCACAGGCGAATTCCTTATTTCAGCAAGGCGCGCATTGTAACCCCTCAGCGCACCAAGGCGGCGTAGCGATCGCAATCGGTGGTGTGGTCCATGACCATGCCGGTGGCCTGCATGAAGGCGTAGCAAATGGTCGGGCCGACGAACGTGAAGCCGGCTTTTTGCAGGGCCTTGCTCATGGCCTTGGCTTCATCGGTCACCGCTGGCACTTCGCTGCGGTCGGTGAAGTGGTTGACCTTCGGCACGCCACCAACGAACGACCACAGCCAATCGACGGGGTTATCCACAGCCAGCCAGGCCTGCGCATTGCGCCGGGCAGCCTTGAGCTTCAGGCGGTTGCGAATGATGCCGGCGTCCTGCATCAACTCTTCGATGCGTTCATCGCGCATGGCGGCAAGTTTTACCGGATCGAAGCCGAACATCACCTCACGATAACGCTCGCGTTTGCGCAAAACGGTGATCCAAGACAGCCCTGCCTGGAACCCTTCGAGCAAAAGCATCTCGAACAGCAACGCCGGGTCACGCTGGGGCGTTCCCCATTCCTGGTCATGGTAGGCCTGGTACAACGGATCGTCGGTACACCAAAAGCAGCGTGGCATAAGGCTCCAATGAGTAGAGGGCGAGGCGAATCAGGTTATACTCCCGCTCTTTACATCCGCATCCCCAGATACAGGTGAATTTCGTGAGCCAGCCTACGCCAGCCGTGCGTACCTTCCAAGACCTGATCCTCGCCCTGCAAAACTACTGGGCAGCTCAAGGTTGTGTGGTGCTTCAGCCCTACGATATGGAAGTAGGCGCCGGCACTTTCCACACCGCTACATTCCTGCGCGCGGTGGGTCCAGAAACCTGGAACGCCGCCTACGTGCAGCCTAGCCGTCGCCCTGCCGACGGGCGGTATGGCGAAAACCCCAACCGCCTGCAGCACTACTACCAGTTCCAGGTGGTGCTCAAGCCGAACCCGGCCAACTTCCAGGAGCTGTACCTCGGCTCGCTGAAAGCCATTGGCCTGGACCCGCTGGTGCACGACATTCGTTTCGTCGAAGACAACTGGGAGTCGCCAACCCTCGGCGCCTGGGGCCTGGGCTGGGAAATCTGGCTGAACGGCATGGAAGTCACCCAGTTCACCTACTTCCAGCAGGTAGGTGGTATCGAGTGCTACCCGGTCACTGGTGAAATCACCTACGGCCTCGAGCGCCTGGCCATGTACATCCAGGGCGTCGACTCGGTGTACGACCTGGTGTGGGCCGACGGCCCGTTCGGCAAGGTCACCTACGGTGATGTTTTCCACCAGAACGAGGTGGAACAGTCGACCTACAACTTCGAACACGCCAACGTCGACAAGCTGTTCGAACTGTTCGACTTCTACGAAAGCGAAGCCAACCGCCTGATCAAGCTGGAACTGCCGCTGCCGACCTATGAAATGGTGCTGAAGGCCTCGCACACCTTCAACCTGCTGGACGCCCGCCGCGCCATCTCGGTAACCGAGCGCCAGCGCTACATCCTGCGTGTCCGTACCCTGGCCCGGGACGTGGCGCAAAGCTATCTGCAAGCCCGCGCACGCCTGGGCTTCCCGATGGCCACCCCTGAACTGCGTGACGAAGTGTTGGCTAAGCTGGAGGCTGCACAATGAGTGCTCAAGATTTCCTGGTAGAACTGGGCACCGAAGAGCTGCCTCCCAAGGCCCTCGCCAGCCTCGGCGACGCCTTCCTGGCCGGCATCGAGAAAGGCCTGCAGGCGGCTGGCCTGAATTACACCGGCAAGCAGGTATACGCCGCGCCGCGTCGCTTGGCGGTGCTCATCCGCCAGCTGGACGTGCAGCAGCCTGACCGCAGCATCAATATCGATGGCCCACCCCTGCAAGCTGCCTTCAACGCCGAAGGCGAGCCAACCCAGGCTGCCTTGGGCTTCGCCAAGAAGTGCGGCGTGGATCTGGCCGAGATCGACCAGAGCGGCCCCAAGCTGCGCTTCTCCCAGCACATCCCGGGCAAGGCTACCGTTGGGCTGCTGCCGACCATCGTCGAAGATTCGCTGAACGACCTGCCGATTCCCAAGCGCATGCGCTGGGCGGCCAGCCGTGAAGAGTTCGTGCGCCCGACCCAATGGCTGGTGATGCTGATGGGCGATCAGGTGGTCGACTGCACCATCCTGTCGCAAAAGGCCGGCCGTGAATCCCGTGGCCACCGCTTCCACCATCCAGAAAACGTGCTCATCACCACCCCGGCCAACTACGTCGAAGACCTGCGCAAGGCCTACGTCCTGGCCGACTTCGCCGAGCGCCGCGAGCTGATCAGCAAGCGTACCGCAGAGCTGGCCATGCAGCAGGAAGGCACGGCCATCGTTCCACCTGCGCTGCTGGACGAAGTGACCGCACTGGTCGAGTGGCCGGTGCCGCTGGTGTGCTCGTTCGAGGAGCGTTTCCTCGACGTGCCGCAAGAAGCCCTGATCACCACCATGCAGGATAACCAGAAGTACTTCTGCCTGCTGGACAGCGAAGGCAAGCTGCTGCCGCGCTTCATTACCGTGGCCAACGTCGAAAGCCGCGACCCGAAGCAGATCGTGCAAGGCAACGAAAAGGTCGTACGCCCGCGCCTGACCGACGCCGAGTTCTTCTTCAAGCAGGACAAGAAGCAGCCACTGGAAACCTTCAACGAGCGCCTCAAGAACGTGGTGTTCCAGGCTCAGCTCGGCACCGTGTACGACAAGGCGGAACGTGTTTCCAAGCTGGCCGCCTTCATTGCCCCGCTGATCGGCGGCGACGCCCAGCGCGCTGGCCGTGCCGGCCTGCTGTCGAAGTGCGACCTGGCCACCGAGATGGTCGGCGAATTCCCTGAAATGCAGGGTGTTGCCGGTTACTACTACGCGCTCAACGACGGTGAGCCGGAAGACGTCGCACTGGCCCTGAACGAGCAGTACATGCCGCGCGGTGCAGGCGCCGAGCTGCCGCAGACCCTCACCGGTGCTGCCGTAGCCATCGCCGACAAGCTCGACACCCTGGTGGGCATCTTCGGCATCGGCATGCTGCCTACCGGCAGTAAAGACCCCTATGCCCTGCGCCGTGCCGCCCTGGGCGTGCTGCGAATTCTGATCGAGAAGCAACTGGACCTGGACCTGACCGGTGCAGTCGAGTTCGCGGTCAAGCAGTTCGGCGCCAAGGTCAAGGCCGCCGGCCTGGCTGACCAGGTGCTGGAATTCATCTTCGACCGCCTGCGTGCGCGCTACGAAGACGAAGGTATCGACGTCGCCACCTACCTGTCGGTACGTGCCCTGCAGCCAGGCTCCGCACTGGACTTCGACCAGCGCGTTCAGGCCGTGCAGGCGTTCCGCAAGCTGCCGGAAGCCGAGGCCCTGGCAGCGGTGAACAAGCGCGTGTCGAACCTGCTGAGCAAAGCCGAGGGCGCCATCGCCGAGCAGGTCGAGCCGAAGTACTTCGACAATGCCAACGAGTTCTCCCTGTACTCGGCCATCCAGCAGGCCGACCAGGCCGTGCAACCGATGGCTGCTGCACGCCAGTACAGTGAATCGCTGGCCCGCCTGGCAGCCCTGCGCGACCCGGTCGACGCCTTCTTCGAGGCGGTGATGGTCAACGCCGAAGACGCCAAGGTACGTGCCAACCGTTATGCCCTGCTCAGCCGCCTGCGCGGCCTGTTCCTGGGTGTGGCTGACATTTCGCTGCTGGGGTAAACCTTGAAACTGCTGATTCTCGACCGTGACGGGGTGATCAACTACGACTCCGACGCCTACATCAAGACGCTGGAAGAGTGGATTCCGATCCCTGGCTCGGTCGCAGCGATCGCGCAGTTGAGCAAGGCGGGCTGGACGGTGGCCGTGGCCACCAACCAGTCCGGCATTGCCCGTGGCTACTATCCGCTGGCAACCCTCGAAGCCATGCACGCGCGCCTGCGCGCGCTGGTGGCAGAGCAGGGTGGCGAGGTGGGCCACATCGTCTATTGCCCTCACGGGCCGGACGAAGGCTGCGATTGCCGCAAGCCCAAGCCCGGCATGCTGCGGGCGATCGCCGAGCATTACCAGGTTTGCCTTGAAGGCGTCTGGTTCGTTGGCGACAGCAAAGGTGACCTGGAGGCCGCCCTGGCCGTCGGTGCACAACCCGTGTTGGTGAAAACCGGCAAGGGTGAGCGGACCCTGGAAAAAGGCGTCCCGGAAACTACACTGATTTTCGACGATCTGGCAGCTATCGCCAGAGAACTAATTTAAACAATGCGCCTTCAGGCGCATTTTCCTCAGGCGGGCATGCCCCGCAATGGTACGAGCCACTATGTCGATCCTGCAGGCGATCAGAATCTTTCTTTTTTACCTGCTGCTGGGCACCAGTTCACTGCTGTGGTGCTCGCTGAGCTTCTTCGTCGCGCCATTTTTGTCGTTCCCCAAGCGCTACAAGTTCATCAACGTGTACTGGTGCCGCTGCGCGCTGTTCCTGGTGCGCACCGTTCTGGGCATTGACTACAAGATCACTGGCGCCGAGAACGTGCCGGCTGAGCCTTGCGTGATCCTGTCGAACCACCAGAGCACCTGGGAAACCTTTTTCCTATCCCAGTACTTCTCGCCGCTGAGCCAAGTGCTCAAGCGCGAGCTGCTGTATGTGCCGTTCTTCGGATGGGCCATGGCCATGCTGCGGCCGATCGCGATCAACCGCGATAACCCGAAGGAGGCGCTGCGCCAGGTGGCCAGCAAGGGTGACGAGCTGCTCAAGCAGAAGACTTGGGTGCTGATCTTCCCGGAAGGTACCCGCGTGCCATTTGGCACCGTCGGCAAGTTCTCGCGCGGCGGTACCGCGCTGGCGGTGAATGCCGGGCTGCCGGTTCTGCCGATTGCCCACAATGCGGGTAAGTTCTGGCCGAAGACCGGGTGGGGCAAGCGCGCCGGCACCATCGAGGTGGTGATTGGCGAGCCGATGTATGCCAACGGTACGGGGCCACGCGCCATTGCCGAACTCAACGACCGTGCTGCAGCGTGGAACGAAGCGACACAGCGGGCCATGGGTTCGCTGCCGCCAGCGGAGGAAAAACCCCAGGAGCAGATGGCCTGACCATCTGTGGATAACTTGTGAGCAGTTTTTCGACAAAATGCTCGGAGTGATGCCTAACTCGTTGAATTAGCTGTTTATTTTTTTGTATGACATTTTCTTGAAAAACGTGCATAAGTTTTTTCAGGGCATAAGAAAACCGGCTTTTACAGCCGGTTTTTTTATGCCCTGCAGCCAGCATGAATGGCCTTCAGAGCTTGTCGATATCTACATCCTTGGTTTCTTTCAGGCAGAAAATCCCCACAACCAGGCTAATCCCGGTCACCAGCACTGGGTACCACAGACCGTAGAATATATCCCCGGTGTACACCACCAGCGCGAACGACACGGTCGGCAAGAAGCCACCGAACCAGCCATTACCGATGTGGTAGGGCAACGACATAGAGGTGTAGCGGATACGGGTCGGGAACAGCTCGACCATCACCGCCGCCAACGGGCCGTAGGTCATGGTCGCAATCAGGATCATCGCTACGATCAGCACCACCACCATCACCTGGTTGACCTGTGCAGGGTCGGCCTTGGCCGGATAGCCCGCCTGCTCCACCGCCGATCGCATGGCCGCTTCGTCGAAGCCGTTGATGGTTTTGTCACCAATGTTGACCACCACCTCGCTGCCAGCCACGCTTACCGCGCGGTAGGGGAGGCCCTGCTTGACGAGGAAGGTCTTGACCTTATCGCACGGGCTATCGAAACGTGCCTTGCCGACCGGGTCAAACTGGAAGGTACAACCTTGTGGGTCAGCAGTAACCACGATCGGCGCCTGCCGGCTGGCGGCATCGATCTGTGGGTTGGCGTAGTGGCTCAGCGCCTTGAACAGCGGGAAGTACAGCACGGTGGCCAGCAGCAAGCCGAGCATCAGGATCGGCTTGCGCCCGATACGGTCCGACAACCACCCGAAGAACACAAAGAACGGAGCACCGATCACCACACTGATGATCAGCAGGGTGTTGGCCTGGGCCGGGTCCATCTTCAGCATCTGGGTCATGAAGAACAACACGTAGAACTGTGCGGTGTAGAAAGTTACCGCTTGACCGGCATTGATACTGAACAGCGCGGTAAGCACTACTTTAAGGTTTGGCCAGGAAGTGAACGACTCTCGGATTGGCGACTTGCTGACCTTGCCTTGGGCCTTCATTTTCACGAAGGCCGGCGACTCATGCATGCTCATGCGGATCCAGGTGGAGATAGCCAGCAGCACGATCGACAGCAGGAACGGCAGGCGCCAGCCCCAGGTTTCGAACTGGTCCCCACTGACATAGCGGCTCCCCAGTACCACCAGCAACGACAGCAAAAGGCCCAAAGTAGCGGTGGACTGAATGAAACCGGTATGGAAGCCACGCTTGCCGGGCGGCGCATGTTCGGCCACATAGGTCGCCGCACCGCCATATTCACCGCCCAGCGCCAACCCTTGGAGCATGCGCAGGATCACCAGGATAATCGGTGCGGCAATGCCGATGCTGGCGTAGGTGGGCAACAAGCCCACGGCGAAGGTGGACAGGCCCATCAGGACGATAGTGACCAGAAAGGTGTATTTGCGCCCGATCATGTCGCCCAGCCGGCCGAACACCAGCGCGCCGAACGGCCGCACCAGAAAGCCCGCAGCAAACGCCATGAGGGCGAAGATGAACGCGGTGGTGTCGTTCACGCCAGCGAAGAACTGCTTACTGATGACCGCTGCCAGCGCGCCATAGAGAAAAAAGTCATACCACTCGAAAACCGTCCCGAGGGATGACGCGAAAATGATCTTGCGTTCTTCACGGCGGCTGGAGCTGCTGGCCGCCGCACCCTGCTCTTGGATGTAATCCGACATCGTTGCTGTCCTCGGCCCGCAGGCCACAGTGATTATTCTTGTTGTTCCACTGTCGGCAGCTTTCGACCGCAAGCTGCCGCTACTGCACGCACCCGGGTCAGGGGGTCGGTAACGCGTCTTCGTTCAAGTAGGTCTGGGTAGCAGCTCCTTTGAGGATCAGTTGGGCCGCCTTCTCGGCGATCATCAGGGTGGGGGAACAGGTATTGCCCGAGGTGATCTGCGGCATGATCGAGGCGTCGGCCACGCGCAAGCCGGGGATCCCACGTACGCGCAACTGGTTATCCACAACGTCCATTTCCCCAGTGCCCATGCGACAGGTACCCACCGGGTGAAAAATGGTAGTGCCGATCTGGCCGGCAGCTTCGAACAGGTCCTGCTCGGATTGCAGGGTGGGGCCCGGCAGGTATTCCTTGGGTTCGAAGGCGGCCAGGGCAGGGGCCTGGACGATGCGCCGGGTAAGCCGGATGGCATCGGCGGCGACGCGCAGGTCTTGGGGGTCACTCAGGTAGTTGGGGTCGATCAGCGGGGGGCTGTTCATGTCGGTGCTGCGGATATCGACCCGTCCGCGGCTGGCCGGGCGCAGGTTGCATACCGAAGCGGTGAAGGCCGGGAACTGATGCAAGGGCTCGCCGAAGCGCTCAAGAGACAGTGGCTGCACGTGGTACTGCAGGTTTGCGGTGGCCTGATCCGGGCTGGAACGTACAAACACGCCCAGCTGGCTCGGCGCCATGGCCAGCGGACCGCTGCGGTCGTAGAGGTAGCGCAGGCCCATGCCCATCTTGCCCCACAGGCTGTTGGCCATCTGGTTCAAGGTACGGGTGTTGCGAATTTGGTAGATCAGCCGCAGCTGCAAGTGATCCTGCAAGTTGCCACCAACCCCGGGCATGTCGTGGCGCACGCCAATACCCAAACTTTCCAGCAACTGCCGCGGGCCAATACCGGAGCGCTGCAGGATGCCGGGCGAACCGACTGCCCCAGCGCAGAGGATGATCTCGCGACGCGCGGGAAACTCGTGCCAGGCACCTTGCCAGAATGCCTTCACTGCACGGGCGCGAGTGTTGTTGAGCAGTATCTGGTCAACCTGCACACCGGTCAGCACGGTAAGGTTGGCGCGGTGCTTGATCGGCCGCAGAAAAGCCTTGGAAGCGTTCCAGCGTACACCGCTGCGCTGGTTCACCTGAAAGTATCCACAGCCCTGGTTGTCGCCGGTATTGAAGTCATCGACCTTGCCAATGCCGCTTTGCTCGGCGGCATCGCGGAAGGCATCGAGGATCGGCCAACTGTAGCGCTGGCGCTCGACCCGCCACTCGCCGTCGCCGCCATGATGTTCGCTGGCGCCGGCAAAGTGGTTTTCACTGGCTTTGAACAGCGGCAGCACGTCCCTCCATGCCCAACCGTCGTTGCCTTGCTCGGCCCAATGGTCGTAGTCGGCAGCCTGACCACGCATGTAGATCATGCCATTGATAGAAGAACAGCCACCGAGCACCTTGCCGCGTGGATAACCCAATGAGCGACCGCCCAGGCCAGGCTGTGCCTCGGTTTTGAAACACCAGTCGGTGCGTGGGTTGCCGATGCAGTAGAGGTAACCCACCGGAATGTGAATCCACGGATAGTTGTCGCGACCGCCCGCTTCCAGCAGCAGCACCCGACAATCAGGGTTGGCGGACAAACGGTTGGCCAGCAAGCACCCGGCTGGACCGGCCCCAACGACCACGTAATCGAAGACAGAATCGGCTGATGGCATGTGCAACCTCGGGCCTGATTATTATTCTTGTCCCGATTCATCTTAGTGAGTAATTTCGTGGAGGAAACACGAGATTTCGCGCAGCCGTTGTGCGTTTTAGCACAGGGGTAATCCTGGACCGACCTGTTCGCGGGCTCGCCCACTCCCCAGAGGGATCGCGTCACCGTCAGGTTTCGCTGTCTCTATGGGAGCCGGTATGCCTGCGAAGAGGTCGGGACGAACAGCCACAAGGATCAGCATGTTCGACTGGAACGATCTGCGGTTTTTCCTCGAGTTGCAGCGCAGCGGCCGCCTGCTAAGCGCCGCCAAACGCCTCAACACCACTCACAGCACCGTGGCCCGGCACATCGAGAACATCGAGCAGAGCTTGGGTACAGCGCTTTTCGTGCAGCACGCCCAAGGGTATGAGCTGACCCCCTCGGGGCAGGCGCTGCTCAAGCACGCCGAAGCCATGGAGAACGTCGCCCTGCTGGCCCAGGAAGAGATCACCCAGGCCATCACCCCGCTCGGTAAGATTCGCCTGGGGGTTACCGAAGGCATCGGCATCATGTTTTTCACCCCACGCATGAACGCATTGTTCGAGCGTTACCCCGGGCTGGAGGTGGAACTGGTCGCAGTGCCAAGGTTCGTCAGCATCCTCAACCGCGAAGCGGAGATCAGCATCCACCTTGAGCGGCCCAACGCCGACCTGCTGATCACTCGCAAACTCACCGACTATCGGCTGGCGCTGTATACCAGCCAGGCTTACCTGGACCGCGCACCGCCACTGCGCAACCGAGAGGACCTGGCCCGGCACAGCTGGATTGGCTACGTCGACGACTTGCTGTTCAGCCAGGAGTTGCTGTTTCTCAACAGCTTCTGCCGAGCACCCAACGTGGTGTTTCGCAGCACCAGCGTGATCGCCCAGCAAGCCGCCGCCCGCGCCGGTCTGGGCATTGCCGTGCTGCCCAACTACATGGCCCGCCAGGACCCGACCCTGGTACGTGTGCTGCCTGGCGAGACCATCCAGCGCAGCTACTGGATCTGCACCCGCCGCGAGCTGCACAAGTCGGTAAGACTGCGGGTAGTGTGGGACTATCTGCTGGCGCTGTGCGCAGAACAACAAAGCGAGCTGCTAGCTCAGTAGCGCTTTGCTGCCCAGCAGCAGGGCAGCGGCCCAACCTGCTACCGCAAACATCTGCTGCAGGCGCGGCCCGGCCAACCTCCTCGCCAGCGGCCTTACCAACAGCAGGCCAAGCACTGCACCGACGGCAAACGGGCCGCCAATTTGCCAATGCAGGACACCCGCAAGGCTGGCGCTGACCACACTGCCGGTAGAGACCAGGGCGATCACAGCCAATGACGTGGAAACGATGCTGGCCATACGCAGGTTGGTGTAACGGTTAAGGGCAGGGATAATGACGAACCCTCCACCGACGCCAAGCAGACCGGACAATAACCCGGATAGAGCCCCCGTTAACGCCAATGCTCTTGCGCAAGGCAGGGTCCAGCGTAACCGGCCCTGTAGCGGGTTCAGCACACACGGCTCAATGTAGCGATGGGCATCGTTGGCTTCGCCGCGCAGCTCTTTGGCCGCCTTGCGCCAGATACGCAGGCAGGCATGAACCAGCACCCCGGCGAACACCAACTGCAAGGGCGTATTCGGCAAACGGTGCGCCAGCATCAACCCCAACGGCGCTGCCGCGACACCAATGACTGCAATGAACAGCGCTGCGCGGTAGCGTACCAAGCCTTGGCGCAAACCCAGAACAGCGCCCACCGCCGCCGCCATGCCCACTGCCAGCAGGCCTACCGGGGCCGCCTCGACCATTGATAGCCCAAGGCCAAATACCAGCAACGGCACGGCGAGAATGCCTCCGCCTGCGCCGGTCAGCGCCAGCACGGCACCGATGATTGCGCCCAGGCCCGCCCCCAATAATTGATGTTCGATCACTGCCCATCCTCGGTTACCAGATGCGGGCGGGCCAGCCACTCACGGCCCTTGAGCATGCCTTGCCAGTACAGCGGGGGCAGCGCCTGCGCTTTGAGCAACCAGGCCAGCCGCGTGGGTTTGCGGCCATCCAGCAACCAGTTGGGGAAACTCGGTGCAAGCTTGCCGCCATAGGTGAATTCGGCCAAAACGATCTTGCCGCGCTCGACGGTAAGCGGGCACGAGCCATAGCCGTCGTAACGGGCCAGGGTCGGCAACCTGCCCAGCGCAACCAGCACGTTGTTGGCCACGACGGGGGCCTGCTTACGTGCAGCTGCAGCGGTCTTGGCATTGCTGGTGTTGGCGACATCGCCCAGGGCATGAACGTTGGTGTATTTGCGGTGGCGCAGGGTGTGCGGGTCGACATCGACCCAACCGGCGCCATCGGCCAACGGGCTTTCGCGAATGAAGTCCGGCGCTACCTGCGGCGGCACTACATGCAGCATGTCGAAGGCTTCAATGCGCGTCTCACTGCTGCCGTCGGCCAGGCTACGGACGAAGGTAGCGCGCTGGTTCGGGCCGTCCACGGCTGTCAGCCGATGGGAGAAATTGAGGTCCACCGCATACTTTTCGATGTACTTCATCAGCGCAGGGACGTAGTCCGCCACACCGAACAACACGGCACCGGCGTTGAAGAAGCTGGCTTTCACCGCCCCCAAATGGCCGTTGCGAAGCCAATGGTCGCACGACAGGTACAGCGCCTTCTGCGGCGCGCCGGCGCACTTGATCGGCATGGGCGGCTGGCTGAACAGGGCACGGCCTTGCTTGAGCTTTTGCACTAGCTCCCAGGTGTAGGGCGCCAAGTCGTAGCGGTAATTGGAGGTGACACCGTTACGGCCAAGGGTCTCGCTGAGCCCATTGATGGCCGCCCAGTCCAGCTTGAGCCCGGGGCAGACCACCAATTGTTCATAACTGATGGCGCGGCCATCGTCGAGCATGACCAGCTGGCCCGATGGATCGAAGCCCTGAACGCGCGCCTTGATCCAGCGCACACCGCGCGGGATGGTCGAGGCCATGGTGCGCGCGGTGCTCGGTGCCTTGAACACACCGGCACCGACCATGGTCCAGCCGGGTTGGTAGTAATGCACTTCGGCGGGGTCAATCAAGGCAATGTCCAGTGACGGGTCACGGCTGATCAGGCTGGAAGCAGTGGCGATACCAGCGGCACCGGCACCGACGATGAGTACTTTGTGGTGATCGGTATTGGCAGGGGACAACAAGGCGGGCATGGCGGTAAATCCTGGAATCTGATTATGGGGCAGGGCGGTTACAGCTTGTTCAGCGGAATTTTCAGGTAACTCACGCCGTTTTCTTCCGGCGTGGGGAGCTGGCCACTGCGCATGTTCACCTGTACCGAAGGCAGGATCAGCACGGGCATATCGAGGGTCTTGTCACGGGCTTCGCGCATGGCGACGAAACTGTCCTCGTCGACGCCTTGGTGAATATGAATGTTGCTGGCGCGCTGCTCGGCTACGGTGGTGACGTACTGCATGTCGCGGCCATCTGGCAGGTAGTCGTGGCACATGAACAGCCGGGTGTGGTCGGGGAAAGCCAGCAGACGACGGATCGAACGGTACAGGGTACGGGCATCTGCCCCTGGGAAGTCGCAGCGGGCAGTACCGTAGTCGGGCATGAACAGGGTGTCGCCCACGAACACCGCGATCTCGCCGGCGTCCTCGATCATGAAACTCATGCACGCGGGCGTATGCCCAGGCGTGTGCAGTGCCCGTGCGTGCAGGTTACCAATGCGGATGACTTCTTCGTCTTCGAGCAGCACATCGAACTGGCTACCATCGCGTGCAAAGCCAGGCTCGGCGTTGAACAGGGCACCGAACACTTTCTGCACCTGGGTGATGTGCGCGCCGATGGCGGTATGCCCCCCAAGTTTTTCCTTCAGGTAGGCCGCTGCTGAAAGATGGTCGGCGTGCACATGTGTTTCCAGAATCCAGCGCACGCTGGCATTCAATTCGGTCACACGCTCGATCAGCCGATCCGCCGAGGCGCTGCAGGTGCGCCCGGACTTCGGGTCGTAATCCAGCACGCTGTCGATCAATGCGCATTGCCGGGTTTCACGGTCCATGACCAGGTAGCTGATGGTCGAGGTCGCCTTGTCAAAGAAGGCGTCCACGTGAAGGTTGTTGCCGATGATCATCACGTTCTCCAATTTATCCGCCACGCCTTGTGGGGCGTAGGCAGTGCCAGGAGGTTCATCAAGATGCATGCCAGGCTTCAGTCGGCCCATGGTCCAATGAATCCGGCCCGTTGCTGACAGCGGTTGGCGAAACTGACAGCGTGGATGGCAGTCGACTGTCAGCCAATGGCAGTGTTTGGCAGTCCTTGTTAACCTGCGCCGGTCATCCCAATGGTGTCGTCATGCCTCAAACTCATCCCATCATCCTAGCTCTGGTTTCCTACCTTGAGCACGATGCCCTGCCGACCATCGTGCTGGACACTCACTACAACATCCTGGCTGCCAATGCGGCCTACCGCCGCCAGTTCGGCCAGCATGACCAGGCGCCGCTGGGCGAAAAGTGCCACAAGGTCTCGCACCACTATGCCGTGCCATGCGACCAGGCTGGTGAGCATTGCCCAATGCGCAAGGCGTGGGAGAGCAAAGTGCCGGAGCGTGTGTTGCACATTCATCACACCCCACGTGGCCCCGAACATGTGGATGTGGAACTGCGGCCGATCCTGGATGAACAGGGCAGCGTGGTGGCCTTTGTCGAACGACTGACCACCATCACCCTCGCGTCAGCGCAGCCTCAGGAGCAGGGCTTGGTGGGGCGCGCCCCCGCCTTCAAGGCCGCCTTGGCCAGCCTGCAACGGGCGGCGCCAGCGCAGATTCCGGTGCTGCTGCAGGGGGAGTCGGGGAGCGGTAAAGAACTGTTCGCTCGCGCGGTACACATGGGCAGTCCCAGAGCGAATGGCCCGCTGGTGGTGGTCGACTGCACAGGTCTGTCTGAGTCGTTGTTCGAGAGCGAGCTGTTTGGTTACGAGAAGGGTGCATTCACCGGTGCCAACCAACGCAAGATCGGCCTGGCTGAGGCGGCCCATGGGGGCACCCTGTTCCTCGATGAAATTGGCGAAGTACCGCTGGCGATGCAGGTGAAGTTGCTGCGTCTGATCGAGTCTGGCAGCTTCCGCCCGGTGGGCAGCCTGCGCACGGTGCATTCGGATTTCCGCCTGGTATCGGCCACCCACAAGCCGCTCAAGCAGATGGTTGCGCAGGGCTCCTTCCGTGAGGACCTGTACTACCGCATCAGCGGCTTTCCGATCCGCCTGCCGGCATTGCGCGAGCGGGTGGAAGATCTACCCCTGCTCGCACAGAGCCTGCTGCAGCGCATGGCCATGACTGGCAAGCCAACGCCCAGGCTGAGTGACGATGCCTTACAGCAACTGGGGTTACATCCGTTTCCGGGCAATATCCGCGAGCTGCGCAACATACTGGAAAGAGCCCGTCTGTTCGCCGATGACGGGCTGATCCGACCTGAACACTTGCAGGAAGATATCGGGCCAGCCGGGGCGACTATGGCAGGTAGCCGTCGCTACAACCTAGGTGAGGTGGCGCAGGCACTGGAACAGTTCAAGGGCTCGCGCAGCGAACTGGCCAGCCATCTTGGCATCAGTGAGCGCACGCTGTATCGCCGCTTGAAAGCGCTTGGGCTTAACTGAAACAGCGGCAGACTTTACCGGACCTTTACCTGAGTCCTGACATTAAACGGAAAAAAGCGTGGTCTTATCAGTTAACCGAATCTGGCAATTCATACTGGCCAGGCGATAACAGGCAGAGGACCGCATCAAATGAAAAAGACCCTAACCGTGATCTGCGCGGCGCTCATGTTCAGCGCACCGCTGGCCAGCTTCGCGCAGCCGGGCCCACCCGACCGCCATGATGGCGGGCCATCGCATCAGGGCAACCCGCCACATGGTCAGCCCCAGCAACAGGGCCGACATGACAATGGCCACGATCCTGCTTACCGTGACCCGAACTTCCGTCCACAACAAGGCATGCCAGTACCGCACCAGCAGTGGCAGCGTGGTCATGCAGTTGATCCACATTACCGTGGCGACCGTTACTGGGTAACCGACTGGAAAGCGCGCCACCTGTATGCGCCACCACGTGATCATCGCTGGCTGTATGTGAACGGGGACTACGTGCTGGTGGCTATTGCCAGTGGCGTGATCGTTAACATTCTTACCGGCTACTGATCATCAGACACTAAAAAGCCCGCATCAGCGGGCTTTTTAGTGTCTGCAAACTACAACCTGATCAGAAATCCAGGTTCGAGACCGACAGCGCGTTGCTCTCAATGAACTCACGACGCGGCTCGACTGCGTCACCCATCAAGGTGTTGAAGATCTGGTCGGCAGCGATCGCATCCTCGATGGTGACCTTGAGCATGCGGCGGACAGCCGGGTCCATGGTGGTTTCCCACAACTGGTCCGGGTTCATCTCACCCAGCCCTTTGTATCGCTGGATGGTATGACGTTTGGTGGTCTCGTTCATCAGCCAGTCCAGGCCTTCCTTGAACTCGACAATTGCCTTGCGGCGTTCACCACGTTGCACGTAAGCACCTTCACCCAGCAGGCTAGAGAGCTTGGCACCGATGTTGACTACGGTCCGGTAGTCATTGCTGCCAAAGAAGTCACGGTTGAACGTGATGTAGCTAGCCAGGCCGTGGGAGGTGATTTCTACTTCCGGCAGCCATACGTTGCGCTCTTTGTCTTCGCGCAGGCTGGCGCTGTAAGCCAGGCCAGACTTCTGGTTGGAGTTCAGACGCGCCTGGAACTGGGCCAGCCATGCTTGCATCACCGCGTGGTCACCCAACTGTTCCAGGGTCACCTCAGGCAGGTAGACGAAGTGCTCGGTTAGTTCTTCCGGGTACAAACGCGACAGGCGCTTGAGTGTCTTCATGACACTGCGGAATTCATTCACCAGGCTTTCCAGCTGCACACCAGAAACTGCTGGCGCTGACTCGTCCAGGTGCAGGCTCGCGTCCTCCAGAGCCGACTGGGTCATGTATTCTTCCATGGCCTCGTCGTCCTTGATGTACTGCTCCTGCTTGCCTTTTTTCACCTTGTACAGTGGAGGCTGGGCAATGTAGATGTAGCCGCGCTCGACCAGCTCCGGCAACTGACGGAAGAAGAAGGTCAGCAGCAAAGTACGGATGTGCGAACCGTCAACGTCAGCATCGGTCATGATGATGATGTTGTGATAGCGCAGCTTGTCGATGTTGTACTCTTCGCGACCGATCCCGCAGCCCAGTGCCGTGATCAGCGTGCCCACTTCCTGGGACGAGATCATCTTGTCGAAACGAGCCTTCTCGACGTTGAGGATCTTGCCCTTCAGCGGCAAGATCGCCTGGGTGCGGCGGTTTCGACCTTGCTTGGCCGAACCACCTGCGGAGTCACCCTCCACCAGATACAGTTCGGAAAGGGCAGGGTCTTTTTCCTGGCAGTCAGCCAGTTTGCCCGGCAGGCCGGCGATATCCAGCGCGCCTTTGCGGCGAGTCATCTCACGGGCTTTACGGGCCGCTTCCCGTGCACGGGCAGCGTCGATCATCTTGCCAACGACGGCCTTGGCTTCGTTCGGGTTCTCCAGCAGGAAATCGGCGAAGTATTTATTCATCTCTTGTTCCACGGCGGTTTTCACCTCCGAGGAAACCAGCTTGTCTTTGGTCTGCGAGCTGAACTTAGGGTCTGGGACCTTCACCGAGATAATCGCGGTCAGGCCTTCACGGGCGTCGTCGCCAGTGGTCGCCACCTTGTTCTTCTTGGCCAGGCCTTCCTGCTCGATGTAGCTGTTCAGGCTACGGGTGAGGGAAGAACGGAAGCCCACCAGGTGAGTACCACCATCACGCTGCGGAATGTTGTTGGTGAAGCACAGCAGGTTTTCGTTGAAACTGTCGTTCCATTGCAGAGCAACTTCTACACCCACGCCGTCTTCACGCTGGACGTTGAAGTGGAACACCTGGGAGTTGACTGGAGTCTTGTTGGTGTTCAAGTACTCGACAAATGCACGCAGGCCGCCTTCGTATTTGAAGAACTCTTCCTTACCGCTGCGTTCATCCTTCAGCAGAATGCCCACGCCCGAGTTCAGGAACGACAACTCGCGGATACGCTTGGCCAGGATGTCCCAGCTGAAGTGGATGTTCTTGAAGGTTTCAGCCGATGGCTTGAAGTGGATGTGGGTACCCGTCGTTTCACTGTCACCGACAACCGCCATTGGCGCTTGTGGAACACCGTGAACGTAGGTCTGCTCCCAGATTTTGCCACTACGGCGAACGGTCAGTACCAGCTGCTCGGACAGGGCGTTCACAACCGAAACACCTACACCGTGCAGACCGCCGGATACCTTGTAGGAGTTATCGTCGAATTTACCGCCAGCGTGCAGCACAGTCATGATGACTTCAGCTGCGGAAACGCCTTCTTCTTTATGCACGTCAACCGGAATGCCGCGACCGTTGTCGCGCACACTGATGGATTCGTCCGGGTGGATGATGACCGTGATGTCATCGCAGTGACCGGCGAGGGCTTCGTCGATGGAGTTGTCGACCACCTCGAAGACCATGTGGTGCAGGCCGCTACCATCATCGGTGTCGCCAATGTACATGCCGGGACGCTTGCGTACGGCATCCAAACCTTTCAGCACCTTGATGCTGGAGGAGTCGTACGTTTGATTTTCGCTCATGCCTTCACTCCCGATGGTCGTGGGTCTGGGTGATACGGCCTTGTTCCACGTGGAACAAAGCAACTGGCGTTTCCGTCTGCCAGCCTTCCCTCAGTAGTTCGTGATCTACACAGGTGATAAACACCTGGCAGCGTAATTCTTCAAGCAAGCGGCACAATGCGCGGCGATGCTGGTCGTCCAGCTCGGACGGCAAGTCATCCACGAGATAAATACAATGACCGCGGCGAGCCTGACTGACGAGGTGGCCTTGGGCAATGCGCAATGCGCACACCACCAGCTTTTGCTGACCACGCGACAGGATGTCTGCTGCGTTGTTGGCAGCCAGACGAAGACGCAGATCAGCACGCTGCGGACCGGCCTGGGTATGGCCCATCTGCTGATCGCGAAGGAGAGAGGAGGCGAGTACTTGCTGCAGTTCCCGGTCCTTGTCCCAGCCTCGGTAGTAGCTCAGGGTCAACCCGTCCAGCTCGACCAGTTCGCTCAGGGTTTGCTCGAAGACGGGCTTCAAGGCCTTGATGTAGTTGCGACGGTATTCATCTATTTCCGCACTGGCCAGGCACAATTCCCGGTCCCAGGCGGCTTGCGAAGCTGGGTCAAGTGTACCATGCCGCAACCATGAGTTCCGCTGCCGCAGCGCCTTCTGCAGCCGTTGCCAGGCTGGCAAAAAGCGAGGTTCCACGTGGAACACCCCCCAATCTAGAAACTGGCGACGTATTTTGGGGGCTCCCTCCAACAGCCGAAAACTGTCCGGGTTGATGAGCTGCAACGGTAACAACTCTGCCAGCTGGGCAGCGCTGCGCGCGTTCTGCCCATCAATGCGAATAGTGAACTCCCCCTGACGCTCCCGTGACACACCGAGGTTGCTGGTGCCACCCTCAGTCAGCAGCACCTCGCCAAACACGGTACAAGCAGACTGCTCGTACTGAATGACGGGGTTCAAGCGGGTACTGCGGAATGAGCGCGCGAGCCCAAGCAGGTGCACGGCCTCCAGTACACTGGTCTTGCCACTGCCATTGGCGCCGTAAAGGATGTTGATGCGGGGGGAGGGTAAGAGAGTCACCGGGTGCAAGTTGCGCACCGCGGTGACCATGATACGTCGAAGGGACATGTCGCCTGGCTACGGTTACAGGCGCATCGGCATGACAACGTAGGAAGAATCGTCATTGCCGGCTTCCTGCAGCAAAGCGCTGCTGTTGGAATCCGACAGGATCAGACGAACTTGCTCGGTAGTCATCACGCCCAGCACGTCCAGCAGATAGCTGACGTTGAAGCCGATTTCCAGCGAGCTACCTTCGTAGTCCACACTGATTTCTTCTTCAGCCTCTTCCTGCTCGGGGTTGTTGGCCTGGATCTTCAATTGACCGGCAGCCAGTTGCAGGCGAATACCGCGGTACTTTTCGTTGGAAAGAATTGCAGTGCGGCTGAATGCTTCACGCAGCGCCTGACGATCACCGACAACCAGTTTGTCGCCACCTTTGGGCAATACGCGCTCGTAGTCAGGGAATTTGCCATCGACCAGTTTGGAGGTGAAGGTGAACTCACCGGTGGTCGCGCGGATGTGATGCTGGCCCAGGACGATGCTAACCATGCCCTCCGGATCGGTCAGCAGGCGCGCCAGTTCCAGGATGCCTTTGCGCGGTACGATCACCTGGTGGCGATCATCCTGCTCGATCGGCGCGGTCATGGAGCACAGCGCCAGACGGTGACCATCAGTAGCCACTGCACGTAGGGTGTTGCGGGACACCTCCAGCAGCATGCCATTGAGGTAATACCGCACGTCCTGCTGAGCCATGGCGAAGCTGGTGCGTTCGATCAAGCGGCGCAGCTTGCTCTGCTCCAGGTTGCAGGTCAGCGAACCAGGGCCTTCTTCCACAGTCGGGAAGTCATTGGCTGGCAGGGTCGACAGGGTGAAGCGGCTGCGGCCGGCCTTTACCAACAATTTCTGCTCATCGACCTTGATATCGATCAGGGCGTCGTTAGGCAGGCTTTTGCAGATGTCCATCAGCTTGCGCGCCGGGACGGTGATCTCGCCAGGCTCGGCTGGTTCTTCAAGTTGCACGCGGCCTACCAGTTCGACCTCCAGGTCGGTACCGGTCAACGACAGTTGCTGGCCTTGCACGACCAGCAATACGTTGGACAGGACCGGCAAGGTCTGACGGCGCTCGACGACACCGGCGACCAGTTGCAGGGGTTTCAACAGGGCTTCGCGTTGAATGGTGAAATGCATGGTCTAGTCCCTTGCCTTCAATTAGCTGCGCAGACGGCCATCAGGTCGTCAGCGTCCGCAGCAGGTTCTTGTAGTCCTCGCGGATGTCCGCGTCGGATTCCTTCAGTTCATTGATCTTGCGGCAGGCGTGCAGCACGGTCGTATGGTCGCGGCCACCGAACATGTCGCCGATTTCCGGCAGACTGTGGTTGGTCAGCTCCTTGGACAGGGCCATGGCCACCTGCCGCGGACGCGCGACAGAACGCGAACGCCGCTTGGACAACAGATCGGAGATCTTGATCTTGTAGTACTCAGCGACGGTACGCTGAATGTTATCCACACTGACCAGCTTGTCTTGCAGCGCCAGCAGATCCTTCAGCGACTCGCGAATCAGCTCGATGGTAATGTCGCGACCCATGAAGTGCGAATGCGCGATCACCCGCTTCAGTGCACCTTCCAGTTCACGTACGTTGGAACGGATGCGCTGGGCAATGAAGAAGGCGGCATCATGCGGCAGCTCGACCTTGGCCTGGTCGGCCTTCTTCATGAGGATCGCCACGCGTGTTTCCAGTTCTGGCGGCTCGACAGCAACCGTCAGGCCCCAGCCAAAGCGTGACTTCAGGCGCTCTTCCAGGCCTTCGATCTCCTTGGGGTAGCGGTCGGAGGTAAGGATTACCTGCTGACCACCCTCAAGCAGGGCATTGAAGGTGTGGAAAAACTCTTCCTGTGAGCGCTCTTTACGGGCGAAGAACTGGATATCGTCGATCAGCAACGCATCCACCGAGCGATAGAAGCGCTTGAATTCGTTGATGGCGTTGAGCTGTAGCGCCTTGACCATGTCGGCCACGAAACGCTCCGAATGCAGATACACGACCTTGGCATTCGGGTTCTTCTTCAGCAGGTGGTTACCCACAGCATGCATCAGGTGGGTTTTACCCAGGCCCACGCCACCATAAAGGAACAGCGGGTTATAACCATGCTTAGGGTTATCCGCTACCTGCCAGGCAGCCGCGCGTGCCAGCTGGTTCGACTTGCCTTCGACAAAGGTGTCGAAAGTGAAAGTTCGGTTCAGGTAGCTGGTGTGCTTGAGCGCACCTTCAACCTGCACAGTGCGCTGCTCGGTCCGGCCACTGCTGGCCGGCGCCGTGGCCGGTTCAGCCATGGCATCGAAGCTGTCGCGTGTGGACGCCTCAGCCATTTCATCGACGAGCACAGGCTCGGCAAGGGTGACCGGGACCGGATCGACCGCCGGTACTGCCGACACAGGTTTTTGGGGCTGGCTCTGCGCCTGGTTTTGCGCCAGCGAAGCCGCCACCGCCGCGCTTACCGGCGCGTTGGGTGCAGCACGGGGCGCAGAACTGCGACGACTGCCTATCAACAAGGAGAGGGCCGGTGCAATACCGCTGCCATTTTCCCCCAACAGCTCGAGCAAGCGGCCCAGGTACTTTTCATTGACCCAATCGAGAACGAAACGGTTAGGCGCATAGACGCGCAACTCGTCGCCTTCGGCTTCGACCTGTAGCGGACGGATCCAGGTGTTGAATTGCTGGGCAGGCAGTTCATCGCGCAGAAGCTCTACGCACTGCTGCCAAAGTTCCACTGACACGGATATCCCCTGAGTTTGAAAGCCGGATGAGGCAAAAACAAACCGCCATTGTACCGGTCGAGCGTTCAGTTATCCACATGTGGACACGTTAGGATCCATGACAAAACAGCCATTTATCGACCAAAACGTCTTTACCGCGCTGTGAATAAACCCTGTGGATAACCGACACTGAGGGCTATGCACAACCCTGGGTGTCAGCCTGTTGATAACTCGCTTGTGGATAATCAACGATTTCATCCACAGCTTCTGCGCACGATGGGAACAAGCGGAGCACCGGTTGAGAACACGGTTGTGAAATTCTGTACAGCCCGTATTTACTGGCCTATAGCGTGTTATCCACAGACAGTCGCCTACCTAAGATTTATAAGTTCTTCAGAAAAGCTTTTTATATGTCTCTCTTTTTTTTTCATGTTGTCCCCGATTCATGTGTCCGATCAAGCAGCAGTCGGTGATCCACCCACAGGCACCGTCCATCACATGCTCTATATGGAAAGACTGGTTGGAAATTGACCTACGGGCTTGCTTTCTCTAGAATCGCCGGTCTCTTAAAAAGGGGGCCATCCCGGCCCGTCGTCGACAAACCAGGTAACACGCCATGAAACGTACTTTCCAACCAAGCACCATCAAGCGCGCGCGCACTCACGGTTTCCGTGCCCGTATGGCTACCAAGAACGGCCGTGCTGTTCTGTCGCGTCGTCGTGCCAAAGGCCGTAAGCGTCTGGCCATTTGATTTTTCGGCACAGGTGGTGAGTCAGGACTTCAGTCGGGAAAAGCGACTGCTTACACCCCGGCACTTCAAAGCGGTCTTCGACTCCCCAACCGGCAAGGTTCCAGGGAAAAACCTGCTGATCCTTGCTCGCGAGAACGGCCTTGATCACCCACGCCTCGGCCTGGTGATCGGCAAGAAGAGCGTCAAGCTCGCCGTTCAACGCAATCGCCTCAAGCGCTTGATGCGCGATTCCTTTCGTCTGAACCAGCACATGCTTGCCGGGTTGGACATCGTGATCGTCGCGCGCAAGGGATTGGGTGAGGTAGAAAACCCGGAATTGCACCAACACTTTGGCAAGCTCTGGAAACGCCTGGCGCGCAGCCGGCCAACCCCAGCAGTAATCGCCGATTCCGCAGGGGTAGACAGCCAAGATGCGTAAACTGGCACTCGTTCCGATCCAGTTTTACCGTTATGCCATTAGTCCTCTGATGGCCAATCACTGTCGTTTCTTCCCCAGTTGCTCCTGTTACGCGTATGAAGCCATCGAAAACCATGGCATCTGGCGTGGTGGGTGGCTGGCCGTTCGTCGCCTGGGGCGTTGTCATCCGTGGAATGACGGCGGTTTCGACCCCGTTCCACCCGCTCCTTCCTCCCGAACTTCTTCGATAGCCGAGTAATCATGGATATTAAACGCACGATCCTGATCGCCGCGCTGGCAGTCGTGTCCTACGTCATGGTCCTGAAGTGGAACGATGACTACGGCCAGGCTGCCCTGCCGACTCAGAATACTGCTGCCAGCACTGTTGCTCCGGGCTTGCCCGATGGCGTGCCGGCCGGTAACAACGGTGCCAGCGCCGATGTACCGAGCGCCAACGCCGAATCGAGCCCTGCCGAACTGGCACCGGTCGCACTCAGCAAGGACCTGATCCGAGTCAAGACCGACGTTCTGGAACTGGCTATCGATCCGGTCGGTGGTGACATCGTCCAGTTGAACCTGCCCAAGTACCCACGCCGTCAGGACCATCCGGACATTCCATTCCAGTTGTTCGACAATGGTGGCGAGCGTGTCTACCTGGCACAAAGCGGCCTTACCGGTGCCAACGGCCCGGATGCCCGCGCCAGCGGCCGCCCGCTGTATGCCGCAGAACAGAAGAGCTACCAACTGGCTGACGGCCAGCAGCAACTGGTGGTTGACCTGAAGTTCAGCGACAACGGCGTCAACTACATCAAGCGCTTCAGCTTCAAGCGCGGTGAGTACGACCTGAATGTCAGCTACCTGATCGACAACCAGAGCGGCCAGGCCTGGAGCGGCAACATGTTTGCCCAGCTCAAGCGTGACGCCAGCGGCGATCCTTCTTCCAGCACTGCCACCGGTACCGCAACCTACCTGGGTGCGGCCCTGTGGACAGCTGCCGAGCCTTACAAAAAGGTCTCGATGAAGGACATCGACAAAGGTAGTTTGAAAGAAAATGTGTCTGGCGGCTGGGTGGCCTGGCTTCAGCACTACTTCGTGACTGCCTGGATTCCGGCCAAGTCGGACAACAACGTTGTCCAGACCCGTAAGGACAGCCAGGGCAACTACATCATCGGCTACACCGGTCCGGCGCTTAACGTACCTGCAGGTGGTAAGGTCGAAACCAGTGCCATGCTGTACGCTGGCCCGAAGATCCAGTCCAAGCTGAAAGAGTTGTCCCCAGGCCTGGAATTGACCGTCGACTACGGCTTCCTGTGGTTCATCGCCCAGCCGATCTTCTGGCTGCTGCAACATATCCACAGCCTGCTGGGCAACTGGGGCTGGTCGATCATCGTGCTGACCATGCTGATCAAAGGCCTGTTCTTCCCACTGTCGGCTGCCAGCTACCGCTCCATGGCGCGTATGCGTGCCGTTGCTCCAAAACTTGCCGCTCTGAAGGAACGCTTCGGTGATGACCGCCAGAAGATGTCCCAGGCAATGATGGAGCTGTACAAGAAAGAGAAGATCAACCCGTTGGGCGGCTGCCTGCCGATCCTGGTCCAGATGCCGGTGTTCCTGGCCCTGTACTGGGTGCTGCTGGAAAGCGTGGAAATGCGCCAGGCCCCATGGATGCTGTGGATTACCGACCTGTCGATCAAGGATCCGTTCTTCATCCTGCCGATCATCATGGGCGCCACCATGTTCATCCAACAGCGCCTGAACCCGACGCCGCCGGATCCGATGCAGGCCAAGGTGATGAAAATGATGCCAATCATCTTCACCTTCTTCTTCCTGTGGTTCCCGGCTGGTCTGGTGCTGTACTGGGTTGTGAACAACTGCCTGTCGATTTCGCAGCAGTGGTACATTACCCGCCGCATCGAAGCAGCAACGAAAAAAGCTGCTGCTTGACGGGCTACTGCGCTAGCCTGTGAATAAAAAACGCCCCCTAGTGGGGCGTTTTTGCTATCTGTCGTTTTTGTCGTAGAGGCTTTCGAGCATGAACATTGTGCGTGAAACCATCGCCGCCATTGCTACCGCCCAGGGCCGCGGTGGTGTGGGGATTGTCAGGTTGTCCGGCCCGCTGGCTGCCAAGGCCGGCCAGTTGATCACCGGTCGTACACTTACCCCTCGCCACGCCCACTACGGCCCATTCCGCGACGAGGAAGGGCTGGTACTGGACGAAGGCATCGCGTTGTATTTTCCCGGGCCGAATTCGTTCACTGGCGAGGATGTGCTTGAACTTCAGGGCCACGGTGGCCCGGTGGTTCTGGACATGCTGCTGCAGCGCTGTGTACAAGTCGGCTGCCGGCTGGCCCGGCCGGGCGAGTTCAGCGAGCGCGCATTCCTCAACGACAAGCTTGACCTGGCCCAGGCCGAAGCCATTGCCGACCTGATCGAGGCCAGTTCCAGCCAGGCCGCGCGCAATGCCCTGCGCTCGCTGCAAGGTGAATTCTCCAAACGTGTGCACAGCTTGACCGAGGCGTTGATTGCCCTGCGTATCTACGTTGAAGCAGCGATCGACTTCCCAGAGGAGGAAATCGATTTCCTCGCCGATGGCCACGTGTTGTCTATGCTCGATGCAGTGCGCGGCGAGTTATCCACCGTGCAGCGCGAAGCCGGGCAGGGTGCGCTGCTGCGTGACGGCATGACCGTAGTCATCGCTGGGCGGCCCAATGCCGGCAAATCGAGCCTGCTGAACCAGTTGGCCGGGCGCGAAGCTGCCATCGTCACTGATATCGCTGGCACCACCCGGGACATCCTGCGCGAACATATCCACATCGACGGGATGCCGCTTCATGTGGTTGATACAGCTGGTTTGCGCACTACTGATGACCATGTGGAAAAGATCGGCGTAGAACGCGCGCTCAAGGCCATCGGCGAAGCGGACCGGGTGCTGCTGGTCGTCGACTCCACTGCCCCCGAGGCCAGCGACCCGTTCGCCCTGTGGCCAGAGTTTCTCGACCAGCGCCCGGACCCGGCCAAGGTCACGCTGATTCGTAACAAGGCTGACCTGAGTGGTGAGCGGGTGGCGCTGGAACAGTGCGATGACGGCCATGTCACAATCACTCTCAGCGCCAAAGGTGACGATGCGGGCCTGCAGTTGCTGCGCGACCACCTGAAAGCTTGTATGGGTTATGAGCAGACCGCCGAGAGCGGTTTCAGCGCTCGCAGGCGCCATCTGGATGCTTTGCGCCAGGCCAGTGCGCACCTGGAACACGGCCGCGCACAACTGACGCTGGCGGGCGCGGGAGAGCTGTTGGCGGAAGACCTACGGCAGGCCCAGCACGCCCTGGGTGAGATCACCGGAGCATTCAGCTCCGATGACCTGCTGGGGCGTATTTTCTCCAGCTTCTGCATCGGAAAGTAATCCACAGCCATCCAAAGCCAAACGCCGCTCCCTCTGGAGCGGCTTTTTTTTGCCTGGCATTTATGCAGTTGTCACGCTGACCTCATGCTCGAAAAGCGGCTCCCAGGGTTAAAGCCATCCATTTTTTTGTGAGTAGGTCCTTCTGTGGGAGGGGATTACTCGCCAAAAAGCCAATGACGGAAGAAAAAATTTGATCACAGGCGCCGATTCGCCGTCAGGAGCCCTGTGGAAAACCCGGCTTCAGCTCCGTTGATAAGCAGGCTTTTTTTCTGAGGACAAAGCGCCCTGTGGGTAAATAGGCATTTAATCCACAGGCTAAAATGGGTTATCCATAGCCCTCATGGCACTCCAGACACAGGGTTTAATTTCTCTATACACAGCGTGAGATATGGGCTGTAGAGCTTTATCCACAGATATGGGTGTGCATAAGAATAAACATAAAAACAAAGCTTTTTTAAATTTTTCCTCTTTGATTTCTGTTGTTTGCCACTCATCCACAGACTGGTCAAAATTTGCTCAGACGGTTTCTTTAAGGGGGGCTAAGTCCCTATACTTGTCCGCTTACCTTCTCTATTCGCAAAAACAGGCACGAGGTGCGTGGTGGATTTCCCTTCCCGTTTTGAAGTGATCGTCATCGGCGGCGGCCATGCCGGTACCGAGGCTGCGCTTGCGTCTGCACGCATGGGTGTGAAAACCCTGCTGTTGACCCATAACGTGGAAACCCTCGGTCACATGAGCTGCAACCCCGCTATTGGCGGTATTGGCAAAAGCCATCTGGTCAAAGAGATCGATGCCCTCGGCGGCGCCATGGCGCTGGCCACCGACAAGAGCGGCATCCAGTTCCGCGTTCTGAACAACCGCAAGGGCCCGGCCGTACGCGCCACCCGTGCGCAGGCCGACCGCGCCATCTACAAGGCAGTGGTGCGTGAAATCCTGGAAAACCAGCCGAACCTGTGGATATTCCAGCAATCCTGCGACGACCTCATCGTCGAGCAGGATCAGGTCAAAGGCGTAGTGACCCAGATGGGCCTGCGTTTCTTCGCAGAATCAGTGGTACTTACCACCGGCACCTTCCTCGGTGGCCTTATCCACATCGGTTTGCAAAACCATTCCGGCGGTCGCGCCGGTGACCCGCCTTCGATTGCCCTGGCCCACCGCATGCGTGAACTGCCGCTGCGCGTTGGCCGCCTGAAAACCGGGACCCCGCCACGCATTGATGGGCGTTCGGTGGACTTCTCGGTCATGACCGAGCAGCCAGGCGATACCCCGATCCCGGTGATGTCGTTCATGGGCAATGCCGACATGCACCCGCGCCAGGTGAGTTGCTGGATTACCCATACGAACGCACGCACTCACGAGATCATTGCCTCGAACCTCGACCGTTCGCCGATGTACTCGGGCGTGATCGAAGGGGTCGGTCCACGCTACTGCCCGTCGATCGAAGACAAGATCCACCGCTTCGCCGACAAGGAAAGCCACCAGGTGTTCATTGAGCCGGAAGGCCTGACCACCCATGAGCTGTACCCCAACGGAATATCCACTTCGCTGCCATTCGACGTGCAGTTGGAGCTCGTGCGTTCCATCCGTGGCATGGAAAACGCCCACATCGTGCGCCCCGGCTACGCCATCGAGTACGACTACTTCGACCCGCGTGATCTCAAGTACAGCCTCGAGACAAAAGTCATCGGCGGCCTGTTCTTTGCCGGGCAGATCAACGGCACCACCGGGTACGAAGAAGCCGGTGCCCAAGGCCTGCTGGCCGGGACCAACGCCGCACTGCGGGCGCAGGGCCGTGACAGCTGGTGCCCGCGCCGTGACGAGGCTTACATCGGTGTACTGGTGGACGACCTGATTACCTTGGGTACCCAGGAGCCGTACCGCATGTTTACCTCGCGTGCCGAGTACCGGCTGATACTGCGCGAAGACAACGCCGACTTGCGCCTGACCGAAAAGGGCCGTGAACTGGGCCTGATCGATGACCAGCGCTGGGCTGCGTTCTGCGCCAAGCGCGACGGTATCGAGCGTGAGGAACAGCGCCTGAAATCGACTTGGGTTCGCCCGAATACCGAGCAAGGCCAGGCGGTTGTGGATAAATTCGGCACTCCGCTGAGCCACGAGTACAGCCTGCTCAACCTGCTGGCACGCCCAGAAATCGACTACGCCGGCCTGATCGAAGCGACTGGCGGTGAAGCGATCGATCCACAGGTTGCCGAGCAGGTAGAAATCCGCACCAAGTACGCCGGTTACATCGACCGCCAGCAGGATGAAATTGCCCGACTGCGCGCCAGCGAAGACACCCGGCTGCCTGTGGATATCGACTACACGTCGATTTCCGGCCTGTCCAAGGAGATACAGGGCAAGCTGAGCCAGACCCGTCCGGAGACGCTGGGCCAGGCTTCGCGTATCCCGGGTGTGACCCCTGCGGCAATTTCCCTGTTGCTGATTCACTTGAAAAAACGCGGCGCTGGCCGCGAATTGGAGCAAAGCGCTTGAGTTCCCTGGTCACCCCGCAACACGCTGAAGAGTTGTCCACAGGTGCACGACAGCTTGGTGTCGAGCTGACTGCCGAGCAGCACGAGAAGCTGCTTGGCTACCTGGCTCTGTTGATCAAATGGAACAAAGCCTACAACCTGACTGCCGTGCGCGACCCAGACGAGATGGTCTCGCGTCACCTGCTCGACAGTCTCAGCGTCATGTCGTTTATCCACAACGACCGTGACAACTGGTTGGATGTTGGCAGCGGCGGTGGCATGCCCGGCATCCCGCTGGCTATCCTGCATCCACACAAGCGTGTCACTGTGCTGGACGCCAATGGCAAGAAAACCCGCTTCCTGACCCAAGTGAAAATGGAGCTCAAGCTGGACAACCTCGCGGTTATCCACAGCCGGGTAGAGGCCTTCCAGCCAGCACAAGCGTTCGACGGAATCATTTCTCGTGCTTTCAGCAGCATGGAGAACTTCACCAACTGGACCCGCCACCTGGGCGACACCGGGACGCAATGGCTTGCAATGAAGGGGCTGCATCCTGCCGATGAACTGGTAGCATTGCCCGCAGACTTCACAGTGGAAAGCGAACAGGCCCTGACCGTTCCGGGTTGCCAGGGCCAGCGCCATCTGCTGATACTGCGCCGCAAGGCATGACTGGGAACACGCGCATCAATGGCTAAGGTATTCGCAATCGCGAACCAGAAAGGTGGTGTAGGCAAGACCACCACCTGTATCAATCTCGCCGCCTCGCTGGCCGCGACCAAGCGTCGTGTGCTGCTGATCGACCTCGATCCGCAGGGCAACGCCACCATGGGCAGCGGTGTGGACAAACATGAGCTCGAGCACTCGGTCTACGACCTGCTTATCGGGGAATGTGACTTGGCTCAGGCCATGCATTACTCCGAGCATGGTGGTTTCCAGCTGCTTCCGGCCAACCGTGACCTGACCGCCGCCGAAGTGGTGCTGCTGGAAATGCAGGTCAAGGAAAGCCGCCTGCGCAACGCGCTGGCGCCGATCCGCGAAAACTACGACTACATCCTCATCGACTGCCCGCCGTCGCTGTCGATGCTGACGCTCAATGCGCTGGTCGCTTCCGATGGCGTGATTATCCCCATGCAGTGTGAGTATTACGCGCTGGAAGGTCTCAGCGACCTTGTGGATAACATCAAACGCATCGCCGCCCGGCTGAACCCGGAGCTGAAGATCGAAGGCTTGCTGCGGACCATGTACGACCCACGCCTGAGCCTGAACAACGATGTTTCGGCGCAGTTGAAAGAGCACTTCGGCCCACAGCTGTACGACACCGTCATTCCACGCAACATTCGCCTGGCCGAGGCCCCTAGCTTCGGCATGCCGGCCTTGGCTTACGACAAGCAATCGCGCGGCGCGCTGGCGTATCTGGCCCTGGCGGGGGAACTGGTTCGCCGTCAGCGCCGTCAATCACGCACTGCACAAACAACTTAAGGAATCCGTATGGCCGTCAAGAAACGGGGTCTCGGACGTGGGTTGGATGCACTGCTCAGTGGTCCCTCCGTCAGCGCGCTCGAAGAGCAGGCTGTGAAGATCGACCAGAAAGAACTGCAACACCTGCCGGTCGAACTGATCCAGCGTGGCAAGTACCAGCCACGCCGGGACATGGACCCTCAGGCGCTGGAAGAGCTTGCGCACTCGATTCGCAGCCATGGCGTGATGCAACCGATCGTGGTTCGTCCGATCGGCGACAACCGTTACGAGATCATTGCCGGTGAGCGCCGTTGGCGCGCCACCCAGCAGGCCGGCCTGGACACCATCCCGGCCATGGTCCGTGAAGTGGCTGACGAAGCTGCCATTGCCATGGCGCTGATCGAGAACATCCAGCGCGAAGACCTCAACCCACTGGAAGAGGCTCTGGCCCTGCAGCGCCTGCAGCAAGAGTTTGAGCTGACCCAGCAACAGGTTGCGGATGCCGTGGGCAAGTCGCGGGTGACCGTGGCCAACCTGCTGCGCCTGATTAGCCTGCCCGAGGCGATCAAGACCATGCTCGCCCATGGCGATCTGGAAATGGGTCACGCCCGCGCATTGCTCGGTCTGGACGAGAGCCGTCAGGAGGAGGGGGCGCGTCATGTTGTCGCACGCGGCCTCACTGTGCGCCAAACTGAAGCACTGGTTCGCCAGTGGCTCAGCGACAAGCCTGAACCGGTCGAACCGAGCAAACCTGATCCGGATATCGCACGCCTTGAACAGCGGCTCGCAGAGCGCCTGGGCTCGGCCGTGCAGATCCGTCATGGCAACAAGGGCAAAGGCCAGTTGGTTATTCGCTACAACTCGCTTGACGAGTTGCAAGGCGTGCTTGCTCACATCCGCTGAAACAATTCCTGTTGTAGCGCGCAGTCGGAAATCACTACCGAATAGTTGAATAGGGGTTAATCCACCCCTATACTCTGCGCGCATTTTGTCGGCACAAATTATGCCAAGTCATAACTGACTTGCTGGTCGACTTCCGAGGAGCAGTTGTGATGGAAATCCGCACGCCAAACCGCCTGCCTTTCCATCGCTGGGCGGTTTTTCCGGTACTGCTGGCTCAATTCGTCGTATTCCTGCTGGCAACCTTGGTGTTGTGGCAGTGGAAAGGGGCGGTCAGTGGATATTCAGGCCTTTGCGGAGGTTTGATTGCCTGGCTGCCTAATGTGTATTTCGCCTGGAAGGCTTTTCGCTTCAGCGGAGCTCGGGCGGCACAAGCCATCGTCAAGTCGTTCTACGCTGGCGAGGCAGGCAAGATGATTTTGACGGCAGTGCTTTTTGCACTGACCTTCGCAGGAGTGAAGCCACTGGCGCCGTTAGCAGTCTTCGGCGTCTTCGTGTTGACCCTTTTGGTCAGCTGGTTCGCGCCCCTGCTGATGAATAAAAGACTTTCGAGACCTTAGGGCGTTTGAGGCAACCATGGCAGCAGAAACCGCTTCGGGCTATATCCAGCACCACTTGCAGAACCTGACCTACGGTCAACTACCAGACGGCAGCTGGGGCTTTGCCCATTCGGCTGCAGAAGCCAAGGCAATGGGCTTCTGGGCGTTCCACCTGGACACCCTGGGTTGGTCCGTCGCGCTGGGTCTGATCTTCCTGTTCATCTTCCGCATGGCGGCCAAGAAGGCGACTTCCGGCCAGCCTGGCGGCCTGCAGAACTTCGTGGAGGTGATGGTCGACTTCGTCAACGGCAGCGTGAAGGACTCCTTCCACGGCCGTAGCCCGGTGATTGCACCGCTGGCGCTGACCATCTTCGTCTGGGTATTCCTGATGAACGCCGTCGACCTGGTACCGGTCGACTGGATTCCTCAGCTGGCCATCCTGATTTCCGGTGATCCGCACATTCCGTTCCGCGCCGTGTCGACCACCGACCCGAACGCGACCCTGGCCATGGCCTTCTGCGTGTTCGCCTTGATCATCTTCTACAGCATCAAGGTCAAGGGCCTGGGCGGTTTCATCGGTGAGCTGACCCTGCACCCGTTCGGTAGCAAGAACATCTTCGTGCAGATCCTGCTGATTCCGGTCAACTTCCTGCTGGAATTCGTCACCCTGATCGCCAAGCCGATCTCGCTGGCACTGCGTCTGTTCGGCAACATGTACGCCGGCGAGCTGGTGTTCATCCTGATCGCCGTCATGTTCGGCTCTGGCCTGCTCTGGCTGAGCGGCCTGGGTGTGGTGCTGCAATGGGCGTGGGCCGTGTTCCACATCCTGATCATCACCCTGCAAGCTTTCATCTTCATGATGCTGACCATCGTCTACCTGTCGATGGCGCACGAAGATAACCATTAAGACCGCCTGGCGTGTCTGATAGCCTTCCCCGCTCGTTTGGGGGGAGGGCTTAAAAAGTCCGCAAGGGCATGCTGTACCAAACGATTTGTTTTACCGCTTCAACTTAAAAACCTAACCAATACGACGTAAAAGTCGGGAGGAAAGATGGAAACTGTAGTTGGTCTGACCGCTATCGCTGTTGCTCTGCTGATCGGCCTGGGTGCTCTGGGTACCGCCATTGGTTTCGGCCTGCTGGGCGGCAAATTCCTGGAAGGCGCTGCTCGCCAGCCAGAAATGGTTCCAATGCTGCAGGTTAAAATGTTCATCGTTGCCGGTCTGCTCGACGCCGTAACCATGATCGGTGTTGGTATCGCTCTGTTCTTCACCTTCGCGAATCCGTTCGTTGGTCAAATCGCCGGCTAATCACTCGTTAACCACGAGTTGATAGCTGTGATGAACCAAAGACCGAGCGAGGTGTTGGCGTGAATATTAATGCAACCCTGATTGGCCAATCCGTTGCCTTCCTGATTTTTGTACTCTTCTGCATGAAGTACGTATGGCCTCCGGTCATCACTGCCCTGCAAGAGCGTCAAAAGAAGATTGCCGACGGCTTGGACGCTGCCAACCGCGCAGCTCGCGACCTGGAGCTGGCCCAAGAAAAAGCGGGTCAGCAACTGCGTGAAGCTAAAGCACAGGCAGCCGAAATCATTGAGCAAAGCAAGAAACGCGCTGCTCAGCTTGTCGAGGAAGCCCGTGAACAGGCCCGCGTCGAAGCTGACCGTGTGAAGGCTCAGGCTCTGGCCGAGATCGAACAGGAACTGAACAGCGCCAAAGACGCCCTGCGTGCCCAAGTGGGTGCCCTGGCCGTTGGTGGTGCTGAAAAGATCCTTGGCGCCACA
Organism: Pseudomonas sp. BN607; assembly: GCF_029871175.1. NCBI lineage: Bacteria > Pseudomonadati > Pseudomonadota > Gammaproteobacteria > Pseudomonadales > Pseudomonadaceae > Pseudomonas > Pseudomonas sp. BN607. Next base: position 129,201 of record NZ_SSOE01000022.1, read on the forward strand.
ATCGATCAAAACGCGCATGCGGAGCTGGTTAACAAACTGGCCGCTGAAATTTAAGCGAGGGCGATCATGGCAGAACTGACCACGTTGGCCCGACCTTACGCTAAGGCTGCCTTTGAGCATGCCCAGGCCCATCAGCAACTGGCCAATTGGTCAGCCATGCTCGGCCTGGCTGCTGCGGTGTCGCAAGACGACACCATGCAGCGCCTGCTCAAGGCCCCGCGACTGACGAGCGCAGAAAAGGCCGCCACGTTCATTGACGTGTGCGGTGACAAGTTCAATGCACAGGCACAGAATTTCATTCATGTTGCCGCGGAAAACGACCGTCTCCTGCTCCTGCCGGAGATTGCCGCCCTGTTCGACCTGTACAAGGCCGAGCAAGAGAAATCCGTGGACGTGGAAGTCACCAGTGCCTTCGCGTTGAACCAAGAACAGCAAGACAAACTCGCCAAGGTTCTCAGTGCACGGTTAGGCCAGGAAGTGCGCCTGCACGCGTCGGAGGATGCCAGCCTGATTGGCGGCGTCGTCATCCGCGCTGGTGACCTGGTAATCGATGGCTCTGTTCGCGGCAAAATCGCGAAACTGGCCGAAGCATTGAAATCTTGAGTTTGAAGGGGCAGCAGAGCAATGCAGCAACTCAATCCTTCCGAAATTAGTGAAATCATCAAGGGCCGCATCGATAACCTCGATGTGAGCTCCCAAGCCCGTAACGAAGGTACCGTTGTTTCGGTATCCGACGGTATCGTGCGGATCCACGGTCTGGCCGACGTCATGTACGGCGAAATGATCGAGTTCCCTGGCAGCGTCTACGGCATGGCCCTGAACCTGGAGCAAGACTCCGTAGGTGCAGTGATCCTGGGTGCCTATGACACCCTCGCCGAAGGCATGAGCGCCAAGTGCACCGGCCGCATCCTGGAAGTTCCAGTTGGTAAGGAACTGCTGGGTCGCGTCGTTGACGCACTGGGTAACCCGATCGACGGCAAAGGTCCTCTGGGCAACACCCAGACCGACGCCGTCGAGAAAGTGGCTCCAGGCGTGATCTGGCGTAAGTCGGTAGACCAGCCTGTACAGACTGGCTACAAGTCCGTCGACGCCATGATCCCTGTCGGCCGTGGCCAGCGCGAGCTGATCATCGGTGACCGTCAGATCGGCAAGACCGCCATGGCCATCGACGCCATCATCAACCAGAAAGACTCCGGTATTTTCTGTGTTTATGTTGCAGTCGGCCAGAAGCGTTCCACCGTTGCCAACATCGTTCGCAAGCTGGAAGAAACCGGCGCCCTGGCCAACACCATCGTGGTCGTTGCCAGTGCTTCGGAATCCGCCGCACTGCAGTTCCTGGCGCCATACGCCGGCTGCACCATGGGCGAGTTCTTCCGTGACCGCGGTGAAGACGCCCTGATCGTTTACGATGACCTGTCCAAGCAGGCCGTTGCCTACCGTCAGATCTCCCTGCTGCTGCGCCGTCCACCAGGACGTGAAGCGTACCCAGGTGACGTGTTCTATCTCCACTCCCGTCTGCTGGAGCGTGCATCGCGCGTTTCCGAAGAGTACGTCGAGAAGTTCACCAATGGCGCAGTCACTGGCAAGACCGGTTCCCTGACCGCCCTGCCGATCATCGAAACCCAGGCTGGCGACGTTTCTGCGTTCGTTCCGACCAACGTGATTTCCATCACCGACGGTCAGATCTTCCTGGAATCGGCCATGTTCAACTCGGGCATCCGCCCTGCAGTGAACGCCGGTGTTTCGGTATCCCGCGTAGGTGGTGCCGCTCAGACCAAGATCATCAAGAAGCTGTCCGGTGGTATTCGTACCGCTCTGGCTCAGTACCGTGAACTGGCTGCATTCGCCCAGTTCGCTTCCGATCTGGACGAAGCGACCCGCAAGCAGCTGGAGCATGGTCAGCGCGTAACCGAGCTGATGAAGCAGAAGCAGTACGCGCCGATGTCCATCGCGGACATGGCCCTGTCGCTGTATGCCGCTGAGCGTGGTTTCCTGACTGACGTGGAAGTCTCCAAGGTCGGTAGCTTCGAGCAAGCGCTGATCGCCTTCTTCAACCGTGATCACGCCGACCTGATGGCGAAGATCAACGTGAAGGGTGACTTCAACGACGAAATCGACGCTGGCCTGAAAGCCGGTATCGAGAAGTTCAAGGCCACCCAGACCTGGTAAGCCGCAGCGGGGGCTCCGGCCCCCGCTTGCTAACCTGATAGGTGATACATGGCAGGCGCAAAAGAGATTCGCAGTAAGATTGCGAGCATCAAAAGCACGCAAAAAATTACCAGCGCCATGGAGAAAGTGGCGGTCAGCAAAATGCGCAAGGCACAAATGCGCATGGCTGCTAGCCGTCCTTACGCGGAGCGTATCCGCCAGGTGATCGGTCATCTGGCCAACGCCAACCCGGAATACCGCCACCCGTTCATGATCGAGCGCCCTGTAAAGCGCGCCGGTTATATCGTGGTGAGCAGTGACCGTGGTCTGTGCGGTGGCTTGAACACCAACCTGTTCAAGGCCCTGGTCAAGGACATGAGCGAAAACCGCGAACAGGGCGTTGAAATCGACCTGTGCGTGATCGGCAGCAAGGGTGCGACTTTCTTCCGCATCTTTGGCGGCAACGTTGTAGCCGCGATCAGCCACCTGGGCGAAGAGCCATCGATCAATGATCTGATCGGCTCCGTCAAAGTGATGCTGGACGCCTACATGGATGGCCGTATCGATCGCCTTTCGGTGGTTTCGAACAAGTTCATCAACACCATGACCCAAAAACCGACGGTCGAGCAATTGGTACCGTTGGTGGCAACCCCGGATCAGGAACTCAAGCACCACTGGGACTACCTGTACGAACCCGACGCAAAAGAGCTGCTGGACGGCTTGATGGTGCGTTACGTGGAGTCGCAGGTCTACCAGGCGGTGGTCGAGAACAACGCTGCTGAACAAGCGGCCCGGATGATCGCCATGAAGAACGCCACAGACAACGCCGGTGATTTGATCAAAGAGCTGCAATTGATCTACAACAAGGCGCGTCAGGCTGCGATCACCCAGGAGATCTCGGAAATCGTCGGCGGCGCTGCCGCGGTTTAACGGTTCAAAAATTCAGAGGATCCAGCTATGAGTAGCGGACGTATCGTTCAAATCATCGGCGCCGTCATCGACGTGGAATTCCCACGTGACAGCGTACCGAGTGTTTACAACGCGCTGAAAGTACAAGGCGCGGAAACCACCCTGGAAGTTCAGCAGCAGCTGGGCGACGGCGTGGTTCGTACCATTGCGATGGGCTCGACCGAAGGCCTGAAGCGCGGTCTGGATGTCGTCGACACCGGCGCTGCCATTTCCGTTCCTGTTGGTAAGGCCACTCTGGGCCGCATCATGGACGTACTGGGCAACCCGATCGACGAAGCCGGCCCGATCGGCGAAGAAGAGCGTCGCGGTATCCACCAGCCAGCGCCTTCGTTCGCTGACCAGGCTGGTGGCAACGACCTGCTGGAAACTGGCATCAAGGTTATCGACCTGGTTTGCCCGTTCGCCAAGGGTGGTAAAGTTGGTCTGTTCGGTGGTGCCGGTGTAGGCAAGACCGTAAACATGATGGAACTGATCCGTAACATCGCCATGGAACACAGCGGTTATTCCGTGTTCGCTGGTGTGGGTGAGCGTACTCGTGAGGGTAACGACTTCTACCACGAGATGAAGGACTCCAACGTTCTCGACAAGGTAGCGCTGGTCTACGGTCAGATGAACGAGCCACCAGGAAACCGTCTGCGCGTGGCGCTGACCGGCCTGACCATGGCTGAGAAGTTCCGTGACGAAGGTAACGACGTTCTGCTGTTCGTCGACAACATCTATCGTTACACCCTGGCCGGTACCGAAGTATCCGCACTGCTGGGCCGTATGCCTTCGGCAGTAGGTTACCAGCCGACCCTGGCTGAAGAGATGGGCGTTCTGCAAGAGCGCATCACCTCCACCAAGGAAGGTTCGATCACCTCCGTTCAGGCCGTATACGTACCTGCGGACGACTTGACCGACCCGTCGCCAGCGACCACCTTCGCCCACTTGGACGCCACCGTCGTTCTGTCCCGTGACATCGCCTCCCTGGGTATCTACCCAGCGGTTGATCCACTGGACTCGACTTCGCGCCAGCTGGACCCGAACGTGATCGGCAACGAGCACTACGAGACCGCTCGTGGCGTTCAGTATGTTCTGCAGCGCTACAAAGAGCTGAAGGACATCATCGCGATCCTGGGTATGGACGAACTGTCCGAAAGCGACAAGCAACTGGTAGCCCGCGCTCGTAAGATCCAGCGCTTCCTGTCGCAGCCGTTCTTCGTGGCCGAAGTCTTCACCGGTTCGCCAGGCAAGTACGTTTCCCTGAAAGACACCATCGCTGGCTTCAGCGGCATCCTCAAAGGTGACTACGACCACCTGCCAGAACAAGCGTTCTACATGGTCGGCAGCATCGACGAAGCGATCGAGAAAGCCAAGAAACTGTAATCCCGGCGCCCCGCAAGGGGCGCTAATCAGGTTGAGGCAAGCAGATGGCTATGACAGTCCATTGCGACATCGTCAGCGCGGAAGGAGAAATCTTCTCCGGCCTGGTCGAGATGGTAGTAGCGCACGGCAACCTGGGCGATCTGGGTATCGCTCCAGGCCACGCGCCGCTGATCACCAATCTCAAGCCAGGTCCGATCACGCTGACCAAGCAGGGTGGCACTCAAGAGGTGTTCTACATCTCCGGTGGCTTCCTCGAAGTGCAGCCGAACATGGTGAAGGTTCTTGCCGACACCGTACAACGTGCTGCCGACCTGGACGAAGCTCAGGCTCAGGAAGCCCTCAAGGCTGCCGAGAACGCGCTGAACACTAAAGGCTCGGATTTCGACTACGGCGCAGCTGCCGCACGTCTGGCCGAGGCTGCAGCTCAGCTGCGTACTGTCCAGCAAATGCGCAGAGGCAAGTAATCCGGCTTTGGCCGCGTACTTGCGTTGCGATTGAGTTAAAGGGTAGCCATCGGCTACCCTTTTTCTTTTGTGAAACTCATAGAACCGGTCATTTCACTGACCGCCCAGGATTGGTAGCCAGTAATGTCACTCGATATCGTTATTCTCGCCGCCGGCCAAGGCACCCGCATGCGCTCGGCCCTGCCCAAGGTACTGCACCCGGTAGCCGGCAACTCCATGCTTGGCCATGTTATCCACAGTGCACGCCAGTTGCAGCCGCAGGGGATTCATGTGGTCATTGGTCATGGGGCCGAGTTGGTGCGAGAGCGCCTGGCTTCTGACGACCTGAATTTCGTCATGCAGGACAAGCAGCTGGGTACCGGCCATGCGGTTGCCCAAGCCCTCCCGGCGCTCACCGCCGACACCGTGCTGGTACTGTACGGCGATGTGCCGCTGATCGAAGTGGAAACCCTGCAGCGTCTGTTGGCCAAAGCCAACGACCAGCAATTGGGCCTGCTTACCGTCACGCTCGACGACCCGACTGGCTATGGCCGTATCGTTCGTGACGAGCAAGGCCAGGTCACTGCCATCGTTGAGCACAAGGACGCCGACGACGCGCAGAGAGCAATCAAGGAAGGCAACACCGGCATTCTGGCCCTGCCGGCCGCGCGCCTCGCCGACTGGATGGGCCGCCTGTCGAACAACAACGCCCAGGGCGAGTACTACCTGACCGACGTCATTGCCATGGCCGTGGCCGATGGCCTGGTGGTGGCAACCGAACAGCCCCACGACCCGATGGAAGTGCAGGGCGCCAACGACCGCCGCCAGCTGTCCGAGCTTGAACGCCACTACCAGCTGCGTGAAGGCCGTCGGCTGATGGCCCAGGGGGTGACACTGCGTGATCCAGCCCGCTTCGATGTGCGCGGTGAAGTGACCGTTGGTCGTGATGTACTCATCGACATCAACGTGATTCTCGAAGGCAAGGTGGTCATCGAGGACGATGTGCAGATTGGCCCTAACTGTGTGATCAAGAACACCACCCTGCGCAAAGGTGCGGTGGTGAAGGCCAACAGCCACCTGGAAGGTGCCGTGATGGGCGAGGGCAGCGATGCTGGTCCGTTCGCCCGCCTGCGCCCGGGAAGCGTGCTGGAGGCCAAGGCCCATGTGGGTAACTTCGTCGAACTGAAAAATGCCCACCTGGGTGAAGGCGCCAAGGCTGGCCACCTCACTTACCTGGGTGACGCCGAGATCGGCGCGCGCACTAATATCGGCGCGGGTACCATCACCTGTAACTACGATGGCGCCAATAAGTTCAAGACCGTAATGGGCGAGGACGTGTTCATCGGTTCGAATAATTCCCTGGTCGCGCCTGTGGAAATCCAGGCTGGGGCCACCACTGCTGCCGGTTCGACCATTACCCAAACTGTCGAAGCCGGCGATCTGGCGGTGGGCCGTGCACGCCAGCGCAATATTTCGGGCTGGAAGCGGCCGGAAAAACTCAAGAAGAGTTGAGTTGTCCACAGATGTTTCGATCGAAAGCCGACTTGTGTGAATAAGTCGGTTTTTTTTTGAGCGTCTTGCGGGGGCTCCTTCAGCGGCGCTGATAGCGCGATCGGCTTCAAACCAGCGCTCCAGTTACTGCCTCCCCCCGATTTCAAAGACCGCTTATCTGCCATTTGCGGCACTCCCTCAAAGCGCCCGGCCAGTGCCCAAACATTATCCACAGGGCAGGCGGAACTTGACGAGCCGCTCATCTTGAGTTTTGATTGGCATCATTATCTTTCGAATCGAAACTTAACCGCTCATGTCGAAACGAAACACCCCACAACGTCGGCACAATATCCTCGCTTTGCTCGCTGAGCAGGGCGAGGTGAGCGTGGACGCCTTGGCCAAACGTTTCGAAACATCGGAAGTGACCATACGCAAAGACCTCGCCGCGCTGGAAACCAACGGCCTGTTGCTGCGCCGCTACGGTGGTGCGGTACCGGTGCCGCAAGAACTGCTGGGTGAGCCCGCCCAGCCCGTGTCTTCCTACAAGAAGGCCATCGCCCGGGCAGCAGTAGGGCGTATCCGCGAGCATGCGCGCATCATCATCGACAGTGGCAGCACCACGGCGGCGATGATCCCCGAGCTGGGGCGCCAGCCTGGCCTGGTGGTGATGACTAACTCGCTTAATGTGGCCCGTGCCATTTGCGACCTTGAACATGAGCCGGTGCTGTTGATGACCGGTGGCACCTGGGACCCGCATTCCGAGTCGTTTCAGGGTCAGGTCGCCGAGCATGTCCTGCGCTCCTACGATTTCGACCAGTTGTTCATCGGTGCTGATGGCATCGATCTCGGCAGGGGTACCACCACCTTCAACGAGTTGCTCGGCCTGAGCCGGGTCATGGCCGAAGTGGCCCGTGAAGTGATCGTCATGGTCGAATCGGACAAGGTGGGGCGCAAGATCCCCAACCTTGAGCTGCCCTGGGGCAGCGTGCACACCCTTATTACAGATGAGCGCCTGCCCGCAGCGGCACGCGAACAAATTCAAGCCCGCGGCATCAACCTGATCTGCGCCGCGATCAGCCAGGAGCAATAACTATGTGTGGAATCGTTGGTGCCGTCGCCGAACGCAATATCACCGCCATCCTGATCGAAGGCCTCAAGCGTCTTGAGTACCGCGGTTACGACAGCGCTGGCCTGGCCGTGCTATCCCAGAATGGTGAGCTGCATCGCCGCCGCCGCATCGGCAAGGTCAGCGAGCTGGAAGCTGCTGTCGCTGCAGACCCGCTGGCTGGCCAGTTGGGCATCGCCCACACGCGTTGGGCTACCCACGGCGCGCCAACCGAAGGCAACGCCCACCCGCACTTCTCTGGCAACGAAGTGGCCGTTGTGCACAATGGCATCATCGAGAACCATGAAGAGCTGCGCGAAGAGTTGAAGGGCCTCGGCTATGTCTTCACTTCGCAGACTGACACCGAAGTCATCGTGCACTTGATCCAGCACACCCTGAAGAGCATTCCGGACCTGGCCGATGCCCTCAAGGCCGCAGTGAAGCGCCTGCATGGTGCTTACGGCCTGGCACTGATCAGCGCCAAGCAGCCTGACCGCCTGGTAGCCGCACGCAGCGGCAGCCCCCTGGTTATCGGCTTGGGCTTGGGTGAGAACTTCCTGGCGTCTGACCAATTGGCCTTGCGCCAGGTCACGGACCGCTTCATGTACCTGGAAGAAGGCGATATCGCTGAGATCCGCCGTGAGCAGGTCACCATCTGGGACCAGGCCGGCCACAAGGTCCAGCGCGAAACCGTGCAGTACCATGAAGGCGCCGAAGCTGCGGACAAGGGTAACTACCGCCACTTCATGCTCAAGGAAATCCACGAGCAGCCAAGCGTTGTCCAGCGCACCCTGGAAGGTCGCCTGGGCAAGGATAATGTGCTGGTCCAAGCCTTCGGCCCGAACGCTGCGGAGTTGTTCGCCAAGGTGCGCAACGTGCAGATCGTTGCCTGCGGCACCAGCTACCACGCTGGTATGGTCGCCCGCTACTGGCTGGAAAGCCTGGCCGGCATCCCATGCCAGGTTGAAGTGGCCAGCGAGTTCCGTTACCGCAAGGTGGTGGTGCAGCCGGATACCCTGTTCGTCTCCATCTCGCAGTCCGGTGAAACTGCCGACACCCTGGCCGCGCTGCGCAACGCCAAGGAACTGGGTTTCCTTGGCAGCCTGGCAATCTGCAACGTCGGCATCAGCTCGCTGGTACGTGAATCGGACCTGACCCTGTTGACCCTCGCCGGCCCGGAGATCGGCGTTGCTTCGACCAAGGCCTTCACTACACAGCTGGTATCGTTGATGCTGCTGACCTTGGCGCTGGGCCAGGTGCGCGGTACCTTGGAAGCCGGTGTCGAAGCCGAGCTGGTGGAAGAACTGCGCCGTCTGCCTACCCGCCTGGGCGAGGCACTGGCCATGGACGCGACCGTCGAGAAGATCGCCGAGCTGTTTGCCGACAAGCACCACACCCTGTTCCTCGGCCGCGGTGCGCAGTACCCGGTGGCGATGGAAGGTGCACTCAAGCTCAAGGAAATCTCCTACATCCACGCTGAAGCCTACCCGGCAGGCGAGCTGAAGCACGGCCCGCTGGCGCTGGTAGACAACGACATGCCGGTGGTTACCGTTGCACCGAACAACGAACTGCTGGAAAAGCTGAAGTCCAACCTGCAGGAAGTGCGTGCCCGTGGCGGCGAGCTGGTGGTATTCGCTGACGAGCAAGCTGGCATGACCAATGGCGAAGGCACCCACGTGATCAAGGTGCCGCACATCGCGGACGCCCTGGCGCCGATCCTGTACACCATTCCACTGCAGCTGCTTTCGTATTACGTGGCCGTACTCAAGGGGACTGACGTTGACCAGCCTCGGAATCTGGCCAAGTCCGTTACTGTCGAGTAACAGGTAGCTGCACGTTGCTAAAATGCCCTCCATCCGGAGGGCATTTTACTTTCAGATCGCGAAACCCTGATTGGTAGCGCCACCCGGGACAAAGACTTCGACTTCAGCAGCACTTCCCGGAGACAAGCACGTTCATGCCAGCCGGCGCGCGATCTGCTGGAGGGCAGTGTTCCGCAGCGCCAAGTGCAAGAGAGAGTAACTGACGCTGCGAATGTGCCCCATCAGATTTGCATGGCCATGCCATCCACATTCATCGCTGCCTGGCGCAACGCCTCGGAGCGGGTCGGGTGCGGGTGGCAGGTGAGGGCGATGTCTTCTGCAGAGGCCGAGAACTCCATGGCCACGCAGAACTCCCCAATCATTTCGCTGACGCTTGGGCCCACCAGGTGTACACCCAGCACTTCATCGGTTGCGGCGTCAGCGATGACCTTGGCGAAGCCTTCGGTTTCGTGGTTGATCTTGGCGCGGCTGTTGGCGGTGAAGGGGAACTTGCCTACCTTGTAGGCGCGCCCTTCGGCCTTGAGCTGCTCTTCGGTCTTGCCCACGGTAGCCAGCTCCGGGCGTGTGTAAATCACACCTGGGATCAGGTTGTAGTTGACCTCGTGGGGCTTGCCAGCGATGCGCTCGATGCAGGCTACTGCTTCATCTTCGGCCTTGTGCGCCAGCATCGGGCCGGATGTGACGTCACCAATCACCCACACGCCCGGCACAGAGGTGCGGTGGTGCTGGTTGCCGAGCATGCCGCGCTGGTCGGTTTCCAGGCCCACGCTTTCAAGGTTCAGGCCTTTGGTGTAGGGGCGGCGACCGATAGCCACCAGCACGTAGTCGGCTTGCAGTGACTCTGCAGTACCGCCAGCGGCAGGCTCCAGTGTCAGGCTCACGCCATCGGCGCTGGCCGTCGCTTGGGTCACTTTGCTGCCCAGCTTGAATGCCATGCCTTGCTTGGCCAGGGCCTTCTGCAGGGTTTTGGCGGTTTCGGTGTCGGTGCCTGGGCAGATCCGGTCGAGGTATTCGATGACCGTAACCTGGCTACCCAGGCGTCGCCAGACCGAACCCAGTTCAAGGCCGATCACGCCGGCGCCGATGACGACCAGGTGTTTGGGCACTTGTGGCAGGGACAGTGCGCCGGTCGAGTCAATGATGCGCTGGTTGTCGATGGTCACGCCTGGCAGCGGGGTGGGCTCGGAGCCGGTCGCAATGACGATGTCCTTGGCCTGCAGCGCTGTCTCGCTACCGTCTTCAGCTTTGACCACGACCTTGCCGACACCGTCCAGGCGGCCCCAGCCCTTGATCCAGTCGACCTTGTTCTTGCGAAACAGATACTCGATGCCCTTGGTCAGGCCGGTCACGCTCTCGTCCTTCTGTTTCATCATCTGGGCGAGGTTGAGGGTGGGCTTTACTTCGATACCGAGGTGGGCGAATTCGTCGCCGCTAGCCGCTTCGTACAATTCAGAAGCATGCAACAGTGCCTTGGACGGCATGCAGCCGACATTCAGGCAGGTGCCGCCCAAGGTCGAGCGGCCTTCCACGCAGGCTACGCTCAGGCCCAGCTGGCCAGCGCGGATGGCCGCATTGTAGCCACCAGGGCCACCGCCGATGATCACCACGTCATAGGATTTCATGGGTTCAACTCCAGGATGTAGAAGCGCGAGAGGGGCACAAGGTTAAGCTGAGACGCAGAAATTGTATACAATCTGCTGTGCGAATAAGACCAGTTGGTTCTAGACCATGGTCGTGTTTAGAGGAAACATCCCACGAATGAACTACTCTGATCCGGCAACGTTCGAAATATAAGGCGTCGTGGCCATATACGGATTTGGAGGGTCGTTCATGCTTGCGCAACTTCCACCGGCACTGCAGAGCTTGCATCTGCCGCTACGGCTGAAACTTTGGGACGGCAATCAGTTCGATCTGGGGCCCAGCCCGCAGGTCACTATCCTGGTCAAGGAACCGCAACTGATCAGCCAGCTGACTCACCCAAGCATGGACCAGCTGGGCACTGCGTTCGTTGAAGGCAAGCTTGAGCTGGAAGGCGATATTGGTGAGGCCATCCGCGTATGCGATGAACTGAGTGACGCATTGCTGAAGGACGAGGATGAAACGCCACCGCAACGGCTGTCTCACGACAAGAGCACGGACGCCGAAGCCATCTCTTATCACTATGATGTGTCCAACGAGTTTTACCAGCTGTGGCTGGATAAGGACATGGCCTATTCGTGTGCCTACTTCCGCGAACCGGACAACACCCTGGATCAAGGCCAGCAGGACAAGTTCGATCACTTGTGCCGCAAGCTACGCCTGGATGCGGGCGACTACCTGTTGGATGTGGGCTGTGGCTGGGGTGGGCTGGCGCGTTTCGCTGCCCGTGAGTATGGCGCCAAGGTGTTTGGCATCACCCTGAGCAAAGAGCAGCTCAAGCTTGGTCGCCAACGCGTCAAAGCAGAGGGCCTTGCCGACAAGGTCGACCTGCAGATCCTGGACTACCGCGACTTGCCCCAGGATGGTCGCTTCGACAAAGTCGTCAGCGTGGGCATGTTTGAGCACGTTGGGCACGCCAATCTGGCGCTGTATTGCCAGAAGCTGTTTGGCGCGGTGAGGGAGGGCGGGCTGGTGATGAACCACGGCATCACCGCCAAGCACGTCGATGGCCGGCCGGTCGGGCGGGGCGCTGGCGAGTTTATCGACCGCTACGTGTTTCCTCATGGGGAGCTGCCGCATTTGTCGATGATCAGCGCCAGTATCTGCGAAGCGGGGCTGGAGGTGGTGGACGTGGAAAGCCTGCGCTTGCATTACGCCAAGACGCTGCATCACTGGAGTGAGAACCTGGAGAACCAGCTGCACAAAGCGGCGGCGCTGGTGCCCGAGAAAACCCTGCGGATCTGGCGCTTGTACCTGGCCGGGTGTGCTTATGCGTTCCAGAAAGGCTGGATCAATCTGCACCAGATTCTGGCTGTGAAGCCGTATGCCGATGGGCACCATGATCTGCCATGGACCCGCGAGGATCTGTACCGCTAGATCACCTTCGACTTGCGTTAACAGCTTTGCGTTGCATAGGGGTCGGTCAAGCTGAAAGGTTCGCTCAGCTTGACCGGCCCCTATGCAACGCAAGCGGGTGTCGCGAGGTCCTGCCTCCAGCGTTAGAGAATCGGCGAGATCAACCGTGCAATACGCATCCCCAATTGCTGCAGCCGATGAGTATCGCGGCTGTCCTCAGCGGTTATCTCCCGCGACTGCTCAAAGTCATCGTTCAGCATATGCTCGACCTGATCTGCAAACCCACGGTCGACCGTCAGCAGGGTAATTTCGAAGTTCAGGCGGAACGAGCGGTTGTCCAGGTTGGCACTGCCAATGGCACTGACATCGTCATCCACCAGCACCACTTTCTGGTGCAAGAAGCCCGGCTGGTAACGGAACATGCGTACCCCCGCGCGTACTGCTTCGAAGGCGAACAGGCTGGATGCGGCATAGACGATACGGTGGTCTGGCCTTGATGGAATCAGCACCCGTACATCGACCCCGCGCAATACCGCCAGCCGCAATGCGGCAAACACCGCTTCGTCAGGAATGAAATACGGGCTGGTAATCCACACCCTGCGGGTGGCCGAATGAATCGCTTCGAGGAAGAACAACGAGCAGGTTTCCTGTGGGTCGGCCGGGCCGCTGGCTAGCGCTTGGCACAACACGCCGTTGTCCGGGTAGGTATCTGGAAGAATCAGCGGGGGTAGCTGGCGCGTGGCCCAATACCAGTCCTCGGCAAACGACTCTTGCAGGCAGGCAAGCACTGGCCCGCCGATTTGCACATGGGTGTCGCGCCAGGGGGAAAGATGCGGGTGCGCACCCAGGTACTCGTCCCCCACGTTGTGCCCCCCGATAAAACCGAGCAGGCCATCCACCACCACGATCTTGCGATGGTTGCGGAAGTTCACCTGGAAGCGATTGAACCAGCCACGGCGGGTAGCGAACGCATGAATCTGTACTCCGCCCTCACGCAGTACCTGGCTGTAACTGGCCGGTAAGGCATGGCTGCCCACGCGGTCATACAACACGAAAACCTGTACCCCTTCCGCGGCTTTGCGTAACAGCAGTTGCTGCAGTGCCTTGCCAAGGGTGTCGTCATGGATGATGAAGAACTGCACCAGCACCACGTCCCGGGCTTTCTCGATGGCTGCAAAGATGGCATCGAAGGTGGCTGCGCCATTGATCAGCAGCTTCACTTGGTTGTTTGCCAGGCAAGGCATACGCCCCAGCTTAGGCATGGCGCGCAACGCCACATAGCTTTGTGATTCGCGGGCAGTCAGGGCTTCTTCAACCCAAGGGCGCCAGTTGAGGTTGGCCATGGCCACGTGCATTTCCTGATTGGCTTGCCGTCGCGCCTTGATGTAGGCATAGAACGAGCGGGCGCCAAAAACCAGGTAGGGGATCAAGGTCAGGTAGGGTATGAAGAACAAAGGCATGGCCCAGGCAATTGCGCCTTGGGCTGTGCGCACGGTGAACAGCGCGTGAAGCGCGGCAACGATACCCAGCAGGTGGATCAGGCCGAGTAGGTAACCGAAGAAGTAGGGGCTGTGGTAATCCATTTGCATCCTGCTTGCCGAGTACACTTGAGGTAACAGAACACGTTCCCGGTCCACCTTGCAACCCGCAGGTGGATTTGGCGTCTAAGGCTCAGCCCGGCCCGCTTGGCCGGCTTTTTTCCAGGAGCGTTCGTCCATGAAGATTCGTCTGCCACTGTTGGCGTTGGCCCTAGGTTTGAGCAGCCCATTGGTGCATGCCCAGATGCTGCAACCAGGTTTGTGGGAGCTGACTACCAGCAACATGCAGGTCGATGGCAAGCCGCTGCCCGACATGGAGTTCATGCTCGGCCAGCTTAAGAACCTGCCGCCGGAGCAGCGCGCAATGATGGAAGGGGTGTTGGCAAAACAGGGGGTAACTGTCGGTGGCAAGGGCGTTCGGTCGTGCCTGACACCAGAGCAAGTGGCGACCAATGACATCCCGTTGCAGGACCCCAAGTCAGGCTGCACTCAGAAAATTACCGACCGTACCGGCAATGTCTGGAAGTTCCAGTTCAGCTGCCCGAAAGCACAGGGCACCGGCCAGGCCACATTCCTCAGTGACCGCGAATTCACTACGCAGGTGAGTGGCACTTTCAACGCTTCGGGTGTGCAGCAGCAAGGCAGCATGAACACCCGGGCGGTGTGGTTGGGCAATGACTGCGGTACGGTCAAGCCGCGCAGTTGAGCCCCCACTGCCACTGGCTTGTGGCAACCGCGTCGTGGGCATGCAGGCTCTCTGCATGTTCCACGCGCAGCTTGAAGGCAGTGCTCCATTCAACTTGGCGCAGTGCCTGGTGCAGGCGCCGAGCTGCATCTTCGCAGAACATCAGGTTCTGCCCATTGGCCAACGCAAACGCTTGTTCGTCTGCTCGCTTCACTGCGGTTTGCACCGCGGTCCCCAAGCTCCTCTCGATGCCATCTATCAATTCGGTAACTGGCAATACCGGCTGGTGATGGCGTAGCCGCACCTGAACATGCGCTGCACTACGCTGGCTGTGGGGCGTAGCCACGATGCCTTCGGCAGTGCCTAGCCATTGCAGCACCGCAGACTTGTCGACCTGCTGCTCGCTGAAGCCCGCTAGGAACTGCTGCTGAATCAGTTGCCGCGCCAGTGCCGCCGAGCATGGGCAAGTCGATGAGTATGGGATGGAAACGGATAGTTCCACGTGGAACATTCCATTAACGATTCTGGCATCCACCGTCACGGCGTAGCTTTTCCAGCCCGCCAACGGACTGACCAAGGCGGGTCGTTTTAGCAAGTGTTCGAAGCTGATTCGTAGATAGGCCGCCGAGGAAAGCCCTTCATGGCTGCTGAGAAAACTCAGCAAAAGCTGGTGGATTGCGATTGGAGTCAGCGGCTGATTTTCCAGCGATTCCAAGGCAAGGTACAGCCGCGACATATGGATACCGCGAGAACAACCATCCACCAAGCTGACCCCGGCATCGATGTTGGCGGCAGCGATGCGTCCCTCGAATTGCACCGGCAAGGCGATTCCACACATGCCCACCCAGTCCAACGGCAAAGTGTACTGCTGGGTTTGTGCGGCGATGTCTGGGAGCTTGAGCTGGGTCATCTGGCTTTCCAATCAAAAAAAAAGGCGTCAACGGCAACCGCCGATCAAGCTGCAATGCAGCTTGAAGCGTTGGCCGCTGGAACTGGACACGCGGTTCAGGGTAGTCCAGCCAACGCGGCGGCTGTAGCCCACCCAGGCCTCTCCGTCGCTGGCCAGGCCGGTGAAAAAGGTTAGCGTGCCATAGCGGCTGTTTGTTTGTGCCCACAGGCGTTGGCTATTGAAGTCGTAGCCGCGCAGGAACAACGTGCTGCCTTCGCTGCGCACGCTGTAATAACTGCCCTTGCCATCCTGGCAAGCGATCAGCATTGCACTGCGGGTACACAGCGCCAGGCCACTGCTTTGTGGCATGGCTAGCAGCGAGGTGGGCATCGCAAGCATCAGCATCACCATGATGCAAGGCAGTTTCATGTTTCATCCCCAGTGAGCACGCGTCCGTCGATTACGACTTGGCGAAATTGTATTGTTACTTTATAACATTGTGCAATGCATCGTTTCGAATGCGCTCGCCTGAAGAGGTTTCGCCCATGTCCAACCGTTTACCCGTCACCGTGCTGTCCGGATTTCTTGGCGCCGGCAAAAGCACCTTGCTCAACCATGTGCTGCGTAACCGCGACAACCTGCGGGTTGCGGTGATCGTCAATGACATGAGTGAGATCAACATCGACGCCAGCGAGGTGCAGCGCAATGTCAGCCTCAACCGTGCCGAAGAAAAATTGGTGGAGATGAGCAACGGCTGCATCTGCTGCACGCTGCGTGAAGACTTGCTCGAAGAGGTAGCGCGGCTAGCAGAGGAAGGACGTTTCGATTACCTGCTCATCGAATCCACCGGTATCTCCGAGCCTCTGCCGGTGGCTGAAACCTTCACGTTCCGTGATGAGCAGGGCCGAAGCCTCTCAGACATGGCGCGGCTAGACACCATGGTTACCGTGGTCGATGGCCTGAACTTTTTGCGTGACTACCAGGCCGCTGACAGCCTGGCCAGCCGCGGCGAAACCCTGGGCGAAGAAGACGAGCGCTCCATCACTGATCTGTTGATCGAGCAGGTCGAGTTTGCCGATGTGCTGCTGCTGAGCAAGATCGACCTGATCAGCCACCATGAGCGGGAAGAGCTCACTGCTATTTTGCGCAGCCTCAATGCCCGGGCGCAGATCATACCCATGGTCATGGGCCAGGTGCCGCTGGCGCGCATCCTCGATACCGGTTTGTTCGACTTCGACCAGGCTGCGCAGGCGCCAGGCTGGCTGCAGGAGCTGCGCGGTGAGCATGTGCCGGAAACCGAAGAGTACGGGATCGCTGCAACAACCTGGCAGGCGCGTCGACCGTTTCATCCACAGCGCTTTTTCAACTTTATCCACACGCACTGGAGCAACGGTCGGCTGTTGCGTTCCAAAGGCTTTTTCTGGCTGGCCAGTAAATATCAGGAAGCCGGAAGCTGGTCGCAGGCTGGAGGGATGATGCGCTATGGCCTGGCCGGGCGCTGGTGGCGGTTCGTGCCACGCGACCAGTGGCCGCAAGATGTGGATAACACCAGTGCAATTCTCAAGCACTGGATCCCCGAAACGGGTGACTGCCGCCAGGAGCTGGTGTTCATAGGGCAAAACATTGACTTCGAAAAACTATCCACAGCCCTTGATGCCTGCTTGTTGACGGATGAAGAAATGGATCTGGGGCATATGGAGTGGTTGCGACTGCCTGACCCGTTTGGCCCCTGGCACGAGGAGGTGGCGGCATGAACCTGGCACACCGGCCTGTGGATATTTTCCAGGTGTCGGGCGAAAACCCACAGGTGCTGACTGAAGTACTTCGGGATGGCGTTAATTTAGCCGTATGGCACCGGCGCTTGCCGCCGCAGCTGGAAGACTTTGCCGACCTGGTGATAAGCCTTGGCGTGCCGCTCGCCGATCAGCGGGTAATCGATGTGGACGAGCAAAACACGCCGATATTGCCTGACCTGCTGCGCGAAGCTGCGGAGTTGCAAGGCTACGAGGCCTTCGTTGCCGATGTAACCTGGTTGGTGGCGGCTTATACGTGCCTGGTGGGTGCACGGCGGGTTGGTTTGCGTCTGCGGGTACTGCACAACCCGATGTGCCCGCGCTTCCATGTGGATAACGTTCCATTAAGGCTGCTCACCACCTATGTGGGTCCCGGTAGCGAATGGTTGCAGGAGCAGCAAAGCACGCGCAGTGAGTTACCCACAGCTGATCGGTATGTGGATAACATTCAGCAACTGCTGGCCGGTGAAGTGGCGGTGCTCAAGGGCGAAAAATGGCAGGGTAACGAAGGCGCGGGCCTTGTCCACCGCTCGCCTTCGGGGCAGCAGGCGCGCCTGTTGCTCAGCCTTGACTGGCTGGCCTGACAGCGCATAGTTAGATATTGCAATCGCCTGAAGCCAACCCATGCTGCAGAACATTCCCACCCACGTGATTGCCGGGCCGTTAGGTGCCGGCAAGACCACCCTGATCCGCCACCTGCTGGCCCAACGCCCTGCCAATGAACGCTGGGCGGTGTTGATCAACGAGTTCGGCCTGGTAGGCCTGGATGCGGCCTTGCTCAGCCGTGATGAAGACGGCATTGCCATCGGTGAAGTCGCGGGCGGCTGCCTGTGCTGCGTCAACGGTATGCCATTCCAGGTAGGGCTGGGCCGTTTGTTACGTAAATCCCGCCCTGATCGGTTGTTCATCGAGCCTTCTGGCTTGGGCCATCCGCTTCAGTTATTGGCCAAACTGCAAGCGGCGCCTTGGGCCGGAGTGCTGACAATTCAGCCGCTTTTGACTGTTCTGGATGCCCAGGCCATGGTTCGGAACGAGCCGCTTCCAGACGCCCAGCAGCAGGCATTCAACGCCTCGGATAATGTGATTTTCAACAAGTCTGAGGCTGTGGATGAATCATTTAAGTTGTTGATAACTAATAAATTTAAAGATAAGAAAATCATCTGGACCGTGCAAGGGGAGCTACCGCTTGAAGGCTTGCCGACAGCACCCTTGCAGATTGTTGACAGCCCATTTCGCGATATCGAGATTGTCGACAATCCTGAGAGTGCGCCAGCCGTCCTATGGACGGATGCCAGTCAGCCGATCTGTCTTGCCCAAGACGGGGAGGGAGGGTGGAGTATTGGCTGGCGCTGGCACCCCAGCCAGCAGTTTTATCCACAGCGGCTGGAAGCGTTCTTGCGCACTTGGCCCTGGCGTCGCGCCAAGGGAGTTATCCACAGTTTGGAAGGTTGGCAGTCATTCAATGGGCTGGACGGGAACTTACCCGCCTGGCAGCCCAGTGACTGGCGCAGAGACAGCCGGATCGAGCTGATTTTCGACCAGCCGCAAGACCAACCCGCATTGCACGCCGGATTGCGTGAATGCCATATCAGTTGATCAATTACGCCAGCGGTTGTGCTCCTGGCGCCACTGCTGCATCTCGATGACATTGCCGGTACGTGGCGGGGTCTTGATTTCGAACGGGTAGGGCGCAAGCTCGATATGCACGCTGTGCGCGCCAAACTGGGTCACCGTACCGGGGTGGCGCTGCTCGCCGGTGACGGTGAACTCGAAGGCGTAGATGCGCGCCAGGCGCTTGCGGCCGTTGGCATCGCGGACGAAGGCTATGCGCTTGAGCGCAACGGCGTCATCGAGCAGCTCAAGGTCGAGCTTGGCGCAATGCTGTTTGACCCGTTCCAGGGCTTTTTCGCGCAACCCGTGGTTGTGCCACAACCAGGCGCCTGCCGTGGCTACCAGCATCAGGACGAAGAGGTTCTCCAGGGTCAACATTTGCATATGCTCCAAACAGGTAGATCCAGCTTAACTGCGTCCCTGGCCTGTCGTACAGGTGGCAATCGAGTTCATACTGCGCTGCGCACAATTCTTGAAACAGCTTTGGAAACCTCCCGCATGAAACGTACCCCGCACCTGCTCGCCATCCAGTCCCATGTGGTGTTCGGCCACGCCGGCAACAGCGCCGCGGTGTTTCCCATGCAGCGTATCGGGGTCAATGTCTGGCCGCTCAATACCGTGCAGTTTTCCAATCACACACAGTATGGCCAGTGGTCGGGCGAAGTGCTTGCCCCGGCGCAAATTCCTGCGTTGGTGCAAGGCATTTCCAACATTGGCGAGTTGGGCCACTGCGATGCGGTGCTGTCGGGCTACCTGGGCAGTGCCGAACAGGGCCGGGCGATTTTGGCCGGCGTCGAGCGGATCAAGGCGGTGAACCCTAAAGCCTTGTACCTGTGCGACCCGGTCATGGGGCACCCGGAGAAGGGCTGCATCGTGCCACCGGAAGTCAGTGAGTTCCTGCTCGATGAAGCTGCTGCCAGGGCCGACATCCTGTGCCCCAACCAGCTGGAGCTGGATAGCTTCTGTGGGCGCCGCGCGCAGTCGCTTGAGGATTGCGTAGACATGGCGCGCAGCTTGCTGCAGCGCGGGCCGCAGGTGGTGCTGGTCAAGCACCTGGCTTACCCCGGCCGTGCCGAGGACCAGTTTGAAATGCTGCTGGTCACTGCCGAACACAGCTGGCACTTGCGCCGCCCGATGCTGGCGTTCCCACGTCAGCCGGTGGGGGTGGGGGACCTGACTTCCGGGTTGTTCCTGGCCCGCGTGCTGCTCGGCGATAGCTGGGTGCAGGCGTTTGAGTTCACCACCGCTGCGGTGCACGAAGTACTGCTGGAAACCCAGGCCTGCGCCAGCTACGAACTGCAGCTAATTCGGGCCCAGGACCGTATCGCGCATCCACGGGTGCGCTTCGAGGCGCAGTTGCTGGCGTTCTAGTTGGCGTCGGTTTTCAGGTCCTGGTAGCGCTTTTCCAGCTCCTGACGAATCTGGCGGCGCTGCTGGCCTTGCAGGAAGCGGCGCTTTTCTTCGCTGGTGTGCGGCTGGCGCGGCGGCACCGGCACCGGCCGGCGGTTGTCGTCGACCGCGACCATGGTGAAGAAGCAACTGTTCGAATGGCGCACCGAGCGCTCGCGGATGTTTTCGGTCACCACCTTGATACCCACCTCCATCGAGGTGTTGCCGGTGTAGTTGACCGATGCCAGGAAGGTCACCAGCTCTCCTACATGTACCGGTTCGCGGAAGATCACCTGGTCTACCGACAAAGTCACCACATAACTGCCGGCATAGCGGCTGGCGCACGCGTAGGCCACCTCGTCGAGGTACTTGAGCAGGGTGCCGCCATGTACGTTGCCAGAAAAGTTGGCCATGTCCGGGGTCATCAGGACGGTCATGCTCAGCTGGGCGTTTCCAGGTTCCATAGTGTGCTCACGGTTAGGTTGCGCTGAATCGGGCGAGTGGAGGGCGTTATCTGCTGACACTTCTGTTCCCCTCTTTTGAATATGCCTTGCGGATACGGGACGTTGGCTGACGCGCCATCGTCACGCTGATCATGCCATCAGCGGTGCTTTTCCGGCCGATCTGTTTCTGCATATTGCATCGGCTTTTTGCCGCGTATCGCGATGTTACCCTGAGTACGCCCATGCAATGTGGGCCTTCCGGCATTCAATACAGTATGTACGTGCTGCTCGCTCAAGGACGCCTTGGCAGCGGAGCGGTCTGCCCAGGCATCCAGAAAAAGACGAGAAAAGGAGTATCACGCCATGCATGCCATCAGCTTCATCCAGGACCTGGCAGTCATCATGCTGGTCGCTGGCGTGGTGACCATTCTGTTCCACCGGTTCAAGCAGCCGGTGGTGCTGGGCTACATTGTCGCCGGCTTCATCATCGGCCCGCACACCCCGCCGTTCGGCCTGATCCACGATGAAGACACCATCAAGACCCTGGCCGAACTGGGGGTGATCTTCTTGATGTTCTGTCTGGGGCTTGAGTTCAGCTTGCGCAAGCTGTTCAAGGTGGGGGCTACTGCATTTATCGCGGCGTTCCTGGAAATCGTGCTGATGATCTGGATCGGTTTCGAGATCGGCCGCTGGTTCGGCTGGAACACCATGGACTCACTGTTCCTTGGCGCCATCCTGGCCATTTCTTCGACCACCATCATCGTCAAGGCGCTCAACGACCTGAAGATGAAAAACGAGCGCTTTGCCCAGCTGATCTTCGGTGTGTTGATCGTCGAGGACATCCTTGGCATCGGCATCATCGCCCTGCTCTCGGGCATCGCCGTCAGCGGCACGGTCAGCTCGGGCGAGGTGTTCTCCACCGTCGGCAAGCTGTCGCTGTTCATGATCGTTGCCTTGGTCATCGGCATCCTGCTGGTGCCAAGGCTGTTGGCCTATGTGGCCAAGTTCGAAAGCAACGAGATGTTGCTGATTACCGTGCTGGGCCTGTGTTTCGGCTTCTGCCTGCTGGTAGTGAAACTGGAGTACAGCATGGTGTTAGGCGCCTTCCTGATCGGCGCGATCATGGCCGAGTCGCGCCAGTTGCTGAAGATCGAGCGTCTGATCGAGCCGGTACGCGACCTGTTCAGCGCCATCTTCTTCGTTGCCATCGGTCTGATGATCGACCCGCAGGTACTGGTCGACTACGCCTGGCCAATCGTGGTCATCACCCTTGCCGTAGTACTGGGCAAGATGCTGTCCTGCGGCATGGGGGCGTTCATTGCAGGCAATGACGGACGGACCTCGTTGCGCGTGGGCATGGGCCTTTCGCAAATCGGGGAGTTCTCTTTCATCATCGCTGCACTGGGCATGACCCTGCAGGTAACCAGCGACTTCCTCTACCCGGTGGCGGTCGCCGTATCGGCAATCACCACGCTGCTGACGCCGTACCTGATCCGTGCTGCCGACCCGCTGTCGCAGAAGCTGGGCAATGTGGTGCCCCGCCGCCTGGCGCGGGTGTTGTCGTTATATGGCGAGTGGCTGCGCAACATTCAGCCGCAGGGCGAGAGCGCCATGGTGGCGGCCATGATCCGGCGCATTCTGTTGCAGGTGGGGGTTAATCTGGCGTTGGTCATCGCCATCTTCTTCAGTGGTGGCTACTTCGCCGGGCGTATCGGCAACTGGCTCAGTGAATGGGTAAGCGATGCCAGCCAACAGAAAGCAGTGATCTGGGGCGCGGCGTTGTTGCTGTCGCTGCCATTTTTGATCGCCGCGTACCGCAAACTCAAGGCGCTGTCGATGCTGCTGGCGGAGATGGGTGTGAAACCGGAAATGGCCGGGCGGCATACCCAGCGTGTGCGCCGTGTGATTGCCGAGGTCATTCCGCTCTTGTCGCTGCTGGTGATTTTCTTGCTGCTATCAGCGTTGTCGGCGAGCATCCTGCCGACCAATGAATTGCTGCTGGTCATTGCCGTAGTGGCTGCGGTGGTGGTGGCGCTGTTGTGGCGCTGGTTCATCCGCGTGCATACGCGGATGCAGATTGCCTTGCTCGAGACGCTGGAAAACAGCCGCGAGAATTCGCACTGAGAAGGGATCACGCTCCCTGCGCAAGCTTTCACCGTCGTCCGAGGGGATGGAGCGGTAGCGATGTCGCCAGACGCAGAAAGCCTGGCGATTTTACTACATAGATGGCACCAAGCCATACGGCCCGGTCTCGGCCTCATCCAGGGTTGAATCAGCTCTCCAGCCAGACATCCCGCGCCCAGTGCCACACCGATTCCCAGCTTTCCTCGCCGACGATTTCGTCTTCTGCGCTCCACAGCACCACGGTTCCGTCTTCTTCGACGCAGTAATAGTCGTCGCCGTCCTGGCACAACGGGATCAGCTCACGGGGTACGCCCGCATCCCAAGCGGTAGCGGCAACTTCTGGCAGGTACGTGTGTGAATGTGGGTCAGTACAGGTCACGGGCTCAAGGGAGCCGTAAACCACGTCACTCACGGTTAGCAGAAATTCCTTGAACACGTATGGAATGTTAATGAACAGCTGTTCTTCGATCTCTACCAGCTGGTCCTCATCGGGCAGCTCCAGAGGCACCGGTACCGGCTCATTGGCTTCACGGAGTTGTTCGATCACTTCTTCCACGGTTCACTTCCTCTGACCTAGATGACAACGCTGCGCGTTATACCCTAGTAGGCCACTCTGGCAAAAGCAAAAACCCCGGAGCAGGTCCGGGGTTTTTGGTGCAGCACTCAGCGGTTAGCCGTTTTGACGGATACCGGCAACCAGCCACGGCTGGTTCTCGCCCGGGGCGCGAACCATGTGCCAGCTTTCGCTGAACACTTCGCCTTGGTCGAAGCGCGAGTTCTTCGACACGCCACGGAAGGTCAGGGTAGCGTCGGTGCGGTCGGCGCGATCGTCGACGCCGTCCAGCTGCACTTCGAGGTTATCGATGTAGGTGGACTGGAAGCCGTCACCCAGTTCGGCACGCTCGCGCTTGAGGAACTCAAGCATTTGCGGGGTGACGAACTCGGCGATCTTGTCCATTTCATTGGCATCCCAGTGCTGCTGCAGCGACTGGAAGTGGTTACGGGCGGCAGCCAGGAAGCTCTGCTCATTGAACCAGGCTGGGGCGTTGATCACCGGGGCAGCGGCGGCGGCAGGCGCAGCCGAACCACCGAAGATCGACGGCTGGGCAGGCTGACCGTGAGCTTCACGCTGCATGGGTGCGTGGCCCGGCATGGCCATTTGCGGCTGCTGCTGGCGACGGCGTGCGGCGATGAAGCGGAACACCAGGAAGGCGATGAGCGCAATGATCAGGAAGTCCATGATCTGGAAGCCTTCGAAACCGTCGCCCATGAACATGGACGCCAGCAGGCCACCCGCGGCCAGGCCGGCGAGTGGGCCCAACCAGCGCGAAGCACCGCTGGCCGCCGGAGCTGCACGACCAGGAGCGGTCGGCGCGGCGGCAGGCGTGGTTGGCGTGGCCTGGCGGGTCTGGTGGATAGGCGCGGAGCCCGAGCTCTTGCCGCCGCCGAAACGCTTGGCGTTGGCGTCCAGGCTCAGCGTCAGGCCGACGCAGAGCGCCAGAGCGATGCTAAGAAAACGTTGCATAAGTGGGATATCCCCTATTGTGGATTGCACGCGCATCATGTTGCACAGGTTCGTGGCCGCATGACCAGCAACATAATGTTTCGAGCTTTTGCCTGAAGTTGCAAACCTGGCAGTCCAGGCTCTTGCAGGTGCAGCCAGTGGCAGGTTCAGAGGGCCTCGAGCTTGGCGTACCCCAGCATCAGCCACTTGCTGCCTTCGGCAAAATTCACCTGCACCCGTGCCTGCGCGCCGGAGCCCTCGAAGTTGAGGATTACACCCTCGCCAAACACCGCATGCTGCACCCGCTGGCCGAGGTTGAAGGCGGTCTGTGGAATGCTGGCGTTGGCGAACAAGTTGCTGTTGGAGGCCGTTTTCGCGCCGCCGAACGGGCGGCTGACGCTGTTGGACAGGCGCACTTCCTGAACCAGACCCGCCGGAATCTCGCGTACGAAACGCGACACCTTGTTGTAGGTCTCACTGCCGTACAGGCGACGTGTTTCGGCGTAGGTCATCACCAGTTGGCGCATGGCTCGGGTGATGCCCACATAGGCCAGGCGGCGTTCCTCTTCCAGGCGGCCAGGTTCTTCCAGGCTCATCTTGTGCGGGAACAGGCCTTCTTCCATACCCACCAGGAACACATACGGGAACTCCAGACCCTTGGCGCTGTGCAGGGTCATCAGCTGGATACTGTCTTCATGCTCGTCGGCTTGGGTATCGCCGGCTTCCAGCGAGGCGTGGCCAAGGAAGGCGGAAAGCGGCGAGAGGTCGGCGTCTTCTTCTGTGGATTCGAAGTTGCGCGCTGCGCTGACCAGTTCCTCAAGGTTTTCTACCCGTGCCTGGCCTTTTTCACCCTTTTCTTCCTGGTGATAGGTGATCAGTCCGGACTGCTCGATAGTGGTCTGGGTCATGGTATGCAGCGGCATGTCCACCACCTTGGTCGCCAGCCCCTCGATCAGCTCGACGAAGGCGCCCAGGGCACTGGCGGCGCGGCCTTTCAGGGCCTTGGCGGCCAGCAGCTGGCACATGGCTTCCCACATGGAGAGCTGGCTGTGGCGGGCGTGCTCGCGGATGGCCTCGACGGTTTTTTCGCCAATGCCGCGCGGCGGCACATTGATTACCCGTTCCAGGGCGGCATCGTTGCCACGCCCCTCGATCAACCGCAGGTATGCCATGGCGTTCTTGATTTCGGCGCGTTCGAAGAAACGCTGGCCGCCATAGATCCGGTAGGGAATGCGTTCGCGCAGCAAGGCTTCTTCCAGCACCCGCGACTGGGCGTTGGAGCGGTACAGAATGGCGATTTCGTTACGCGTATTCCCCTGCTTGACCAGGCTTTCAATGGTTTCGACCACGTAGCGCGCTTCGTCATGCTCGTTGTAGGCCGCGTACAGGGTCAGCGGTTCGCCTTCGCCCATGTCGGTCCACAGCTCCTTGCCCAGGCGGCCGCTGTTGTTGGCGATCAGTGCGTTGGCCGCCTTGAGGATGCCGCCGGTGGAGCGGTAGTTCTGCTCCAGGCGGATCATTTCGGCGTCGGGGAAATCGGCGGTGTATTGGTGAATGTTCTCGATCTTGGCGCCACGCCAGCCGTAGATCGACTGATCATCATCGCCCACCGCCATCAGGCTGGCACCACCACGCGCCAGCAAGCGTAGCCAGGCGTACTGAACGGCGTTGGTGTCCTGGAACTCGTCTACAAGCACATGTTGGAAGCGCCGCTGGTAGTGCTCCAGCAGGCCGGGGTGGTCGCGCCACAGGTCCAGGGCGCGGAGCAGCAGTTCGGAGAAATCGATGACACCGGCACGTTCGCAGGCCTGTTCGTAGGCGGTATAGACTTCGCGCATGGTCGCCAGGAACAGGTCGCCGCCAGCCTGAATATGCTGCGGGCGCAGGCCCTCGTCCTTCTGTCCGTTGATGAACCATTGGGCCTGGCGTGCTGGCCACTTCTGCTCGTCCAGGCCCAGCTCGCGCATCACCCGCTTGATCAGACGCTGCTGGTCGTCGCTGTCGAGGATCTGAAAGTTCTGCACCAGCCGCGCTTCCTGCCAGTGAGCCCGAAGCAGGCGATGGGCGAGGCCGTGGAAGGTGCCGACCCACATGCCTGCCGGGTTGATGCCCAGCAGTTGCTCGATCCGCTGGCGCATTTCTGCTGCGGCCTTGTTGGTGAAGGTCACCGACAGGATCGAGTGCGGCGAGGCCTGCTCCACCTGGATCAACCAGGCGATGCGGTGCACCAGCACGCGGGTTTTACCGGAACCGGCGCCGGCAAGCACCAGTTGACGCCCCAGCGTGGCCGCTACGGCCTGGCGTTGGGCATCGTTGAGGGAGTTCAGCAGGAGGGAGAGGTCGTCTGTGCGCATCGGGCCATTCTAGGGCGAGGCAAGGGCAGGGGCAAATGCCTACTGTATAAATGTTCACCTCTCGCGCTGCCACCCATCGGCCAGGACGGTTCTGGTTTTCACGATGGGTGCAGGGTGCTCAGCGCAACCATGCCCTGCCGGTATGTGCCAGCAACTGATTGGCCTGCTCCGGGCCATTGCTGCCAGCAGCGTAGGGCCGAGGTGCCTGAAAGTGCTCTTCCCAGCCCTTGAGCATGGAATCGACCCAGGCCCAGGCTGCTTCCACTTCGTCGCGGCGCATGAACAGTGTCGAATCGCCTTCCAGCACATCCAGCAACAGGCGCTCGTAGGCTTCCCAGCGACGAGTCTGGCTGAATACCTGAGCCAGGTTCAAGTCCAGGTCCACCGGCTCCAGGCGCATGCCTTTGCCCGGGCTCTTGGTCATCATGCGCAGGCTGATGCGTTCGTCCGGTTGCAGCTGAATCAGCAACTGGTTGACTTGGCCCCCGCTGAACAGCTCGTGCGGTACCGGTTTGAACTGGATGACGATCTGCGACGAACGCCGCGCCATGCGCTTTCCGGTACGCAAGTAGAACGGCACGCCCGCCCAGCGCCAGTTGTCGATGTGGGCCTCGATAGCGACGAAGGTTTCAGTGTCGCTGTCGTTGTCGACGTCCTTTTCGAAGTAGTAGGCCGGCACTTCCTGGCCGCCGATTCGCCCGGCCCCATACTGGCCGCGCACGGTCTTGTCCTGCACGTCCTGGCCGGTGATCGGCTTGAGCGCGCGCAGGATCTTCACCTTTTCGTCGCGTACCGCCTCGGCCTCGAACTGCGCCGGTGGCTCCATGGCCACCAGGCACAGCAGCTGCAGAAGGTGGTTTTGCAGCATGTCGCGGATTGCCCCGGCGCGGTCGTAGTAGGCACCGCGGTTCTCTACACCCAGCGTTTCGCAGACGCTGATCTGCACATGATCGACCTGGCTGTTGCGCCACACCGGCTCCAGCAGGGCGTTGGCGAAGCGCAGCGCCATCAGGTTCTGCACGGTTTCCTTGCCCAGGTAGTGGTCGATGCGGAACACCTGGTTTTCCTCGAACACCGCGCCAATCGCTTCGTTGATGGCAGTGGCCGATTCCAGCGAGTGGCCGATGGGCTTTTCCAGCACGATGCGCGCTTCGCTGTCGGCCAGGCCGGCAACGCGCAGGTGGTTGGCAATCGGTACGAACAGGTTGGGTGCCGTGGCCAGGTAAAAGATGCGCGTCAGCCCGCCTGGCTCGCCCAGGTAGCGTGCCAGGCGGCCAAAGTCGGCGCTCTGCGAGGCATCCATGGGAAAATAGTCGAGCCGCGCGGAAAACCGCTGCCAGACTTCTTCGTCGAAGTCGCTGCGGGCAACCTGTGCACGGCAATGGCGTTCGGCGAGTTTCAGGTAGTCGTTGCGTGGCAAGTTGCGTCGGGCCAGCGCGATGACCCGCACGGCAGGGTTCAGACGGGCCTCGCGGAACAGGTGGTAGAGCGCCGGAAGCAATTTGTGCAGGGCCAGATCGCCGGTGCCGCCGAAGACCAGAATGTCGCAAGGAATAGTCAAACCGCCACTCTCCACGTTCGTTTAACTGGGCGGGTTGGCGTCCATGTAGTATAACTACAAGAAAGCTACAACCCGGCCAGCCGATCATAACCGAGTCCCGCCCGTGAATCTGTTGCAACATATCGCCCAATCGCGCCACCTGCTGCGCAAATCGGAATTGAAAGTGGCCGACCATGTGCTGCTCGACCCGGCTGCCGTCATGCACAGCTCAATGGCCGACTTGGCGCACAGCGTGGGTATCAGCGAGCCGACCATCGTGCGATTCTGCCGAGCCATCGGCTGCTCGGGCTTTCAGGACCTGAAGCTGAAGCTGGCGCAAAGCCTGGCTGCCGGGGCCAGTTTCGGCCAGTTCGCCATCCATGAAGACGACTCGGTCGCCGACTACAGCCTGAAGATTTTCGACACCACCCTGCACACCCTGATGGAAGTGCGCGAGCATCTCGACCCGCAGGCGCTGCAACAGGCGGTGAGCGCCATGGCCCAGGCGCAGCGTGTGGAGTTCTACGGGTTTGGTGCCTCCGGCGCGGTGGCGGCCGATGCCCAGCACAAGTTCTTCCGCCTGCTGCTCAGCGCGGCGGCATATTCCGACCCGCACATGCAGGCAATGTCGGCCGTTACCCTGAAACCAGGCGATGTGGCGGTGTGCATTTCCCAGTCGGGCCGCTCCAAAGACCTGCTGATCACCGCCAACCTGGTGCGTGAGAGCGGTGCCAACCTGATAACCCTGTGCCCCAGCCAGACGCCTCTGGCCGAGTTGTCGACCGTCAACCTGGCGATCGACGTGCATGAAGACACCGAAATCTATACCCCGCTGACCTCGCGGATCGCCCACCTGGTAGTGATCGACGTGCTGGCCATGGGCGTGGCCATGGCGCGCGGGCCGAGCCTGGTCAACCACCTCAAGAGCGTGAAGCGCAGCTTGCGCAGCCTGCGTTTGTCGCCCAAGTCGATCAAGGCTACCGACGATTGAGATGAATGGCCTGTGCTGGCCTTATGGCTGGCACAGGCAGTGAAGATTCACGATTTTGTCACCATTCCTCAGCCAAACCGTAAACCTCTAAGGCCAGTCTGAAGTTCCCGCATCCTATCTGGGAGACAGGCAATGGCTCGTGACTTCGACGGAACGTACCAACCCAACGCCAAAGCTCGCAAGCAGCAGGAAAAGGACCAGCGCCGCATGGAGTACCGCCGCGCGATCGAGAGCTATTGCGACCAGCGGCAGCTGCTGCGCGACTTGGCGGATTACCCCGAGCTGCAGGAACTCACGGTGTGGCAGGCGTCGGCGGCAATTTCCCCGAAAAACGCTCAACCAGCGCGCTGATCAACGCACGTTCGCCGCGGATGAACGCCAGAAAGGCCAAGGCCACCGGTGACTGCCGCTTGGCCTTGGCCTGAACCACGCACCAACTGCGGTACAGGGGCAGCTCCTCCACGGGCAGCTCTTTCAGTACGCCCGTAGCCAGCTCGAGGTTCACCGCATGGCGGGTCAACAGGGCGATGCCCAGCCCGGCGATCACGCATTCGCGTTGGGCATCGGCCGAGGCCACTTCGAGGGTTTGGGTGAAGTGCACGCGCTTGTCCTTGAAGTACTCTTCACACGCCTTGCGCGTGCCCGAGCCCTGCTCGCGCACCAGCAGGGTGTGAGGCTCCAGATCCTGCAGGCGCAGTTGTTCCAGTTTGCACAGCGGGTGCTCGGGGGGAGCAACGGCAATTATCGGGTTGTTGAGGAACGGCAGAAACTCCAGGCCCATGTCCTGCGGCACCATGGACATGATGATCAGGTCGTCGCGGTTGTCGGAAAGGCGGCGGATGGCCTGAGCGCGGTTGACCACCGTGAGGGTCAGGTTGACCTCCGGGTGACGCTGCTTGAAGGCGGCGAACAGGTGTGGCACGAAGTACTTGGCACTGGACTCGATCGCCAGCTTCAACTGCCCCTGCAGTGAGCCCTGCATGTCCGACAACTGCATGTCCAGGCTCTCCAGCCGCCCGAAGATGTCACGGCTGGCGCGCTGCAGGGCCTCGGCCGCTTCGGTCAGGTACAGCTTTTTGCCCACATACTCGAACAGCGGCTGGCCAATCAGCTCTTCAAGCTGGCGGATTTGTAGACTTACGGCGGGTTGCGTCAGCGCCATCTCCTCGGCCGCCCGGCTATAAGAACGCAAATCGCATACCTCATTGAAGATCTGCAATTGACGCAAAGTCATACGCATCAAGGACTTACGCATTTTATAGGGGCTCTTCGGCAATACCTTGTTACCTAACTATAAGCTTTTGCTAATACAGCCCCTAACAAATATTGATTTTTGTTTATCGACCTACAGCGCTAGGGTGAATGTGCGACTGGCCAGCAACGTCTGGTCACGCGCCGACCGGTAGAACCGGCTCGACTGTTCCTACGGCTTTGGGAAGACTCCAGTGATAAAAAAAATCCTGATCGCCAACCGGGGTGAAATCGCAGTTCGGATCGTGCGTGCCTGCGCCGAGATGGGCATTCGCTCGGTAGCGATCTATTCCGACGCCGACCGCCACGCCTTGCATGTCAAGCGTGCCGACGAAGCACACAGCATTGGTGCCGAGCCACTGGCCGGTTACCTGAACCCGCGCAAGCTGGTGAACCTGGCTGTGGAAACAGGCTGCGATGCCCTGCACCCGGGCTATGGTTTCCTGTCGGAAAACGCCGAACTGGCAGAGATCTGCGCCGAGCGCGGAATCAAGTTCATCGGCCCGGCCGCCGACGTGATTCGCCGCATGGGCGACAAGACCGAAGCGCGCCGCACCATGATCGCCGCTGGTGTGCCGGTAACCCCGGGCACTGAAGGCAACGTGGCCGATATCCATGAAGCCCTGAGTGAGGGTGAGCGCATTGGTTACCCGGTGATGCTCAAGGCTACCTCCGGTGGTGGCGGCCGAGGCATTCGTCGCTGCAACAGCCGTGAAGAACTGGAACAGAACTTCCCACGGGTAATTTCCGAGGCGACCAAGGCCTTTGGTTCGGCCGAAGTGTTCCTGGAAAAGTGCATCGTCAACCCCAAGCACATCGAAGCGCAGATCCTCGGTGACAGCTTCGGCAACGTGGTGCACCTGTTCGAGCGCGACTGCTCGATCCAGCGCCGTAACCAGAAGCTCATCGAAATTGCCCCAAGCCCACAGCTCACCCCCGAGCAGCGCGCCTACATCGGCGACCTGGCGGTGCGTGCAGCCAAGGCGGTGAACTACGAGAACGCCGGTACCGTGGAGTTCCTGCTCGCCGATGGCGAGGTGTACTTCATGGAAATGAACACCCGGGTGCAGGTGGAACACACCATCACCGAAGAAATTACCGGTATCGACATTGTCCGTGAGCAGATCCGCATTGCGTCTGGCCTGCCGCTTTCGGTGAAGCAGGAAGATATCCAGCACCGCGGTTATGCGCTGCAGTTCCGTATCAACGCGGAAGACCCCAAAAACAACTTCCTGCCCAGCTTCGGCAAGATCACCCGTTACTACGCCCCCGGTGGCCCGGGCGTGCGTACCGATACGGCGATCTACACCGGCTACACCATTCCACCGTTCTACGACTCCATGTGCCTGAAACTGGTGGTGTGGGCGTTGACCTGGGAAGAAGCCATGGACCGCGGCCTGCGGGCCCTGGACGACATGCGCGTGCAAGGGGTGAAGACCACCGCCGCGTACTACCAGGAAATTCTGCGCAATCCGGAATTCCGTAGCGGCCAGTTCAACACCAGCTTCGTTGAAAGCCACCCGGAACTGACCAACTACTCGATCAAGCGCAAACCCGAAGAGCTGGCCCTGGCCATCGCCGCCGCCATCGCCGCCCACGCAGGCCTGTGAGGAACCCCATAATGTCCAAGAAAATTCACGTAACCGACACGATCCTGCGCGACGCCCACCAGTCCCTGCTGGCTACCCGCATGCGTACCGAAGACATGCTGCCGATCTGCGACAAGCTCGACAAGGTTGGCTACTGGTCGCTGGAAATGTGGGGCGGCGCCACTTTCGACGCCTGTGTGCGCTTCCTCAAGGAAGACCCGTGGGAGCGACTGCGCAAGCTGCGTGCAGCGCTGCCCAACACCCGCCTGCAAATGCTGCTGCGCGGCCAGAACCTGCTGGGCTACCGCCACTACAGCGATGACGTGGTCAAGGCCTTCGTTGCCAAGGCGGCGGTCAACGGCATTGACGTGTTCCGCATTTTCGACGCCATGAACGACGTGCGTAACCTGCGTGTGGCCATCGAGGCGGTCAAGGCTGCCGGTAAACACGCTCAGGGCACCATCGCCTACACCGTCAGCCCGGTGCATACCATCGAAGCCTTCGTGAACCAGGCCAAGCAGATGGAAGCCATGGGTTGTGACTCGATCGCGATCAAGGACATGGCCGGCCTGCTGACGCCGTTCGCTACCGGCGAACTCGTCCGGGCGCTGAAGGCCGAGCAGTCGCTGCCGGTGTTCATCCACTCGCACGACACCGCCGGCCTGGCTGCCATGTGCCAGCTCAAGGCTGTGGAAAACGGCGCTGACCACATCGACACCGCCATCTCCAGCTTCGCCTGGGGCACCAGCCACCCGGGTACCGAGTCGATGGTTGCTGCGCTCAAAGGCAGCGAGTTCGACACCGGCCTGGACCTGGAACTGCTGCAGGAAATCGGCCTGTACTTCTATGCCGTGCGCAAGAAGTACCACCAGTTCGAGAGCGAGTTCACCGCCGTGGACACGCGTGTGCAGGTCAACCAAGTGCCGGGCGGCATGATTTCCAACCTCGCCAACCAGCTCAAGGAGCAGGGCGCGCTCAACCGCATGAACGAAGTACTGGCCGAGATCCCGCGTGTGCGTGAAGACCTTGGTTTCCCGCCGTTGGTAACCCCGACTTCGCAGATCGTTGGTACCCAGGCGTTCTTCAACGTGCTGGCCGGCGAGCGCTACAAGACCATCACCAACGAGGTGAAGCTGTACCTGCAAGGCGGTTACGGCAAGGCCCCGGGCGTGGTCAACGAGCAACTGCGCCGCCAGGCCATCGGCAGCGAGGAAGTGATCGACGTGCGCCCAGCCGACCTGCTGAAGCCGGAAATGGCCAAGCTGCGTGGCGACATCGGCGCCCTGGCGCGTTGCGAAGAAGACGTGCTGACCTTTGCCATGTTCCCGGACATCGGCCGCAAGTTCCTTGAAGAGCGCGAAGCCGGCACGCTGACCCCTGAAGCCCTGCTGCCGATTCCGGAAGCCGGTGCCGTGGCGGCCCCTGGCGGGGAAGGCGTACCGACCGAGTTCGTCATTGACGTGCATGGCGAAACCTACCGCGTCGACATTACTGGCGTGGGTGTGAAGGCCGAAGGCAAGCGTCACTTCTACCTGTCGATCGACGGCATGCCCGAAGAAGTGGTGTTCGAGCCGCTCAACGAGTTTGTCGGCGGTGGCGGCAGCAAGCGCAAGCAAGCGAGCGCGCCGGGCCACGTCAGCACCAACATGCCAGGCAACATCGTCGATGTGCTGGTCAAGGAAGGCGACATGGTCAAGGCCGGCCAAGCGGTGCTGATCACCGAAGCCATGAAGATGGAGACCGAAGTGCAGGCCGCCATCGCTGGCAAGGTCGTGGCCATCCATGTGGCCAAGGGCGACCGTGTGACGCCGGGTGAGATCCTGATCGAGATCGAGGGCTGATTCAGCCCCCTTCATCTACAAGCGGTTTACCTCTGGGGAGCGGATGCTCCCCTTTTTTTCAGCCTTTGCGGCACACCTCAAGGGTTTCAACCTGCCCACCCGGTTGCTGATTCGTTTCGCTCAACCACCGCTCAAACCCAGCAGCCACTTGCGGCCACTCATCATCGGTAATCGAATACCACGCCGTATCGCGGTTGTGGTCTTTCACGACCAGGTGCTTGCGGAACACCCCTTCGAACACAAAACCAAAGCGCTCCGCCGCGCGCTTGGAGCGGGCGTTGGCGTTGTTGCACTTCCACTCCAGCCGGCGGTTACCCAGCTCGAAGCCCAGTTTGCCCAGCAGGTACACCGCCTCGGTGCCCTTTGGCGTGCGTTGCATGGCAGCGCCGAAGGCGATGTGGCCGATTTCGATGCGGCCGTGGTCGGGCACGATCGACATCAGGCTGAGAATTCCCTGGGCCTGGCCGCTGGGGCGGTCGATGACGGTGTAGTACAGCGGGTCGCGGCCTGCGGCGTTACCTTCCAGCCAGTGGTCGAAAGCGGCACGTTCGCTGAATGGGCCATAGGGTAGGTAGTCCCATAGCACGGGGTCTGAGCTCGGGCCTTGCAGTACCTCCCAGAGGTCATCGCCATGGCGTGCGGGCTCAAGCTTTTCCAGGCGAATGAAGCGGCCCTCTATCGGCTCGGCCTGGGGCGTTGCGGCGGGTTTCCAGTTCAGTGCATCTGTCATGTTCAACCTACAAGCCTTTGCGGAATTGAATGAAGCCCGAGCGCTCGGCAACCTGTTGGTACAGGCTGATGGCGGTGGCGTTGGTTTCGTGGGTCAGCCAGTGCACCTTGATGCAGTTGTCGGCCTTGGCAGTGGTGTA
Organism: Pseudomonas sp. BN607; assembly: GCF_029871175.1. Lineage (NCBI taxonomy): Bacteria > Pseudomonadati > Pseudomonadota > Gammaproteobacteria > Pseudomonadales > Pseudomonadaceae > Pseudomonas > Pseudomonas sp. BN607. Next base: position 163,950 of record NZ_SSOE01000022.1, read on the forward strand.
GACGTGCTCGATCAGCTGGCGGCCAATACCCAGTCCGCGCTGCGTGCTATCCACAAATAGGTCCTGCAGGTAGCAGGAATTCTCGATGCTCCAGTTGGAGCGATGGTAGATGAAGTTGACCATTCCCACGGCCTTGCCATCGATCCAGGCTAGCGCCGAATGGGTGGGTTCGCTGGGATCGAGCAGGCGCTGCCAGGTGCTGAGGCTGACGTCATCGGCGAGCTCGGTTTCGTAGAAGTGCAGGTAGGCTTGCCACAGGGCATGCCAGGCGGCGTGATCTTGAGCGGTGACGGGGCGCAGGGTAACGCTGGGCATGGGGTTATTCCCTTACAGTTGGCGCATGTGCGCGGCGAGTTGGTTGTCCATTTGATCGGGGCTGGCGCTCAGGCCTTCGCGCACGCCGATGATGTCCTGTTCGGAGCGGTTCTGGCTGAGCTTGCGCGCGCCTTGCAGGCGGGTGATCGGCAGGCGAATACCGACGATGGCGCGCAGCATGCCGTCGAGGTAGTCGGCGGGGGCATCGGTGACTTTCCACGGTTCACTGCGGCCGCGCTCATGCCGGTCGGTTAGGCGGCTGACAATCGCCAGCAGTGGCTCCGCGTCGTGGATCACTTCAGCCGCGCCATAGGCGTGCACGGCCAGGTAGTTCCAGGTCGGCACGACTTTGGGGTTATCGGCCTTGCTCGGGTAGTAGCTGGGGCTGACATAGGCATCGGCCCCAGGGAACACCAGCATCGCTTCAGCCCCCAGCGCCAGGTCCTGCCATTGGCGATTGGCGCGTGCCAGGTGAGCATAGACGGTACCGAATTCGCCTTCGGCGGTATCCACCAGAACCGGAAGGTGCGTGGCCAGCAGGCCTTGTTCGCCGTGGCTGACCAGCACGGCCAGGCGGGTGTCGAGCATATGCTGATGCAGGCGAGCGAGGTCGTGTTCCTGGTGGGGCTTGCTGTTGTACATGGCTGGGGTCCTTGTGGAATGGCTTCATCCTAGGCAGGCTATTGGCTCTGGGTAAGAGCCATTCCTAGCTGTTTTCATAGGTCCAATGCCATGAGCGAACGCCCCCTCATCCTGCCTTTCGACCCCGCCGGGATCGCCTTGGATCGTCGCCGCGGGCTGAGCCAGCAGCTCTACCAGGCGCTGCGCGCACGCGTACTGGACGGGCGCCTGAGCAGTGGCACGCGGTTGCCGGCCAGTCGTGATCTGGCCGCTATGCTGGCGTTGTCACGCAACAGCGTAGTGCGTGCTTACGACCAACTCTATGCCGAGGGCTACATCGAGAGCCGGGTCGGCGATGGCACATACGTCAGTCGGCTGCCGAAATTATCCACACAAGTATCCACAGGGTTATCCCGGGGGTTATCAACAGGTTTATCCACATTTTGCTCTGATGATACTGAGGATTTATCCAGCAAGCGTCCTCTCAGCGAGCCTTTGCAGCGCCTGAAAAATAACCACTTGCCGCCGCCGAGAAGTGGCGCGCCACGTGCATTTCGCGTCGGCATACCTGCGTTCGATTTGTTCCCATTTGACGTTTGGGCCAAGCTGCAGGCGGGTTTCTGGCGCAATCCATCTCCTGCGCATTTGGGCTATGGTGACCCCGCAGGCGAGCCTGCATTGCGCGAGCTGGTCGCCGCCTACCTGCGACGGTCAAGAGGGTTGAGCTGCACGGCTGAACAAATTGTGATCACCAGTGGCGCGCAGCAGGCAATCAGCCTTTGTGCACAGTTGCTGTTGCAGCCTGGCGACACGGTGGCTGTGGAAAACCCAGGCTATCGGGCGGCTGGTCACGCCTTTGCATTGGCCGGTGCCAGGGTGTCCGGTGTGCCGGTGGATGAAGAGGGAATGGACTGCAATCGGCTGGGGCAAGTGGCTGATTGCCGACTGGTCTATGTCACACCTGCGCACCAGTACCCGACCGGAGTGACCATGAGCCTGGCACGTCGTCTGGAGTTGCTGGCCTGGGCTGAGCGCAACGATGGCTGGGTCATAGAGGATGACTACGATGGCGAGTACCGCTACAGCGGTGCGCCCCTCGCCCCGCTGGCGGCTCTAGACCAGCATGGTCGGGTACTGTACGTCGGCACCTTTGGCAAGATCGCCTTCCCGGCGCTGCGCCTGGGCTACCTGGTACTGCCACCGCAGTTGGCGCAGGCCTTTAGCCAAGGCAGGGCGCTGGCGGTGCGACATTCGGAGGTCAGCAGCCAGTGCGTGATGGCCGAGTTCATGGCCCGTGGGCATTTTCAGCGGCATATACGGCGTATGCGTAAAGCGGCGTTGTGCCGGCGCAATGTGCTGAGCGCCGGCTGGCCTGTGGATGTTCCGGGCTTGGGAGCCATGCCCGAGGTGGCGGCGGGTCTGCATGTCAAAGTGGATGTGGATAACTTTGCGCTGGAGCAGGCGCTGGTGGCCAAGGCCGAGGCCGTAGGGGTGGAGGTGACGCCGCTGAGCAATTTCTGGTTGGCGGACAGCGAGGTGCCTGTGGATAAGCGCGCGGGGCTGGTGCTGGGGTTTGCTGCGGTGCCGGAAGGGGAGATTGCCGAGGCCTTGATTAAATTGCGCAAGGTTTGGCGGCCGTTTCGCGGGTGAACCCGCTCTCACAGGATCTGCGCCGCATCTGAGGTCGGCGCACGCCCTGTGGGTTCACCCGCGAAGAAGCAAACTCAGGTTCCGGATTTGATCCGCGTCCAGGCCCGAGTCCTGGCCCGCTCGGCATCCCTGGCCAACGGCTTGAGCGTATACAACTTGGCCATTGCCTCTGGCGTTGGGTACAGGTTGGGGTTGTTGCGAATCGCCGGGTTCACCTTGTCGGTGGCATCCTTGTTCGGGTTCGGGTAGCCGACAAAATCGCTGATCGGCGCAATCACCTCTGGGCGCAGCAGATAGTTGATGAACGCGTGGGCATCATCCGGGTTGGCCGCGTTTTTAGGGATCGCCAGCATGTCAAACCAGATTGGCGCACCCTCCTTGGGCAGGCGCATGTCCACCACCACGCCGTTTTTTGCCTCCTTGGCGCGGTTGGCGGCCTGCGAGAAGCTGCCGCTGTAGCCCACCGCCACGCAGATATCGCCGTTGGCCATGTCAGCCATGTACTTCGAGGAGTGGAAGTACGTGATGTGCGGACGAATCTTCAGCATCAGCTCCTCGGCCTTCTTGTAGTCGGCCGGTTTATCGCTGTTCGGTGGCAGGCCGAGATACTGCAGGGCCAGCGGCAGAATCTCGGACGGCGAGTCGAGCAGGGCCACACCGCACTGCTTGAGCTTGGCGATGTTCTCTTCCTTGAAAATCAGGTCCCAGCTGTCTACCGGTGCGTTGTCGCCCAGCGCAGCCTTGACCTTGGCCGGGTTGAAGCCGATCAGCACGGTGCCGTACATGTACGGGACAGCAAACTTGTTGCCTGGGTCGTTGGCTTCTATCAACTTCATCAGCGACGGGTCCAGGTGCTGCCAGTTCGGCAACTTGCTGCGGTCCAGCGGCTGGAATACCCCGGCTTCGATCTGCTTGGCGAGGAACACGTTGGACGGTACCACCACGTCATAGCCGGAATTGCCGGTTAGCAGCTTGGCCTCCAAGGCCTCGTTGGTATCGAAGATGTCGTATACCAGCTTGACGCCGCTGTCCTTCTGGAAGTCGGTCAAGGTCTGCGGGGTGATGTAATCGAACCAGTTATACACACGCAGGGTGCGCTGCTCGGCTTGGGCCTGCAGGGCTCCGGTGAGCAGGGTGGCAGCGATGAACGGGGCGAGCAGGCGCTTGAGTCGGACCATTATCGGGCTCCTGGCTGGGCGCGCTGGAAGCCTTCCAGCACATTGACTGCGTTGATACCGATTTCTTCCACAGCGTAGCCGCCTTCCATCACGAACAGGGTGGGCTTGCCGAGCTGACCGATGCGCTTGCCCATTTCCAGATAGTCAGGGCTGTCCAGCTTGAACTGCGAGATCGGGTCGTCCTTGAAGGTGTCCACGCCCAGCGATATCACCAGCACGTCGGCGTCATAGCGGGCGATGCGCTGGCAGGCATCTTCTAGGGCGGCGCTCCAGGCTGCCCAGTCGCTGCCGGCCGGTAGGGGGTAGTTGATGTTGCAGCCCTCGCCGGCACCCTCACCGGTTTCATCGGCATAGCCGAGGAAGAACGGGAACTCGTCCTGCGGGTCGCCGTGGATCGAGGCGAAAAACACGTCGTCGCGGCTGTAGAAGATGTCCTGGGTGCCGTTGCCATGGTGGTAGTCGACATCGAGGATGGCGACCTTGCGCCGGCCCTGGTCAAGGAAGGCCTGGGCGGCGATGGCGGCGTTGTTCAGGTAGCAGTAGCCACCCATTACTTCGCCAGCCGCGTGATGCCCTGGTGGGCGGCACAGGGCAAAGGCGGAATGCGCGCCTTGCTGGATGGCTGCCTGAGCGGTAAGGGCGACCTGGGCGGCGCTGTAGGCGGCCTGCCAGGTACCGGCGGTAATCGGCGCGCCGGCATCGAAGCTGTAGTAGCCCAGTTCGCCGTGCAGGCCCGTGGGTTTTACCTGGCGTAGGGTACGTGCAGGCCAGGTGAACGGCAGCAGGTCGCCTTCCTGGCCCATGGCGGCCCAGCGCGCCCAGGCGCCTTCGAAGAAGTCCAGGTAGTCGGCACTGTGGATACGCAGAAGCGGCGCACGGCCGAAGTCGGTGGGGCCCTGGATGTCACCCAGGTTGCGCTTTTTCACCTGATTGAGCACATGGTCAGCGCGCGAAGGCATTTCGAAGCAGGGCATCAGCTTGCCGTCGATCAGCTCGCAGCGGCCATGGTGCAGGCGGTGGTCATCGGAATAGATCGTCAGCATTGTTGTTCTCCGGTGGGTACTGGCGTGGGTCCATTGTCATGGGCGGGTCAGTAACGGAGAACGACGCAAACGGCCAAAAGGGGATCGATATGGCCAAGCTGTTTGGCCGCATTGTTTGTGCCGGCCCCTTCGCGGGCTCGCACGCGAAGGGAGCGCAACAGGTCAACCGCGAAAATGGCTGGGCGCCACGCCGCTCCAGCGCTGGAAGGCATGCCGAAAACTGGCTGTTTCACTGAACCCCAAGGTCTCGGCAATCCGGTAGATCGGCATCTGCTCGTCTGCCAGCAACTGCTTGGCCCGCTCGAACCTCAGTTCATCCAGCAACTGTTGATAACTGCAGCCCTGCGCCTGCAAATGCCGGCGCAGGGTGCGCGACGAGCAGTTCATCTGCCGCGCCAGCCCTTCCAGCCCCGGGGCCGCGTCCAGTTGTTGCGCCAGTAGTTGGCGAATTTTCCCCAGCCAGGCCTGCCGGCCGGTGAACTCCAGGTTCAGGCGTCGGCAGCGTTCGCTCATGGCCTTGTGGGTGATCGGGTCGGCCAGCGGCAACGGCGTCTCTAGCCAGCGCCTTTCGAAAGCGAAGGCGTTGTCCTCGGCAGCGAAACTTACGGGGCACTGGAAAGCACCGGCATAGCGCATATGGTAACCCGGGCGAGGGTGTTCGAAGCGGGCCCCCAGCAGTGGTAGTGGGCGGCCGAGCAGGTCGTCGCAGATAACCTTCAACGACACCAGGCAGAATTCGGCGTTGAAAGCGCTCAGCGCCGGGCTGTCGTGATAATCGCTGGCGCTGAACCACACGCGCTGCCCATCGTCGCGCAAGCGCAGCTTGAAGACTGTTCCCAGCAGTGCCGGATACTGCAACGCCAGGCTCAGGGCGTCACCCAAAGTGGCACTGGAGAGCAAGGCGTAACCGAGCATGCCGTAGCACGACACATGCATACGTTGGCCCAGTTCCAGGCCGATGTCCTCGCGCCGGGCCACGGCATTGGCGCACACCTGCAGTTCCTGCTGGGTAGTGATGCGCGCATCGGCAAGCCCCAGGTCTGCCGGGCCGATGCCGCTGCCGGCCAACAGCGCCGAAGCCTCGCAACCGTCTGCCTGGAAGACGTTGAGGATCAGCGAAACCGCGTTGAGGGTGGTCAGGTGGCTGTGCAGCATGCTGGGTAATCCCTTTGCTTGGGATGCATTACGGAGCAAGTAGTGTGCCGTAATTCCGGTCGCTAACCGGGCCGACAATCCATCAGGCAAAAAAAAGGCCCGAAGCATTGGCTCGGGCCTTGAAAGGTTGAGAGGTGTCTAGTCCCTTAACCTGGTGAGACAGTGTGCAGCAGCCGGGTTACGCCTTCAGCGGAACCAGACGTGGAGCGATCATGTTTTCGGGACGCAGGATGTCGTTAAGCATCTCTTCATCCAGCAGCTTCTCTTCGCGTACCAGTTCCAGCACACCGCGGCCGCTTTCCAAGGCAACGCGGGCGATACGGGTGGCGTTTTCGTAGCCGATGTACGGGTTCAGTGCGGTGACCAGGCCGATCGAGTGCTCGACCAGTTCACGGCAGCGCTGTTCGTTGGCAGTGATGCCGACGATGCAGTGTTCGCGCAGCATGTCCATGGCGCGTTGCAGCAGGCGGATCGAGTCGAAGATCTTGTAGGCGATCAGCGGCTCCATCACGTTCAGCTGCAGCTGGCCACCTTCGGCGGCGACGGTCAGGGCCAGGTCGTTGCCCATGATGGCGAAGGCCACTTGGTTCACGGCTTCCGGGATAACCGGGTTGACCTTGCCTGGCATGATCGAGCTGCCTGGCTGACGCGCTGGCAGGTTGATCTCGTTGATGCCGGTACGCGGGCCGCTGGACAGCAGGCGCAGGTCGTTGCAGATCTTCGACAGCTTGACCGCAGTACGCTTGAGCATGCCCGAGAACAGCACGAAAGCGCCCATGTCGGAGGTGGCTTCGATCAGGTCGGCAGCCGGTACCAGCGGCTGGCCGCTGATGATTGCCAGGCGCTGTACGGCCAGGGCTTGGTAGCCAGGGTCGGCGTTGATGCCGGTGCCGATGGCGGTACCGCCCAGGTTGATTTCGGTCAGCAGTTCCGGAGCCAGCGAGCGCAGGCGCTGCAGGTCTTCGGTCATGGTGGTGGCGAAGGCACGGAATTCCTGGCCCAGGGTCATTGGCACCGCGTCCTGCAGCTGGGTACGGCCCATTTTCAGTACGTGGTCGAACTCTTTACCCTTGGCAGCGAAGGCCTGGATCAGGCTGTCGAGGCTGGCCAGCAGGGCGTCGTGTCCCAGCAGCAGGCCCAGACGGATAGCAGTCGGGTAGGCGTCGTTGGTCGACTGCGCCATGTTCACATCGTTGTTCGGGTGCAGGTACTGGTACTCACCCTTCTGGTGGCCCATGGCCTCCAGCGCGATGTTGGCAATGACTTCGTTGGCGTTCATGTTGGTGGAAGTACCTGCACCACCCTGGATCATGTCGACCACGAACTGCTCGTGATAGTCGCCTTTGATCAGTCGACCGCAAGCAGCGCTGATGGCAGCATGCTTGGCATCGCTCAGGTGCCCCAGCTCTCGGTTGGCGTCAGCAGCGGCCTGCTTGACCATCGCCAGGCCGACTACCAGTTTCGGGTAGTGCGACAGCGGAACACCGGAGAGGTGGAAGTTGTTGGCAGCGCGCAGTGTCTGGATGCCGTAGTAAGCATCAGCAGGAACTTCAAGGGTGCCCAACAAATCTTTTTCGACGCGGAACGATGCAGCGGAGGACATGATGTATATCATCTCGATTTTGACCCGGCACATGCCGGAATGGCGCCAATCCTAGGCCTGAAGGTGATTTTGCGGCCAATGCTGTTGCACGCTAACCTATGCACAAACGGCATAGTGTTTCATGTGACGCCAATTGACATTCGAACGTGTTCCATTTTGGTGCACGCCGGGAGATGTGCTTTGTGAACCTCGAAAGCAAATGGCTGGAAGACTTCAGCGCGCTGGCCGCTACCCGCAGTTTTTCCCAGGCGGCAGAGCGGCGTTTCGTCACCCAACCGGCCTTCAGCCGGCGTATTCGCAGCCTTGAAGCGGCCTTGGGCCTGCAACTGGTGAATCGTTCCCGCACGCCGATCGAACTGACCGAGGCCGGGCAGCTGTTTCTGGTCACAGCACGTACCGTTGTCGACCAGTTGGGCGAAATTCTGCGTCATTTGCATCACCTTGAAGGTGGCCAAGGCGAAGTGGTGCAGGTCGCCGCGGCACACTCCCTGGCATCGGGCTTTTTCCCGCGATGGGTGGCTCAGTTGCGCCACGACGGGTTGAACATCGCCACCCGCCTGGTTGCGACCAACGTAGGAGATGCCGTGCATGCATTACGCGAAGGGGGCTGCGACCTGATGCTGGCGTTCTACGACCCGGATGCAGCCTTGCAGATGGACGCCGAGATCTTCCCCTCGCTGCACATGGGCAACACCGAGATGCTGCCGGTGTGCGCCGTGGATGATGACGGCAAGCCATTGTTCGACCTGGAAGGTGAGGGCAGCGTGCCGCTGCTGGCCTATTCCGCTGGCGCCTTCCTCGGCCGTTCGGTCAACTTGCTGCTGCGCCAGCGCAACCTGCGCTATACCACCGTTTATGAAACCGCCATGGCCGACAGTCTCAAGAGCATGGCGCTGGAAGGCATGGGTATCGCCTGGGTGCCGCGCCTGTCGATGCGGGGCGAACTTGAGCGGGGCGAACTGGCGATCTGTGGCGGCAGCCAGTGGCACGTGCCGCTGGAAATCCGCCTGTACCGCTGCGCGCTGGTGCGCAAGGCCAACGTCAGGCTGTTGTGGCGCAAGCTCGAGGGTGCCGCAGCGGTTGACCCAAAAGTCAGTCAAAGCCCCGAAAAATAAGGGGCGACAGTTGGTCGCCGGGGTGCCTTAAACGCACCACCTTACGGTATACTGCGCGGCCTTTCGACCGGATGTGTCCGGTTCTGATCAGCAAACAAGCCACGCCGGTCGTCCCGCGTGGCTTGTTGTTTTTTGACGCGCCCAAGGGCGCACAAGCGAAGAGGCTCGACGATGAGTGCACTGGTTGGCGTGATCATGGGCTCCAAGTCCGATTGGTCCACCCTTAGCCACACCGCCGATATGCTGGAAAAACTCGGCATTCCCTACGAAGTGAAGGTGGTTTCTGCCCACCGCACCCCGGATCTGCTGTTCCAGTATGCCGAGGAGGCCGAGGGCCGTGGCATCGAGGTGATCATCGCCGGTGCCGGTGGCGCAGCCCACCTGCCAGGCATGTGCGCCGCCAAGACCCACCTGCCGGTGTTGGGTGTGCCGGTGCAGTCGTCGATGCTGTCGGGCGTCGATTCGCTGTTGTCGATCGTGCAGATGCCCGCCGGTGTGCCAGTTGCCACCCTGGCCATCGGTCGTGCCGGCGCGGTCAACGCAGCGCTGCTGTCGGCCAGCATCCTTGGCGCCAAGTATCCGCAGTACCACGCGGCACTGAAGCAGTTCCGCACGGAACAGACCGACACCGTGCTGGATAATCCAGACCCGCGCCAGGCTTGAGGCTCAACCCATGAAGATCGGTGTAATCGGTGGCGGCCAGCTGGGCCGCATGCTGGCCCTGGCGGGTACTCCGCTGGGCATGAACTTCGCCTTCCTCGACCCGGCACCGGACGCCTGCGCGGCGCCCCTGGGCGAGCACCTGCGTGCCGACTATGGCGATCAGGACCACCTGCGCCAGTTGGCCGACGAGGTCGACCTGGTCACCTTCGAGTTCGAAAGCGTCCCGGCCGAGACCGTGGCCTTCCTCTCGCAGTTCGTGCCGGTGTACCCCAGCGCCGAAGCGTTGCGCATTGCCCGCGACCGCCTGTTCGAAAAGAGCATGTTCCGCGACCTGGGTATCCCCACCCCAGCCTTTGCGGACATCCTCTCCCAGGCAGACCTGGACGCTGCGGTGGCCAGCATCGGCCTGCCGGCCGTGCTGAAAACCCGCACCCTGGGCTATGACGGCAAGGGCCAGAAGGTGCTGCGCACGCCAGAAGACGTGGTAGGCACCTTCGCCGAACTGGGCAGCGTCCCGTGCCTGCTGGAAGGCTTCGTGCCGTTCACTGGCGAAGTATCGCTGGTGGCCGTGCGTGCCCGTGATGGCGAAACCCGCTTCTACCCGCTGGTGCACAACACCCACGAGAGCGGCATCCTGCGCCTGTCGGTGGCCAGCCAGGCACACCCGCTGCAGGCCCTGGCCGAAGACTACGTCGGCCGTGTGCTGCAGAAGCTGGATTATGTGGGCGTGATGGCTTTCGAGTTCTTCGAAGTCGACGGCGGCCTGAAGGCCAACGAGATCGCCCCGCGTGTACATAACTCCGGGCACTGGACCATCGAAGGCGCCGAGTGCAGCCAGTTCGAGAACCACCTGCGCGCCGTTGCCGGCTTGCCGCTGGGCTCGACTGCCAAGGTGGGCGAGAGCGCGATGCTGAACTTCATCGGCGAAGTGCCGGCGGTGGAGCAGGTTGTCGCCATCGATGACTGCCACCTGCACCACTACGGCAAGGCCTTCAAGGTCGGCCGCAAGGTTGGCCACGCCACCCTGCGCTGCCGTGACATGGCCACCCTCGAGCTCAAGATTTCCGAAGTAGAGGCCCTGATCAGCAACTGATCGAACTTCTACATGCGCCATGCCCTCTGAAATGGCAACAAGCCGAAGTGCTGTCTAGGCTTCGGCTTGTTTCATATTCACTGCAGAGGGATTGCCATGGGCATCATTGGAACCATTTTCATCGGCCTCATCGTCGGCCTGCTGGCCCGTTTCATCAAGCCGGGCGACGACAGCATGGGCTGGATCATGACCATCCTGCTGGGTATCGCCGGCTCCCTGTTGGCCACCTATGGCGGCCAGGCCTTGGGCATTTACCAGGCCGGGCAGGCGGCGGGCTTCTTTGGCGCGCTGGTCGGTGCCGTTGTCCTTCTGGTGATCTACGGATTCATCAAGAAACGCTGAATACTGGTTAGAATGCCCGGCAATTCACCCGAGTTGCCGAGCATTGCCATGCGTGCCTTTTTTCTTATCCCCCTGCTGTTGGCCAGTACCCTGGCCCATGCCGAACTGCCCGAAACCGACTGGCTGGAGTTGATGCCGAAGTCGGACCAGAAGGCGCTCGAGCAAATGCCCGAAATCGATCACAACTCGCCGGAAGCCATGGGCACCTTCACCGCCAAGGGTGGGCTCAAGCAGAGCAAGGGCCTGCCCGCGGTGATGTACTCGACCAAGACCGTTCCGGCCATGAATGGCAAGGACATCCGTCTGGGTGGCTACCCTGTGCCGCTGGAGAGTGACGCCAAGGGCAACAGCACATTGTTCTTCCTGGTGCCGTATCCGGGTGCGTGCATCCATGTGCCGCCACCGCCGCCCAACCAATTGGTACTGGTGCGCTACCCGAAAGGCCTGAAGATCGATGACATCTACACCCCGCTATGGGTCAGCGGCAAGCTGAAGGTGGAAAAAGTAAGCAATGACCTGGCCGACGCGGCCTATGCACTCGATGCGGGGAAAGTGAGGGTGGTGGAGGACGCTGACCTCTGATAATTGGCCCGGCCTCTTCGCAGGCGTGCTCGCGAAGAGGCCGGCAAAGTGCAGGGCTCAGATATTTTCACAACCGATCTGGACGCCCAGCGAATGACTCGCCCCAGGCTTCAAGTCCACCAGGTCATTCCACACATTCGCCGTCTCGATGCACAGCATCCGCTGCCAGCCATCATCAGCCATGTCCGCCAATGCCCTGGCCCGATCGGTCCAAGGGTTCCAGATCACCGCCGAGCGCGAGCCACTGCTGGTCAAGGTAATACGGCGGCTCCAATGCGGGTCGACAATGCTCAGCGTTTGCGGGGTGTCGAGGTAGATCCGGTCCGTCTCCCCGGCAAACTCGAGTGCCCCCTGCTGCTGGCGCTGCTCCCAGTCGGCCAAAGTCTCGATGTAGTCCAGCCCCTCGACCCCTTCGATACGCGCCTGGCGCACATCGCTGACGGCAAAGTAGCTGTGCAGGGCCTGGCTGATGGTCACCGGGCTATCGCCCATGTTGCGGCTTGTGAGTTTCAGCGCCAACGCTTCGCCCAGCTCCACTACCAGCGTGAGCTCCACATTGTGCGGCCAGCCGGGCAGGTGGCCTTGGGCTTCTGGGAGGTTGAATTCGATGCGTAGGTTTTCGCCCGCTTCCTCGATACCCAGCAGCTGCCAGTCACGTGAGCGCGCCAGCCCGTGAGCAGGCGCCTGTTCGCCGTGGTACATAGCCTGAACGGCCTGGGGGTTGCGCTGCAGGTTGCCGAACCACGGCCAGCACACCGGCACACCGGCACGGACCGACTTGCCCTCGCGGAAGATCGCCTGGTCACTCAGCCACAGCAGCGGCGGCTCGCCGACCCGCTGGTAGCTGAGGATCTGCGCGCCCTGCTGGGCGATCAGGAGTTCGGCGCGGTCGCTGCTGATACGCCAGCAGTTCAGTTCGCCATGTTGCTCGGTTACGACCTGGAAGGTAGCCATTGCATTCGTCTCATTGTATTGCCAGAAGGCCTTGGACCCTGGCTCATCCAATGAGTTTACCGCCGGCGTGGCTCAGCGACGAGGCACGGAGCGGGTGCGGCCACTGCCGTCGATGGCGACGAAGACGAATACCGCTTCGGTGACCTTGCGCCATTCGCTGGACAGTGGGTCGTCGCTCCACACCTCGACCATCATCTGGATCGAGCTGCGGCCGATTTCCAACGTCTGGGTATAGAACGACAGCTGCGCGCCTACCGCAACCGGTACCAGAAAGGCCATGCGGTCGATGGCCACGGTCGCCACGCGGCCGCCGGCGACGCGGCTGGCCATGGCAGTGCCGGCCAAGTCCATCTGGGCAACCAGCCAGCCGCCGAAGATGTCGCCAAAGCCGTTGGTCTCGCGCGGCAGCGCGGTGATCTGCAAGGCCAGGTCGCCTTGCGGGATAGGATCTTCTTGTTCGAGCTCAATCATGCGATGGGGCCTCTGACCCGTGACGCTTTCGTTGGTGTGGCGCAAAGGCCGGGTAAACGATTCAGCTTGAAACATACTACGCCGATTTCGTTTCACTGGGCGGCCGTAGGGAAACTCTGCGAAACCGTCTGACATCAAGACCGACGTTTTCGCACAACATCCCACACTAGCAGCCACCTTTTCCTACGAATCCCCAGTATATAGAGCATAACGGCCAGCGACGACCGCACATTCATGAATATCTGTAGGGATTTTGTATCGCTTTCAGCGCGGCTCGGCAATTTGCTATCTTCGCCTGTCTACCAATTCAGAAGCCGCGCGCCAAGCGGCCTGCATGCCCTACAAAGAGAACAACGAGCGATGACTTCCGTGCCGAGCAGTATCGAGCAGCCCTCGCGGCCGCTGACCCGCAGCGACTACAAGACCCTCTCACTGTCCGCCCTGGGCGGCGCGCTGGAGTTCTACGACTTCATCATCTTCGTGTTCTTTGCCACGGTGGTGGGCAAGTTGTTCTTCCCGGCCGACATGCCGGAGTGGCTGCGGCTGATGCAAACGTTCGGGATCTTCGCCGCCGGTTACCTGGCGCGGCCGCTAGGCGGCATCATCATGGCCCACTTCGGTGACCTGCTCGGTCGCAAGAAGATGTTCACCCTGAGCATCTTCATGATGGCCCTGCCGACCCTGATCATGGGTTTGCTGCCGACGTATGCGCAGATCGGCATGTGGGCACCGATCCTGCTGTTGCTGATGCGCGTGATCCAGGGTGCGGCAATTGGCGGTGAAGTACCGGGCGCATGGGTGTTCGTCTCCGAGCACGTGCCGGCTCGCAACACCGGCTATGCCTGCGGCACTCTGACCGCTGGCCTGACTGCCGGCATCCTGCTGGGCTCGCTGGTAGCGACCCTGATCAACAGCGTGTACAGCGCGGAAGAAGTGGCTGACTACGCCTGGCGTATTCCGTTCCTGCTTGGCGGTGTGTTCGGCCTGTTCTCGGTGTACCTGCGCCGTTGGCTGCACGAAACCCCGGTGTTCGCCGAAATGCAGCAACGCAAGGCACTGGCCGAGGAGCTGCCGCTGCGCGCTGTGCTGCGCGACCACCGTGGCCCGATCATCCTGTCGATGTTGCTGACCTGGCTGCTTTCAGCCGGCATCGTGGTGGTCATCCTGATGACCCCGGCGCTGCTGCAGAGCTTCTACCACATCAGCGCGACCGACTCGCTCAAGGCCAACAGCCTGGCCATCGTGTTGCTCAGCTTCGGTTGTATTGGTGCCGGCAGCCTGGCCGACCGCTTTGGTGCGGGCCGAGTGTTCGTGATCGGCAGCCTGTTGTTGCTGGCCAGCTCCTGGACCTTCTACCACAGCCTGCCGACCCAGCCCGAGCTGCTGTTCCCGCTGTACGCGCTGACCGGCCTGTGCGTCGGCGTGATCGGCGCGGTGCCTTATGTAATGGTCAAGGCATTCCCCGCGGCGGTACGCTTCAGCGGGCTGTCGTTCTCGTACAACGTGGCCTACGCAATCTTCGGTGGTTTGACGCCGATGGTGGTGACCGCGCTGCTGAAAGTAAGCCCGATGGCGCCTGCCTACTACGTGGCAGGCCTGTGTGCCGTTGGTCTGGCCGTGGGCCTGTACCTGCTCGCCAACAAGCGCTGATCTGCGTTACGGCTACTCTTCGCGGCTAAAGCCGCGAAGAGGGCAGACCTGCCTTCAGTGATGGCCTTTCATCCATTTGTCACAATCAGGTCATATTGTATTCATGCGGCCTGCCGATACTTGGGCCCGTTCCATCCAGCACCCCCAAATTCCTGCTAGGAGCAAGGCATGAAACTGAAGCGTTTGATGGCGGCCCTCACAATTGCCGCCGCTGGCGTTGCAACCGCCAACGCGGTAGCCGCTGTCGATCCTGCGATCCCGACCTACACCAAGACCACCGGTGTTGCGGGCAACCTCTCCAGCGTCGGTTCCGACACCCTCGCGAACCTCATGACTCTGTGGGCCGAGGCCTACAAGAAGGAATATCCGAACGTAAACATCCAGATCCAGGCTGCCGGCTCCTCGACCGCGCCACCTGCGTTGACCGAAGGCACTGCCAACCTCGGCCCGATGAGCCGCAAGATGAAGGACGTCGAGCTGCAGGCTTTCGAGCAGAAGTACGGCTACAAGCCGACCGCCATCCCGGTTGCCGTCGACGCCCTGGCCGTGTTCGTGCACAAGGACAACCCAATCAAGGGCCTCACCATGGCTCAGGTAGACGCCATCTTCTCCTCCACCCGCCTGTGCGGTGGCAAGGCCGAGATCAAGACCTGGGGTGATGCCGGTGTGACCGGCGACCTGGCCAACAAGCCAATCCAGCTGTTCGGCCGCAACTCGGTATCGGGCACTTACGGCTACTTCAAGGAAGAAGCCCTGTGCAAAGGCGACTTCAAGCCTAACGTCAACGAACAGCCTGGCTCGGCTTCGGTCGTGCAGTCGATCAGCTCCTCGCTGAACGGCATTGGCTACTCGGGCATCGGTTACAAGACTGCCAGCGTCAAGACCGTAGCCCTGGCCAAGAAAGAAGGCGGCGAGTTCGTCGAAGACAACGAAACCAACGCCCTGAATGGCTCTTACCCGCTGTCGCGTTTCCTCTACGTGTACGTCAACAAGGCCCCGAACAAGCCTCTGGCCCCGCTGGAAGCCGAGTTCGTCAAGCTGGTGCTGTCGCAAGCTGGCCAGCAGGTCGTGGTGAAGGATGGCTACATCCCGCTGCCGGCTAAAGTTGTCGAGAAGACCCTGGCTGACCTGGGCCTGTCGCATGCCGGTAACGTTGCAAAGAAGTAAGTAACTGAAGAGGAGGCCGGCGCCGCTGCCCGGCCTCTTCCACGATGTTCCGGTCCGAAGCCAGGTATCCTGTGCGGCGGGCTTTCGCGCGTCACCACTTTGTAATGTTTTTGTCACACGGGACCGCTAGGGTGTGCGCATGAATGATCTGGCCAATTCCAACATGACCCAAAACTCCCAGCCCGTGCGCATTGATTTCAATACGCCCGAGTTGCAACGCAAGCGCCGCATGCGTGCGCTCAAGGATCGCCTGACCCGCTGGTATGTGCTGGTGGGCGGGCTTGCCGTATTGGCGGCCATCACCCTGATCTTCTTCTACCTGGCCTATGTGGTGCTGCCACTGTTCCAGGGTGCCGAGCTGACCAGCAAGAAAGCCCTGGAGCCGACCTGGCTGCAGCAGGACGCTGGCAAGCCGCTGATGATCGCGCTCGAAGAGCAGAACCTGGTGGGCATGCGGGTTTCGGACAAGGGCCAGGCATTGTTCTTCGATACCAAGACCGGTAACGAGCTCAAGCGTGTTGACCTGCCGGTACCAACGGGCACCCAGGTCACCTCGATCAGTGCCGACCAGCCTGGCAGCCCTCTGGTGGTGCTGGGCATGTCCAACGGTCAGGCGCTGGTGTTCCACCACACCTACAAGATCACCTACCCGGACAACAAGAAGACCATCACCGCCAACATCGACTACCCGTACGGCGAGCAGCCGTTCGTGCTCGACGAGCAGGGGCGTGCGTTGGAACACGTCAGCGTCAACGTCAATGGCGACACCCTGGTGCTGGCCGGCTCCACTGGTGCGCAATTGCAGGTGTTGGAACTGACCCGTAGCGAAAACATGATGACCGAAGAGGTCACCACCGAGCAGAACCGCATCGTCCTGCCGCAGATGACCGAAGTGGTGAAGAACATCTTCATCGACCCGCGGCAGCAGTGGCTTTACGTGATCAACGGCCGTGCCACGGCCGATGTATTCAGCCTGCGCGACAAGAGCCTTAACGGCCGCTACAAACTGTCCGAAAGTGCAGACACCGAAGTCACCGCCACCGGCCAGTTGGTGGGTGGTATCTCGCTGATCATCGGTGACTCCAAGGGTGGCCTGGCCCAGTGGTTCATGGCCCGCGACCCGGATGGCGAATCGCGCTTCAAACAGATCCGTACCTTCCAGCTGGGCAAGGCGCCAGTCGTGCAGATCGACGCCGAAGAGCGCCGCAAGGGCTTCATCGCCCTCGACGCCGAGGGCAAGCTGGGTGTGTTCCACAGCACCGCGCACCGTACCCTGCTGGTCGAACCGGTTGCCGAGGGCCCTGGCATCCTTGCCCTGTCGCCACGCGCCAACCGCATCATCATCGAACAAGGCGGCAAGCTGCTGCCGCTGAGCTTGCGTAACCCGCACCCGGAAATCTCCTTCAGCGCGCTTTGGGGCAAGGTCTGGTACGAGAACTACGACGAGCCTAAATACGTCTGGCAATCGACCGCTTCCAACACCGACTTCGAGCCCAAGCTGAGCCTGTCGCCCCTGACCTTCGGTACCCTCAAGGCCGCGTTCTACGCGATGATCCTCGCGGCTCCGCTGGCCATCGCTGCCGCTATCTACACCGCCTACTTCATGGCCCCCGGCATGCGTCGCAAGGTCAAGCCGGTGATCGAGCTGATGGAAGCGATGCCGACGGTGATCCTTGGCTTCTTTGCCGGCCTGTTCCTGGCCCCCTACCTGGAAGGCCACCTGCCAGGTGTGTTCAGCCTGTTCCTGCTGATGCCGTTCGGCATTCTGCTGGCCGGCTTTACCTGGACCCGCCTGCCAGAATCGATTCGCCTGCGCGTGCCGGACGGCTGGGAAGCGGCGATCCTGATCCCGGTCATCCTGTTCACCGGCTGGTTCGCCCTGACCATGAGCCCGCATCTGGAAAGCTGGTTCTTCGGTGGCGACATGCGTCTGTGGATTACCAATGACCTGGGGATCACCTACGACCAGCGAAACGCCCTGGTGGTGGGTATCGCCATGGGCTTTGCGGTTATTCCCAACATCTACTCCATCGCCGAAGACGCCGTGTTCAGCGTGCCGCGCAGCCTCACCCTGGGCTCGCTGGCGCTGGGTGCGACGCCCTGGCAGACCCTGACCCGCGTGGTCATCCTCACCGCCAGCCCGGGGATCTTCTCGGCGCTGATGATCGGGATGGGCCGTGCGGTGGGCGAGACCATGATCGTACTGATGGCCACCGGCAACACCCCGGTGATGGAGATGAACCTGTTCGAGGGCATGCGCACCCTGGCCGCCAACGTGGCCGTGGAAATGCCCGAATCGGAAGTCGGCGGCAGCCACTATCGCGTGCTGTTCCTGGCCGCGCTGGTGCTGCTGATGTTCACCTTCATCATGAACACCTTGGCCGAGCTGATTCGCCAGCGTCTGCGCAAGAAATACTCGTCGCTTTGATAGAAAGGTAGCGATC
This sequence comes from Pseudomonas sp. BN607, assembly GCF_029871175.1. NCBI lineage: Bacteria > Pseudomonadati > Pseudomonadota > Gammaproteobacteria > Pseudomonadales > Pseudomonadaceae > Pseudomonas > Pseudomonas sp. BN607. Next base: position 181,996 of record NZ_SSOE01000022.1, read on the forward strand.
CGTGAAAAAGGCTTCCCTCAAAGGCTGGTTCAAGAGCGGCGCCCCAGGCGTCTGGATGAGCGGCGGTGCGGTGGCGATGGCGGTGATCATGACCGTCGGCCTGCTGGCGGTCATCGCCGTGCGCGGCCTGGGCCACTTCTGGCCAGCTGACCTGGTCCAGGCCACCTACAAGGTGCCAGGCCAGGCTGACCACGTCGTCATCGGCGAAGTAGTGCAAAAGGAAGATGTACCCCGTGCCCGTCTGAAAGGCGCCGGCCTGCCGGTACCGGACCAGGGCCCGGAGTTCATGACCCGCGAGCTGATCAAGGTAGGTAACCGCGACCTCAACGGCAGCGATTTCACTTGGGTGGTCGGCGACTGGCTGGTGGACGAACAGCGTCCGGCCGACCTGATGGCCCTCGAGCGCCGTGAGTGGGGCAACTTCTATGGCTACCTGGTCAGCGTCAAGGAACAAGGCCGTGTGGTTGCCGAAGGCCCCGCTGCCTGGAACGAACTGCAGGCCCGGCTCAAGCGTGCCAACCAGCTCAACAACGAGCTGCAGCAGCTGGAGAAGAAGGACATCGGTGCCATCAACCATGGCCTTGAGCGCCTGCGCCTGCAAGCGCGCAAGCTGGAGCTGGACGGCAAGCTGGACGCCGCCGCCCAGGCCGACATGGACGCCGACCGTGCCGAACTGAACAGCCGCTACAAGGCTATCGAAGACCGCCTGACCGGCCTGCACCAGGCATTCTCCCGCGACAGCCTGGTGGCCCGGGATGGCAATGGCCGTGAGGTGGAAATCAACCTGAGCAAGGTGGTGCATGCTATTCAGCCGAACGGCATGTCGGCGTTCTCCAAGTTGGGCACCTACTTCGGCAAGGTCTGGGAATTCCTCAGCGACGACCCGCGTGAAGCCAACACCGAGGGCGGTATTTTCCCGGCCATCTTCGGGACCGTGATGATGACCCTGATCATGGCCGTAATCGTCACCCCGTTCGGTGTGCTGGCTGCCGTTTACTTGCGTGAGTACGCAAGGCAAGGGCCGGTAACCCGGCTGATCCGTATTGCCGTGAACAACCTGGCGGGTGTGCCGGCGATCGTCTACGGCGTGTTCGGCCTGGGCTTCTTCGTCTACGTGCTGGGCGGCTCGATTGACCGCCTGTTCTTCCCCGAAGCGCTGCCGGCGCCGACCCTGGGGACCCCGGGCCTGCTGTGGGCATCGCTGACCCTGGCACTGCTGGCGGTGCCGGTGGTGATCGTCGCCACCGAAGAAGGCCTGGCGCGTATTCCACGCACCGTGCGTGAAGGCTCGCTGGCGCTGGGTGCAACCAAGGCCGAGACGCTGTGGAAGATTGTCTTGCCCATGGCCAGCCCGGCGATGATGACTGGCATGATCCTCGCCGTGGCCCGCGCCGCCGGTGAAGTGGCGCCGCTGATGCTGGTGGGGGTAGTGAAGCTGGCGCCGTCACTGCCGGTGGACGGTAATTATCCGTATCTGCACCTGGACCAGAAGATCATGCACCTGGGCTTCCACATTTATGACGTCGGCTTCCAGAGCCCCAACGTCGAAGCCGCGCGGCCGCTGGTCTATGCCACGGCGCTATTGCTGGTACTGGTGATTGCAGCCCTCAACCTCTCGGCGGTGTGGATCCGGAACCACCTGCGCGAGAAGTACAAGGCGCTGGACAGCTGACCCTGATTGCATGCGTGCCGCCCGCAGGCCGGGCGGCCCTTTGAAACGACTTGATAGCGTATGGAGTTGACCATGCAGCAAGATTCCAACACCCATGGCATCGACATGTCTGCCCTGGGCCGCAACAAGCAGGGCCTGCGCCTGGCCGAAGAAACCGTGGCCATCGAAGTGCCGGGCCTGAGCCTGTTCTATGGCGACAAGCAAGCCCTGTTCGACGTCAGCCTGAACATTCCCAAGCAACGCGTGACCGCCTTCATCGGGCCGTCCGGCTGCGGCAAGTCGACCCTGCTGCGCACCTTCAACCGCATGAACGACCTGGTTGACGGCTGCCGCGTGGAAGGCGCCATCAACCTGTACGGCAACAACATCTACCGCAAGGGTGAGGACGTGGCCGAATTGCGTCGCCGCGTGGGCATGGTGTTCCAGAAGCCCAACCCGTTCCCCAAGACCATTTACGAGAACGTGGTCTACGGTCTGCGTATCCAGGGCATCAACAAGAAGCGCGTGCTTGACGAAGCGGTCGAGTGGGCGCTGAAGGGCGCGGCCTTGTGGGACGAGGTCAAGGACCGCCTGCACGAATCGGCGCTGGGCCTTTCTGGTGGCCAGCAGCAGCGTCTGGTCATCGCCCGCACCATTGCCGTTGAGCCGGAAGTACTGCTACTCGACGAGCCGTGCTCGGCGCTGGACCCGATCTCGACCCTGAAGGTTGAAGAGCTGATCTACGAACTGAAATCCAAGTACACCATCGTCATCGTTACCCACAACATGCAGCAGGCGGCCCGTGTTTCGGACTACACCGCATTCATGTACATGGGCAAACTGGTCGAATTCGGTGATACCGACACCCTGTTCACCAACCCGGCGAAGAAGCAGACCGAAGACTACATTACCGGTCGCTACGGCTAGCAGCCCTGCGGCCCCGGTGGGTGGGGCATGCCCGCACCCACAGGGTACAAGACGAATTATTTGAAGCTTGCAGCTTGTTCGCGGAGCGAAACGATGATCAACAAAGAAAGCCTTACCCATCATATTTCCCAGCAGTTCAACGCCGAGCTGGAAGAAGTGCGCAGCCACCTGCTGGCCATGGGCGGGCTGGTGGAAAAACAGGTCAACGACGCGGTTACCGCGCTGATCGAAGCTGATTCGGGTTTGGCCCAGCAGGTGCGCGAGGTTGACGAGCAGATCAACCAGATGGAGCGCAACATCGACGAAGAATGCCTGCGCATCCTCGCCCGTCGCCAGCCGGCGGCCTCTGACTTGCGCCTGATCATCAGCATTTCCAAGTCGGTGATCGACCTTGAGCGCATCGGTGACGAATCGACCAAGATCGCCCGTCGCGCCATCCAGTTGTGCGAAGAAGGCGAGTCGCCGCGCGGCTACGTCGAGGTCCGCCACATTGGCGACCAGGTGCGCAACATGGTCCGTGATGCGCTGGACGCCTTTGCCCGCTTCGACGCCGACCTGGCATTGTCGGTGGCTCAGTACGACAAGACCATCGACCGCGAGTACAAGACCGCGCTGCGCGAGCTGGTGACCTACATGATGGAAGACCCGCGTTCGATCTCGCGGGTACTCAGCGTAATCTGGGTGCTGCGCTCGCTGGAGCGGATTGGCGACCATGCGCGCAATATCTCCGAACTGGTGATCTACCTGGTGCGCGGCACCGACGTGCGCCACATGGGGCTTAAGCGGATGACTGCCGAGGTGCAGGGTACTGCGATCGCCGACGGCGAAAAGGCTAATGTTTCCGGTGAATCTGACGATAAGTAAGGTTGCTCCCGAGCATCGACGCCCGGCCTTGGCCGGGCGTTTTCGTTTGCGGTCGAGAGCCGGCAGGCACCCGCGAACAATGTGATGAAGTCCCGGCGTGACCAGGTTGTAGCAAATGGCCAGTATTTGGCAGTAGGCTAGTCGGGTTCAGAAGGAGTATCGATGAGTAAAGTGAATGTGCTGGTCGTGGATGACGCCCCGTTTATCCGTGACCTGGTCCGCAAGTGCCTGCGCAATGCCTTCCCGGGCATGGCGATCGACGATGCGGTCAACGGCCGCAAGGCCATGGCCCTGCTCGGCAAGGAAGCGTTTGACCTGGTCCTGTGCGATTGGGAAATGCCGGAGATGTCTGGCCTGGAACTGCTCACCTGGTGCCGCCAGCAGCCTGAGCTGAAGAACCTGCAGTTCATCATGGTGACCAGCCGTGGCGACAAGGAAAACGTCATCCAGGCGATTCAGGCGGGTGTTTCCGACTTTGTCGGCAAGCCGTTCACCAACGAGCAGTTGCTGACCAAGGTGAAAAAGGCCTTGAGCAAGATTGGCAAGCTCGACAGCCTGATGGCCATCGGTCCGGCGCGGGCCAACCCGGCGTTCGCCAACGATTCGCTGAATGCACTGACTGCCGGCAAACCGCAAGCGGTCAAGGTTGCAGCGCCTGCACCAGCAGCGGCGTCTGCCAGGCCCCCCGTCAGTGCGCCGGCACCTGCTGCCGCTGCGCCGAGCGGCCGTGGCCAAGGCCAGTTGCGCCTGGCAAGTGGCACCCAGCCTTGCGTGATCAAGGCGCTGAGCTTGAAGGAGGCGCTGCTGGTGGTGCGTCGTGGTGAAGTGCTGCCACAGGTGCTGGAAGGCGCGGTACTGGACCTGGAGCAAGGGGAAAACGCTGAGGTTGCCCGCCTGAACGGTTACCTGCATGCCGTTGCAGCGCTGGAGCCCAAGCCGGACAGCGACTGGCTGCAGCTGACGTTCAAATTCGTCGACCAGGATGCGCAAAAGCTCGACTACCTGTCGCGGCTGATTGCCCGTGGCACTGCGCAGAAGCATTTCACCCCCGGCGCCTGACCCCAGCTTCACGCCGCGTTTTGTGGCCGCTATTGCAGTTGGTCGGAAGCTCGCGCCGCTGCCATCCGACCAACTGCAATACCTGCCACAAAACCCGCTGCTAGGCTTCGACAGATCATAACTGTCAAAAAGCCACTATCATGCCCGCGCGCCTGCTGCTGTTCTGTGCATTGCTCATGGCCTCGGCGTCGAGCCTGGGTGTGACGCTTTACAAGATCACTGACGAATCCGGTGTGATCTCCTATTCCGACCGGCCCGGCCCGGGCGCCAAGCCATTGGTCCTGCTCGAGCCCATGACCGAGACGCTGGAGGGCCAGGTGCTGCTGAACGCGAAAACCTTTCAAGGTGGTGTCAGCTTCTCGGCCCGTAATGAGCTGCATGTGCCGGTGGAGGTCGAGTTGCGCCTGGACAACCTGGTGAATGCCCAGGGCGGCGATGCCCCACGGATCGTGCGTAGGCTGCTGCCGCCACGCACCACGCAGCTGCTCAGTGTGCTCAGGGGCCGGCCCGGGCTGCTGCTGAACTACCGTTCGACTCTGCTGCAGGCCATGGGTGACCCCGGCAGGCGGCCCCAGGGCTTCCGCTATGCGTTTCCGTGGGTGGGCGGGCCATTCCGTGTCACCCAGGGCCCTAATGGCCGTGTCAGCCATTTTGGGCCCAAAGGGCGCTATGCCATGGATATTGCAATGCCGGAAGGCACGCCGATTATCGCGGCGCGGGAAGGCGTGGTGGTGAAGACGCAAAATAGCCAGAGCGGGCGTGAGCCCAATCCGTCGGGCAACTTTGTGCGAATCCTGCACGCGGACGGCACCATGGGCGTGTACCTGCACCTGATGCGTGGATCAGTGGTGGTGACGGAGGGGCAGCGGGTGCGGCAGGGGCAGACGCTGGCCAAATCGGGCAATACCGGCAACAGCACCGGTCCGCACTTGCATTTCGTGGTGCAGCGCAACGTGGGGTTGGCGCTGGAGTCGATACCTTACCGGTTCGACAGGCCGATCAGCGGCTTGCCGGACTTTACTGCGGGCAACCCTTGAGGTTTTGGGGCTGCATAGCAGCCCCTGACCGTCAATCCAGCTTGAGTACCTTGGCCAGCACGATCTTCGGCCCCTTCATCTTCTTGATGATGATGCGCAGCCCTTCGACCTCCAGCACTTCCTCTTCCTCAGGCACGCGCTTGAGGGTCTCGTAGACCAGCCCCGCCAGAGTTTCCGCTTCGATGTGGTCCAGGTCGACCCCCAGCAGGCGCTCGACCTTGAACAATGGCGTGTCGCCGCGCACCAGCAGCTTGCCTGGCTGGTAGGCGAGGATGCCGCGTTCGGTCTTGCGGTGCTCGTCCTGAATGTCGCCCACCAGCACTTCCAGCACGTCTTCCATGGTCAGGTAGCCGATCACCTTGCCGTCGGCTTCCTCCACCAGCACGAAGTGCGCGCCGCCCTTGCGGAACTGCTCCAGCAGCTGGGCCAGCGGCATGTGCCGCGATACACGCTCCAGTGGCCGGGCGAGGTCATCCAGGTCGATGGTTTCGGGCAAGTGCTCGAGTTCTGCCAGTTCCAGCAGCAGGTCCTTGATGTGCAGCAGGCCGGTGAATTCCTCACGTTCGGCGTCGTACACCGGGTAGCGGCTGAACTTGTGGCGGCGCACCAAGGCCAGGATCTGCTTCAGCGGCGCTTGGGCATCGATAGTGACCATGTCCTCGCGCGAGTTGGCCCAGTCGACCACTTCCAGCTCGCCCATTTCCACTGCCGAAGCCAGCACACGCATACCTTGGTCGCTTGGGTCCTGGCCACGGCTGGAGTGCAGGATCAGCTTCAGTTCTTCGCGGCTGTAGTGGTGCTCGTGATGCGGGCCAGGCTCGCCCTGGCCGGCAATGCGCAGGATGGTGTTGGCGCTGGCGTTGAGCAGGTAGATGGCCGGGTACATTGCCCAGTAGAACAGGTAGAGCGGCACAGCGGTCCACAGCGACAGCAGCTCTGGCTTGCGAATGGCCCAGGATTTTGGCGCCAGCTCGCCGACCACGATGTGCAGGTACGAAATGACGAAGAAGGCGACGAAGAACGAGACGCCTTTGATCAGCTCGGGCGAGTCGACACCGAAGTACGCCAGTAGCGGCTCGAGCAGGTGGGCGAACGCCGGTTCACCGACCCAGCCCAGGCCCAGCGAGGCGAGGGTGATACCCAGCTGGCAAGCTGAGAGGTAGGCGTCCAGCTGGTTGTGTACCTTGCGCAGGATGTTGCCGCGCCAGCCATGCTGCTCGGCGATGGCCTCTACACGCGTGGCGCGCAGCTTGACCATGGCGAACTCGGCGGCAACGAAGAAACCGTTGAGCAGCACCAGCAGGAAGGCAAAGATGATCATGCCGAAATCGGCGAATAACGAGGTGAGGCTGATACCAGGGGAAGGGTCCATGATGGAGTTTTTACGGGGTCCGTCTTTGATATAGGGAGAAAAAAAGTGCCAGCTCAAGCTGGCACAGGGGGTTCAATGTAGCGGCTGGGGCCGCAAAAGCAAAGGGTGATGGCTTTGTTGCGGCCTCTGTGAGAGTGGGCGGGCCCGCGAAGGGCTGCGCGGCAGCGCCCCTCTCAAGCCTTGCCGTTGGCCAATTGTGCTGGCGAAAAGTGACAGGTGAAGGTGCTGCCATGCCCTGGAACACTGCTGATTTCCAGCTTGCCACGGTGGCGCATCAGCACATGCTTCACGATCGCCAACCCCAGCCCGGTCCCGCCGGTATTCGAAGCACGGCTGGAATCCACCCGGTAGAAGCGCTCGGTCAGGCGTGGCAGGTGCTTGGCATCGATGCCAACCCCCGAATCCTGTACAGACAGGTGCGCGCCCTGGGCATCGGCCCACCAGCGGATACGGATATTGCCTTCGTCCTGGGTGTACTTGACTGCGTTGAACACCAGGTTGGAAAAGGCGCTGCGCAGCTCCGACTCGCTGCCCTTGAGTTTTATCCCGGGGGCGGCCTCCAGGGTGATGCGCTGGTTGCGCGGCCCGGACAGGGCCTGGGCGTCATTCATTATCGAGGCGAGCAGAGTGTCGACCGCCACCGGTTGGTTGTCCGACGGGTAATCGGTGGCCTCCAGCTTGGCCAGCAGCAACAGGTCGTTGAGCAGCGTTTGCATGCGCGAGCCTTGCTGGCTCATCTGCTGCAGGGCGCGGCCCCAGCGCGGGTTCACGTCTTCGACGTTGTCGAGCAGGGTTTCCAGGTAGCCGGTGATCACCGTCAGCGGCGTGCGCAGCTCGTGCGACACGTTGGCGACGAAGTCCTTGCGCATCTGTTCCAGCTGGTGGATGCGGGTGACATCGCGCACCAGCATCAGGTGCTCGTTGTTGCCGTACCGGGTGATGTGCAGCTGCACCCGCATGCGGTCGTTGATCGGCGAAGGGATTTCCAGCGGTTCGAGGTAGTTCTCTGCCTCGAAGTATTCCTTGAAGCGCGGGTGGCGCACCAGGTTGGTCACTTGCTGACCACCGTCCTGCGGGGTCTTGAAGCCCAGCAGGGTTTCGGCGGCGCGGTTCCACCATTCCAGGTTGCCGTCGCTGTCGAGCATGATCACTGCATCACGCAGCGCGGCGGTGGACTCCTGCACCCGGTCGATCACTGCCTGCAGGCGGCCGCGCACGCGCTGATCCCGGCGTTGCAGGTGGTAGATGCTGTCGAAAACCTCGCCCCACAGGCCGTAGCCGTCGGGCGGCGCCTCATCGGGCTGGTGGTTGCGCAGCCAGTCATGCAGGCGCAGCAGTTGCTTGAGGGTCCAGCCCAGGTAGAGCGCCAGGCCTATGGCCAGGCTCCAACCATAGTAGCCGCTGACCAGCCCGCCAATCAGGCAGACGGTAATCAGCAGCAGCAGGTGGCGAATCAGGGTCGCATGCCAGTTCTGGTTCAATTGACGGTCCTTGTACAACGACGTGCAGCTTGGCGCTCTTGAGCCCGATCAGCTCTTGGTCGAGAAGCGGTAGCCAGTGCCCCGGACGGTTTGTACCAGATTTTCGTAGGCTTCACCCAACGCCTTGCGCAGGCGTCGGATGTGCACGTCGACCGTACGTTCCTCGACATACACGTTCCCGCCCCACACCTGATCGAGCAGCTGGCCACGGGTGTAGGCGCGCTCTTGGTGGGTCATGAAGAACTGCAGCAGGCGATATTCGGTGGGGCCCATCTCGGCCGGCTTGCCGTCGATGGTCACGCGATGGCTGATTGGGTCGAGCAGCAGGCCGCCGACTTCGATCGGTGCTTCGCTGTCGCTCGGGCCGGTGCGGCGCAGCACGGCTTTCAGGCGTGCGACCAGCTCGCGCGGTGAGAACGGCTTGGTGATGTAATCGTCGGCGCCCACTTCCAGGCCCTGGATCTTGTTGTCTTCCTCACCTTTGGCGGTGAGCATGATGATAGGAATGTCGCCCGTCAGCTCGTCGCGCTTGAGACGGCGGGCCAGCTCGATGCCAGAGGTGCCCGGCAGCATCCAGTCGAGCAGGATCAGGTCCGGCTTGCGGTCGACGATGATCGCGTGGGCCTGTTGGGAGTTTTCCGCTTCCAGGCAGTCATAGCCGGCCATTTCCAGGGCAACGGCGATCATCTCGCGAATAGGCGCTTCGTCGTCGACGATCAGAATGTTCCTGCCAACCATGCTCAAAACCTCTCCTGGATTCGGTGTCTTGGCCCGCATTAGATAACGGAATTATTGCAGCTGTGTGACAGGGTGTTGGCCGTTCTGGCGACATTCCGTGACTGGACTAGGCTACAGAAGGCCGCAGTTGTGGCAACTCGAACTCATTTCCCCCCGAAACAATGGTGAATCCAATGACACGACATACGCTGAGCTGGATGGCCCTTTTCACTGCGCTGGCGCTCCCGGGGGTGGCCTCGGCCCACCATGCCATGGAGAAGGACGGCATGTGGGTCGATTCTGCCGGCATGACGCTGTACACCTTTGACAAGGATGCGGGCGGCAAGTCGATGTGCAATGGCGATTGCGCTACCAACTGGCCGCCATTGAAGGTGACGGCTGGCGAAAAGGCCGAGGGTAAGTGGACGCAGATCGAACGCGACGACGGCTCGATGCAGTGGGCCTACGACGGCAAGCCGCTGTACACCTTCATCAAGGACAAGAAGGCCGGCGACATGACCGGTGACGGCATGAAGGACGTCTGGCACGTCGCCAAGCCTTGAACATCCCCGCGTAACCTTGTGGGAGCGGGTGAAGCCGCTTCCACAAGGTTGATCTGTCAGCGCAACGCGTAGTCCAGCACCACCCCGATGAACACCAGCATCCCGGCCCAGTGGTTGTGCAGAAACGCCTTGAAGCACGACTCTCTATCCAGCTTGCGCGTCGACCAGTATTCCCAGGCAAAACACACCACCGCACCCAGCAACCCCAGGTGGAACCAGCCCCCGAGGTCGAAGCGGCTACCCGCCAGCAACAGGCAGCCCAGCGACAGCAACTGCAAAGTCAGGATGATGGTGCGGTCGGCATCGCCGAACAGAATGGCGGTCGATTTCACACCAATCTTCAGGTCGTCATCCCGGTCGACCATGGCGTAGTAGGTGTCGTAGCCCACTGTCCACAGCAGGTTGGCGATGTACAGCAGCCACGCACTGGCCGGCAGCTCGCCGCCGGCAGCCGTGAAGGCCATGGGGATGCCCCAGGAATACGCCGCCCCAAGCACCACCTGCGGGTAATAGGTGTAGCGCTTCATGAACGGGTAGCAGAACGCCAGGGCCACCGCGCCGAACGACAGCCACACCGTGCGGCTGTTGGTGCACAGCACCAGCAGGAAGCTCACCCCGACCAGGATCGCGAACAGCGCCAGCGCCTCGCGTGGCCGCACCCGGCCACTGGCCAGGGGGCGGTCGGCGGTGCGCTTGACGTGGCCGTCCACCTTGCGGTCGGCAAAGTCATTGATACAGCAGCCGGCTGCGCGCATCAGTACCACGCCTAGGCCGAAAATCAGCACGTTGGCCAAGGTGGGGGAGCCGTTGCCGGCAATCCACACCGCCGACAGGGTGGGCCACAGCAGCAGGTAGATGCCAATCGGGCGGTCCATGCGGCTTAGCTGAACGAAGTCCCAGGCCCGCGGGTGCAGGCGGTTGAGCGACTTGAGCAGGTGCAGGTACATCAGCGGTTATCCTCTTTGGCCGCTTGCCACAATGCCGGCAGGAACACTTCAGCCACCAACAGGTCCAGGCCGTCACGCTCGAAGCGCGAGCGACGGCCCCACAGTGCTGGATGCGCAGCTTCAGGCGGCAGCCAGGCCTGTGGATAACTGCACACTTCGAGCGGGTGGCGGATGAACGCCTGGTCGCAGAACAACAACTCGCCCAGCGAGCGGCTGCCGAGGGTTTCGAGGTCCAGCCCGCCGCGCTCCAGCGCCCTGCGGCTGGCCACGCTGCGGGCGAATACCCAAGGCTGGCCGTGGCCGCGAAGGTACACCTCACGCACCCAGCCTTCGGCGCCGGTAACGATACCCAGCGCCTGGCACTCGTCATCGCGCAACGGCTGCCAGCCCTCGAACAACGGGGTGACCGAGAAGTGGTCAAGGGACAGGCGAGTCAGGCGGCGGGTCAGCGAGCTTTCGTCGAACAGCCAGTCAAGGGTGGGCTGGTCGATGTCGGTCGCCAGCTGCGAATACGGCAGCCACGCGACAGCGGCTGCTTGCGGGGATTCGTACGACACGTCAGTCTGCTTGTTACAACCAGAGAGGCGGCGAGCTTAGCATGATTGCCCCGACTGCTTGCATACTAGGGACAGGGCCGCTACAAAGCCAAGCTTCAGCCCCCAACCGAGGAAAAAGACCCGATGAAAAAGTGGCAATGTATTGTCTGTGGCCTGATCTACGACGAAGCCGAAGGCTGGCCCGACGACGGCATCGCCCCCGGCACCCGTTGGGAAGATGTGCCAGCCGACTGGCTGTGCCCCGACTGCGGCGTCGGCAAAAGCGACTTTGAAATGATCTCCATCGGCTAAGCGAGGCAAGCACGACATGACGTCCCCTGTGGTAATCATCGGTACCGGCCTTGCGGGCTACAACCTGGCTCGTGAGTTTCGCAAGCTCGATGCACAAACGCCGCTGCTGCTGATCACCGCTGACGACGGGCGGTCCTATTCCAAGCCCATGCTTTCGATGGGCTATGCCAAGCAGAAGGACGCCGATGGCCTGTGCATGGCCGAGCCGGGCGTCATGGCCGAGCAACTGAACGCCGAGATCCGCACCCATACCCGCATAAGCGGCATCGACCCAGGCCATAAGCGTCTATGGATCGGCGAAGAGGCTGTGGAGTACCGCGACCTAGTGTTGGCCTGGGGGGCGCAGACCGTACAGGTGCCAATCGAGGGCGATGGCAGCCATCTGGTGTTCCCGATCAACGATCTGGAGGACTACGCTCGCTTTCGCGCCGCCGCTGTCGGCAAACAACGCGTGCTCATTCTCGGTGCCGGCCTGATCGGCTGCGAATTCGCCAACGACATGAGCCTGGGCGGCTTCCAGGTAGACGTGGTGGCGCCCTGCGAACAGATCATGCCGACCCTGCTGCACCCGGCCGCTGCGGTGGCGGTGCAGGGCGGTCTCGAAGGCCTGGGTGTACGCTTCCACCTGGGGCCTGTGCTGACCCGCCTGCAGCAGGTGGCCCAAGGGCTGGAGGCGCACCTGTCGGATGGCCGCGTGATTGCCTGCGACCTGGTGGTGTCGGCCATCGGCCTGCGCCCGCGCATCGACCTGGCCGCCGCGGCCGGCTTGCAGACCCATCGTGGCGTCAGCGTAGACCGCGAGCTGCGTACATCCCACGCCAACATCTTCGCCCTCGGCGACTGTGCCGAGGTCGAGGGTATCAACCTGCTGTATGTGATGCCGCTGATGAGCTGCGCCCGGGCGTTGGCGCAAACCCTGGCCGGCAAACCGACGGCGGTGGCCTACGGGCCGATGCCGATTACCGTCAAGACCCCGGCTTGTCCGCTGGTGGTTTCGCCGCCGCCGCCGGGCCAAGAAGGTACTTGGCAGGTAGAGGGGCAGGGCAGTGACCTCAAAGTGCTCTGCTACGGCGCCGACGGCGAATTGCTGGGCTACGCCCTGACCGGGGCAGCTGTCATGGAAAAGCTGGCACTTAATCGCCAGTTACCACCGGTAATGGCGTAAATAGCGCGCGTTCTGTCGGATTTATCCTGTTGTTGACTGCACAATGGCCGCCCAGATACTGGCGCGGCCCCTGAGCTCGTGCCATTCTCACTCCCGTCTGCCGCAGATTAGAGCCTGCGGTGCCTTGAGCGCTGCTCCCAGAGGCAGCACGGCATAACAACAAGAATTCCGTCAAAGAGGCTTCACTATGCGCAAACCAGAACTCGCCGCCGTCATCGCCGATAAGGCTGACCTGACCAAGGAAAAGGCCAATCAGGTTTTGAACGCGATTCTCGACAGCATTACCGGTGCCCTGGACAAGGACACCGTGACCCTGGTCGGTTTCGGCACTTTCGAAAAACGTCATCGCGGCGCGCGTACCGGCAAGAACCCGCAAACCGGCGAGCCGGTCAAGATCAAGGCCAGCAATACCGTGGCCTTCAAGCCAGGCAAGAACCTGCGCGACAGCGTCAATGCGCCGGCAAAACCGGCCAAGAAAGGCAAGTGATCGCTTCCTGACAACCGCGGTAACAGCCAAGCGGGCGCCTCAGGGCGCCCGTTGTGCTTTCTGCAGGCAAAATGTTTCGAGCCTGCATAAAAAGTTCTGGAAAAGGATAGACTGCGCGCCTCAGTCACTTTTTATTCGAGGCGCGTTGATGAAGTTCCGCTTTCTTCTCTGGGCCATGGGGCTGTTGATGGCCAGGGCCAGCCGCAACAACCCAGCGTTCCAGCAGCAGCTCAAGGGCAAAGACCTGGTGTTCCAGATGCAAACCCTGGATGGCAAGGTCGCCCGGCACTTCACCGTCAACAACGAGCGCATCACCAGCAAGGGCGGCGCGCACCCACAGCCGGCCTTCGCCATCGCTTTCAAGGACGCGGCTTACGGCTTTGCCACGATGCAGGCGGGCAACAAGCAGTTGGCGTTCATGCAGGGGATTCAAGACAAGAACATCCAGATCAAGGGCAATCCGGCGTTGGTGATGTGGTTCCAGGGCTTGATGAAGTACCTGAAGCCGAAGAAGAAAGGCTGAAGCCAATAGGGTTGCTGACAGCTGTACCTGTGGGTGCGGGCACGCCCGCGCCCACAGGTCACGTGCTCAATGCGGTGCGTGAAACTGCGAAGCCAGTTCCCGCAACAGGCTCTCGGCCTCCAGCACCTTGCTCACCACATCCTCGGCCTTGTCCCGGGTAACCCCCAGACGCTCCAGCAGTTCGTCAGGAATCTCTTCCGACGGCCCCGAGCCGATTCCCCGCGAGCGCAGCAGGCGAGTCGCCAGGCAGACCAGGTTGGGGAATACCGATAACTCGCCGTCGTAGGCCGGGTCGTGCTGGAAGCGCAGCGCTGTCGACAGCTCTTCCGGCATGTCCCACAGCTTCATCAGCCACGCGCCAATCTGCTCGCGGCTGATGCCCAGCAGGTGCTGCTCCACGTAGGTGTGGTTCAGGTGCGGGTTAACCTCCAGGTGGCGGCATATCAGTGAGAAGTGCGGTGGGAACACGTGCGCCAGCAACAGGTAGCCAAAGTTGTGCAGCAACCCGGCCAGGTAGGTCAGGCCCGCCTCCGGGCGTTCGGCACGCGGCATGGCACGGGTCAGGCCTTCGATGATGGCGGCGGTGTAGATGGATTGTTGCCAGTAAGGCGTAGCCTGTTGTGGCTGATCTTTGGGCAGGCTCAAGGTCTTGCCAAGCGCCAGGCCCAAGGCCAGGTTGATTACCAGGTCGAAGCCCAGCACGCGCACGATGGCATCTTCCACCGAACGGATCTTGCCCGGCGAGGCATAGTAGGGCGACGCGGCCCAGCTCACCACCTGCGCGGCCAGTGCCGGATCGGTTTCGACCACGCCGGTAATGTCATCGATGCTGGCGTTGGGGTCTACGCGCAGCTTGATGATTTTTTGCGCGGTATCGGCCAGCGGCGGGATTTCGATGGTTTCTTCAAGGCGCTTCTGGATGCGTCGGGCAGTGAAAGCCTGCACGGCATTGGTGATTTCCCGGGTGTCGTCATCGGGGCGGTCGAGGTTGGGGGTGATCGCCTCGACTTGCTGGCCGAAACTGCTGGCGCTGGCCTTGGCCAGCATGCGCTTGAAGTGTGCGCGTTCGATTTCCAGCAGCAGGCCGGCTTCGCCTGACTCGATAAACACGGTGTCGACGTCGAGCAGGCTCTTTTCGTACTGGCACGGCGAGCTGGTCAGCGCCGGGATGCCCGGCAGTGCCTTGAGCTGGTGCTTATCGAGCATATGCTTCAGGCGCGGCACCGACACGGCCGTGAGTTTGCGCCCAGTCAGTTCGGCCAGGCGGTTCAGGTCCAGCAACTGGCTCTGCGGGAACAGCACCATCAGGGCGCCGACCTCGTCGTCGAGCAGCACGGCCTGCATTCGCGAGGCTGGCGGCAGGTGCGGGTGTTCTACCACCTCGCTGTAGGCCACGCCGAGCTTGTCGAGCAGTTGCTTGATGACGGGGGGTGCGTGTGGGGTTGCGGTGTCCAGGGCAACTTCAGTCATGGTCCGTATCCACTGATTCTTTTAAATGCGAAGTATAACCACCCTCGGGCCAAATCTGGATCCATGATGGGACTGACGTCACACTTGGCCATATTGCTGGCCATGACGTAGCCAGCGATCCAGCAACGGGCTGACGTGATCCGGCCAGCGAGCGATCAGGGCTTGGGCGGCGTCGCGCACAGCCGGGAGCAGATCGGCGTCGCGCATCAGGTCGGCGACCTTGAACTGCAACAGGCCGGTCTGGCGGGTGCCGAGCATCTCACCCGGGCCGCGTAGCTCCAGGTCCTTTTCGGCGATGATGAAGCCGTCATTGGTTTCGCGCATGATCCCCAGCCGTTCGCGGCCGATCTGCGACAGCGGCGGGTGATACAACAGCACGCAATGGCTGACGGCGCTGCCCCGGCCCACCCGGCCGCGCAACTGGTGCAACTGGGCCAGGCCCAGGCGCTCGGGGTTCTCGATGATCATCAGGCTGGCATTGGGGACGTCCACGCCTACCTCGATCACCGTGGTGGCGACCAGCAGCTGCAGCTCGCCGGCCTTGAACTGCGCCATGATTTCGGCTTTTTCCGCTGGCTTCATGCGGCCGTGGATCAGCCCCACCCGTAGCTCGCCCAAGGCGCTGCCAAGCTCCTCGTAGGTGCTTTCGGCGGCCTGGCAGGTCAGCTCTTCGGACTCTTCGATCAGGGTGCATACCCAATAGGCCTGGCGCCCTTCGGCGCAGGCGGCGCGTACCCGCTCGACCACTTCGAAGCGGCGGCTGTCGGCCACCAGCACGGTGTTCACCGGGGTACGACCGGGCGGCAGTTCGTCGAGCACCGAGGTGTCCAGGTCGGCATAGGCGCTCATCGCCAGGGTGCGCGGTATTGGTGTGGCAGTCATGATCAGCTGATGCGGGCACAGTTCGCCAGCCACGCCCTTTTTGCGCAGGGCCAGGCGCTGCTGCACGCCAAAACGGTGCTGTTCGTCGATGATCGCCAGCGCCAGGTGCTTGAATTTCACCTCTTCCTGGAACAGCGCATGGGTGCCGACTACCATCGGCGCGCCGTTGGCGATCTGCTCCAGAGACGCAGCCCGGGCCTTGCCCTTGAGTTTGCCGGCCAGCCAGGCCACTTCGATGCCCAACGGCTCCAGCCAGCGTTTGAAGGTGATGTAATGCTGTTCGGCGAGGATTTCGGTCGGCGCCATCAGCGCCACCTGATAACCGGCCTCCAGTGCCTGCAGTGCGGCCAGCGCCGCGACCACGGTCTTGCCGGCGCCAACGTCGCCTTGCACCAGGCGCATCATCGGCTCGTGCTGGCTGAGGTCGTAGGCAATCTCGTTGGCGACCCGCTGCTGTGCGCCGGTCGGCTGGAACCCCAGGTTGGCCAGGTATTGCGCCTGCAGGCGGGTTGGCTTGGGCAGCACTGGCGCGCGCAGGCTGCGCAGGCTTTCGCGCAGGCGCTGCTGTGACAGCTGGTGGGTCAGCAACTCTTCGAAGGCCAGGCGGTGCTGCGCCCAGTGGTGGCCCAAGGCTAGCTCTTCGAGGTCTGCGTCGGCTGGTGGGTTGTGCAGGTAGCGGATAGCATCGTCCAACGGCGCCAGCTGGTAATCGCGGGCCAGTTCGTCAGGCAGCCAGTCGGGCAGGCTGCGGGGGCCGAGCATGCCAAGGCTTTGCTGGCACAGCAGGCGCAAGCGTTGCTGGGTAAGGCCTTCAGTGGACGGATAGATCGGCGTCAGCGTCTGCTCGACCGGTGGTGGCGGCTCGTCGCCGTTCAGTGCACGGTATTCTGGATGGTAGATTTCCAGGCCCGAAGCACCGGGGCGGGCTTCGCCATAGCAGCGTAGATGGGTGCCCCGCTTGAGGCCTTCCTTTTGCGCGTTGCTGAAGTGGTAGAAGCGCAGCGTAAGCACGCCGCTACCATCGCCCAGGCGCACCACGAGGCTGCGTCGCTTGCCCATGGTCACGTCAGTACCGCTGACCACGCCCTCGATCACCGCGTCCTGGCCGGGGCGCAGCTGGCCGATTGGCACTACACGGGTGCGGTCCTGGTAGCGCAGGGGCAAGTGAAACAGGACGTCCTGCAGATTTTCCAGGCCGACCTTGGCGAGTTTTTCCGCCATGGCCTCGCCAACACCCTTGAGGACGGTGACCGGGACGTTCGACAGCTCACTCATGACTCAGGCCGGTTGTTCCGCAGGGGCTTTGGCGACCGAGCACAGGCGGATCGAGTCGGCGAGGATCTCGATGGCCTTGGGCCGAGGGAAGCTGGCGCGCCAGGCGATGGCCACGGTGCGGAACGGTGCCGGTGCAGTCAGCGGGCGCACCTCTATCACCCCGGGAGCATAATGATGGCTGTGCACTGCCGACAGCGGCAGGATCGACACGCCGAGGCCTGAGGCCACCATGTGGCGAATGGTTTCCAGCGAGCTGGATTCGACCGTTGTGTGCCGGGCGCCGTCACCACCCTTGTTCAGGGTCGGACAGGCTTCGAGTACCTGGTCGCGGAAGCAATGGCCCTCACCGAGCAGCAGCAGGCTCTTGTCGTTGAGCATGGCGGTGTCGATGGTTTTCTTCGCCGTCCACGGATGGTCGGCAGGCATCAGGGCGCAGAACGGTTCGTCGTACAGCGGCAAGGTCAGCACATCGGCTTCGTTGAACGGCAGGGCGATGATCACCGCGTCCAGTTCGCCGTTACGCAGCTTTTCGCGCAGTACGTGGGTGAAGTTTTCTTCGATGTACAGCGGCATCTGCGGGGCAACGCGGTGCAACTGCGGGATCAGGTGCGGGAACAGGTAGGGGCCCACGGTGTAGATGGCGCCCACCTTGAGCGGGGCAGTCAGTTGGTTCTTGCCGGCCTGGGCCAGTTCGCGAATGCCCTGGGCCTGCTCCAGTACCTTCTGTGCCTGGGCGACGATGCTTTCGCCGACGGGGGTCAGGCGTACTGCGCTTTTGCTGCGCTCAAAGATCAGAACGCCAAGCTCATCCTCAAGCTTCTTCACACCGACCGACAGGGTCGGCTGGCTCACGTGGCAACGCTCGGCGGCATGGCCGAAGTGCTGTTCCTGGGCGAGTGTGACGATGTAGCGTAGTTCTGTGAGGGTCATAACGTGCGTCCATGAAGTTGCGGGCCCAGCATAGCGGCTGCAATCGATAGACGCACGTTATCAGACTTACCGATTTGTGACAGAAACAAAAGTCTCAGCGGCGGTCCAGGGAGTAGACGAACGGTGCCACGACTTCGATCGTGCCATTGTTCAGCAACTCGGGTGGCGGCTTGGGTACCGTGCCGGCTCGACGGATCATTTCCAGGGTCGCTCGGTCCAGTGCTGCACTGCCCGAGCCACCCGCCATGGAATACGACACCACCTTGCCTTCGGCGTCGACCACGAAGCGCAGGCGGTTGATGCCCTGCAGGCCGCGACGGCGCGCGTCTTCCGGGTAGCGCTTGTACTTGGCCAGATGGCGTAGCAGGTCACTCTGCCAGGTGGGCAGGGCGTTGCTGTTGGACGCAATGCTCGGTGCCGGTGCCGCAGACTTTTGCGGTGGCGTGTTGCTCGGCGGTGCGTCTACCGTCTGCTCGGTTGGCGGTGTTTCCTTCGGCGGCTCAGGCTTTTTCTCGGGCTTCGGCGGCTGTGGCTTGGCCTTCGGCTTGGGCGGCTTGGGGATGGCAATCTTCGGCTTGGGCGCTTCCACCAGCTTCGGCAGCGGCGGTTCCTCGACCGGTGCCGGTGGCTGCGGCGCCGCCTTTGGAGGTGGTGGTGGCGCAGGCTCTGGCAACGGCGCCAGTTCGACCATCATCGCTGCCGGCGGCAGCTCGATGGCCTGTGGCACCGACCAGTTGAGCGTCAGCAGCACGGCGACCACGTGCACGCCCAGCACGATCGCCAGGCTGCCACCGTAGCGCGCCATGTTAGAGCGCGGTTTTGTCATTTCTTGGCTGCCGTCTCGAGACCTACCAGACCGACTTTCAGGTAGCCGGCCGCGCGCATGTTGTTCATCACTTCCATCAGGTCACCGTAATCCACGCCTTTGTCGGCCTGGAAGAAGATGGTGGTTTCCTTGTCACCCTTGGTCTTGGCGTCGAGCATCGGGCCAAGCTGGTCGGGTGCTGCAACCTGATCGTCGCCGACGTACAGCTTCTGGTCGGCCTTGACGCTGACGAACACCGGCTTCTCGGGCCTCGGCGCCGGCTTGGCGGTCGAGGCCGGCAGGTCGACCTTGATGTCGACCGTGGCCAGAGGAGCTGCGACCATAAAGATGATCAGCAGCACCAGCATCACGTCGATGAACGGCGTAACGTTGATTTCGTGGTTTTCGGCGAGGTCATCGCCACCTTCGTTGAGATGCAGGCCCATGGATTACCCCACTTTCACCATGTGCGGGGCGGCGCGCTCGCTGCCCTGGTGGTCCAGGTCACGGCTGACCAGCAGCAGTACCTGGGCGGAGGCGTCGGACACTTGGGCCTTGTAGCCAGCGATGGAGCGGGCGAAGACGTTGTAGATGACCACTGCCGGGATTGCCGCGACCAGGCCCAGGGCCGTGGCCAGCAGCGCCTCGGCGATACCTGGGGCAACCACAGCCAAGTTGGTGGTCTGCGTCTTGGCGATGCCGATGAAGCTGTTCATGATGCCCCACACGGTACCGAACAGACCGACGAACGGGGCGGTAGAACCGATGGTGGCGAGTACGCCGGTACCGCTGCTCATGGTGCGGCCGCTGGCGTGCACCAGGCGCTCAAGGCGGAAGCTGACGCGCTCCTTGATGCCCTCTTTCTCGCGGGCGTTGGCCGACAGGCGCATTTCTTCGAGGGCGTCGTGGACCAGGGTGTGAGCCAGTGTGCCTTCCTTGTTGGTGGCTTCACTGGCTTCTTTCAGGGTGGTGGACTTCTTCAGCTGGGCGATCTCACCACGCAGGCGACGCTTGGCGCCCATCAGCTCGAAGCCTTTGGCAATCCAGATGGTCCAGGTGATGATGGAAGCGATGGCCAGGCCGATCATGACGATCTTCACCACGATGTCGGCGTTCTTGTACATGCCCCATGGGGACAGGTCGTGGGCCATGCCCAACGAGTTGTCCTCCACCAGGGCTTGAGCGCTCGGCTCTGCTGGGGTCTGTGCATCGGCCGGGGTGGCAGCAGTAGCGTTGGCAGCAGGCGCCTGCGCATCGGCAGCCGGGGCTGCAGCAGGTGCGGCCGGGGCAGTGGCTGCGGCAGGCGCGGCGGCGTTGGCGGTCGGCTCATCGGCCATGGCCACCGGGGCCAGCACCAGGCTGAGCATCAGCGCGGCGATGGCGCGCCAGGCGCGCGACGGGGTTGGCGAAGCGGAAGGTTGAATACGTGTCATGCTGGCCGGACCTGATGAAGAAATTGAGTGAGCGTTCTCCAAGGCCTCGAGGTAGGCCGAGAACAAATTGGCGGCCATTATTGCAAGTAATTCTTGTTAACAAAAGTAATCTTGTTGCTTTTTTCGCCTATGGTCTAGCCACCCATCGTGTAGCGTGGCCGGGCTGATCAATTGGTCTAGGGAGTTTAGAGATGTCAGACCTTTCCGTGATGGTGGTGGGTTGTGGTGATGTGGGTGGGCGTCTGGCCCAGCAAATGATTGCCAAAGGCTGGCAGGTGAGCGGCCTGCGCCGCTCTGTCGGGCAGCTGCCTGCGGGCGTCCAGCCAGTTGCCGCGGACTTGGCCGATCCGGCAATCCCGCCAGCCTGGCCACAGGGGCCGCTGGATTACCTGGTGTACTGCGTGGCGGCCAGCCAGCACGACGAAGCGGGTTACCAGGCGGCCTATGTTGATGGCTTGCGCCATGTGTTGGCGTGGCTGGCCGAGCGTGGTCAGCGCCCGCGTCGCCTGTTGTTCGTCTCCAGCAGCAGCGTGTATGCACAAAAGAATGGCGAGTGGGTCGAGGAGGGGGCGGCCACCGAGCCTGAAGGTTATTCCGGGCGGGTTATGCTGGAGGCTGAACGACTGGCGCTGGCCAGTGGTGTTCCGGCGAGCGTGGTGCGCCTGACCGGCATCTATGGCCCGGGCCGCGAATGGCTATTGAGCCAGGTGCGCCAGGGTTACCGTGTGGCCCAGGACCCGCCCCTGTATGGCAACCGCATTCATGCCGAGGATGCCGCCAGCCTGTTGGCGTTTCTGCTGCAGGCCGATGCGGATGGCAAGGTGCTGGACGACTGCTACATTGGCGTGGACGATGACCCGGCGCCGCTGGCCGATGTAGTGGCCTGGCTACGCGCGTACATGGGGGTTACCGAATGGTCCGATGAGCAGCGGGTGCGGCGTACTGGCAGCAAGCGCTGCAGCAATGCCCGGGCCCGGGCGCTGGGCTGGGCGCCGGTGTATCCGAGTTACAAGGAAGGGTATGCAGCCATTCTGAAAGGAGGGCGCTGAGTCTGCTGGCCTCTTCGCGGGTCAACCCGCTCCCACTGGTACTGCACAGCGCTGAAGGGCAGTGAAGATCCTGTGGGAGCGGGTTTACCCGCGAAGAGGCCTGTGCATTCAGTGCAAATGCAGCAGGACTCAGCTGCGCTCCAGCACCCACTGACGCTTGCCTGCGGCCAGCTCCGGCATTTCATCTGGCTGGGCACGGTTCACTGCCTGGAAAATCTCCAGCTTGTCGCCATCACGCTTGATGATGAACGGTGCGCCGCGCTGGTTACGCTCCAGCCACAAGCTGTCATTGCTACCGCCCATGGTCGCGCAGTCACCTGCCAGGCACAGGGCGAAACGGTCCGGCCCCGGCAGGCCGGTGACGTTCCCGGTGTCGCTGAAGCGCACGCTGGCTCCTTTTCCTTCGCCTTCGACCACCTTCCAATTGCCGCCCAGGTAGGCCTGGTACAGCGCTTTCTCGAAGCTGCTGCCCAGCGGCACATTGGCAGTAGCCGGTGCCTTGGCGCGGACGAAGGTCTGCTTGGTGCCGCGCTGGTCGACGGCTTGCAGCTCGTCACCATCGAGTGACAGCTGCTCGGTCTGGCCGCCCTCGAAGCGGGCCTGCCATTGCTTGTCTTTGGCGCTCAGCTGGCCGTCAGCGGCCTCGAAACCATTGCTGTAGCTAGCCTGTTGGTTGGCAACGTCGAGCTTCCATTCGAACACCGGGCCGTGCTCGTTAAGCGCCTGGCGCAGGCTGCCGCCCTTGACCGCAGCAGTGATGGCGTCCTGGTTGATCCAGGTACCGTTGAAATCTTCAGGTTTGTGGCTGGCGCAGCCGCCCAGTAGCAGGGCTGCCAGCGCGAGGGACAGTGCTTGACGCATGACGGGATAACCTTGCAGGGAAGGGGAGGTGACGGGCGAGGCGCCCGTCACCAAGGGCATCATTCGATGACCAGGATGGCGTCCATTTCGACTTGAGCGCCTTTTGGCAGTGCGGCAACGCCGATCGCGGCGCGGGCCGGGTAGGGCTGCTCAAAGTAGCGGCCCATCACCTCGTTGACCTTGGCGAAGTGGCTCAGGTCGGTGAGGAAGATGTTCAGCTTGACGATGTCCTTGAACGAGCCGCCAGCAGCTTCAGCAACGGCCTTGAGGTTCTCGAAAACCTGCACGGTCTGGGCTTCGAAGCCTTCGACCAGCTCCATGGTTTTAGGGTCCAGCGGAATCTGGCCGGACATGTACACGGTGTTGCCGGCCTTGATCGCCTGCGAGTAGGTACCGATAGCAGCTGGGGCTTTGTCGCTGTTGATGACGGTCTTGCTCATGATGACTCCTTGCGGTTGGCGGACTACGTACGCATGCGGGTGATGCGGACCACACCGGTCAGGGTACGAAGCTTCTTGATCACACGCGCCAGGTGCACGCGGTCGTGCACGCTGACCACCAGTTGGACCACGCTGATACGGCCGTCGCGTTCGTCCATGCTGATCTTCTCGATGTTGCCGTCGGCGGCGTTGACGCTGCTGGCCAGCAGGGCGATCAGGCCGCGCTGGTGTTCCAGTTCGACGCGCAGTTCGACATTGAATTCACCGGCGATGTCTTTGGCCCAGGAGAGTTGCACGCACTTTTCCGGGTTGTGGCGGATTTCACTGATGTTGCGACAGTTTTCCAGGTGCACGACCATGCCTTTGCCCGCCGACAGGTGGCCGACGATCGGGTCGCCCGGGATCGGCGTACAGCACTTGGCGTAGCTCAGCACCAGGCCTTCGGTTCCGCGGATCGCCAGCGGGCCTTCCGGTGCCGGCAGCTGCTCGCCATCGGCCGACAGCAGGCGGCGCGCGACCACGTAGGCCATGCGGTTGCCCAGACCGATGTCTTCGAGCAGGTCTTCGATGAGCTCCAGGCGGTATTCGGCGAGAATTGCCTGGGTGCGTTCCTGGGGGATTTGCTCCAGGCTGCTGTCGAAGCCGGTGAGTACCTTGTTCAGCAGGCGTTCGCCCAGGCTGATGGACTCGGAGCGGCGCTGCTGCTTGAGCGCGTGGCGTATGTGCGTGCGCGCTTTGCCGGTAACCACGAAGTTGAGCCAGGCCGGGTTTGGCCGGGCGCCCGGGGCGCTGACGATTTCCACCGTCGAGCCACTTTGCAGCGGTTCGGAAAGCGGCGCCAGGCGGCGGTTGATGCGGCAGGCGATGCAGCTGTTGCCAACGTCGGTATGCACTGCATAGGCGAAGTCGACAGCCGTGGAGCCTTTGGGCAGCTCCATGATCCGGCCTTTGGGCGTGAATACGTAGACCTCGTCCGGGAACAGGTCGATCTTCACGCTCTCGATGAATTCCAGCGAGTTACCGGCCCGTTGCTGCAGTTCGAGGATGCCCTTGACCCATTGGCGGGCGCGGGCGTGGTTACCCTTGGGCTGCTCGTCGTCGTTGGATTTGTACAACCAGTGCGCGGCGATGCCGTTGTTGGCCATCTCTTCCATTTCGCGGGTGCGAATCTGGATTTCGATGGGCACGCCGTGCATGCCGAACAAGGTGGTGTGCAACGACTGGTAGCCGTTGGCCTTGGGAATCGCGATGTAATCCTTGAAGCGACCGGGCAGTGGCTTGTACAGGTTGTGTACGGCGCCGAGCACACGGTAGCAAGTGTCTACCTTGTCGACGATGATGCGGAACGCATACACGTCCATGATCTCGTTGAAGGCACGGCGCTTGCCGCGCATCTTCTTGTAGATGCCATAGAGGTGCTTCTGTCGGCCGCTTACCTCGCCTTCGATGCCATCGGCAGCCAGGCAGTTGGCCAGCGAGTGCTCGATCTTGGCGACAATTTCTTTACGGTTGCCGCGTGCGCTTTTCACTGCCCGGTGAATCAGTGAGGAGCGCATTGGGTGCATGGCTTTGAAGCCGAGGTCCTCGAACTCCACGCGCACGTTGTGCATGCCCAGGCGATTGGCGATGGGGGCGTAGATTTCGAGGGTTTCCTTGGCGATGCGCCGGCGTTTTTCGCCGGACAGCACTTCCAGGGTGCGCATGTTGTGCAGGCGGTCGGCCAGCTTGACCAGGATCACGCGGATATCGCGGGCCATGGCCATGGCCATTTTCTGGAAGTTTTCGGCCTGTGCCTCGGCCTTGGTCTCGAAGTTCATCTGGGTCAGCTTGCTGACCCCATCGACCAGCTCGGCCACGGTCTCGCCAAACTGTTGGCTGAGGGCTTCCTTGGCGATACCGGTGTCTTCGATCACGTCGTGCAGCATGGCCGCCATCAGGCTTTGATGGTCCATGTGCATGTCAGCGAGGATGCTGGCCACGGCCAGCGGGTGGGTCACGTAGGGCTCGCCGCTGCGGCGGCGCTGCCCATCGTGAGCCTGTTCGGCGTAGAAATAGGCACGCCGGACCAAGTTGACCTGTTCGGGGCCAAGATAGGTCGACAGCCGTTCGGCCAAAGCTTCTATACCCGGCATGGGTTTACCTCCTGCCGAGGAAGAGGGCCTTGCGCCGTGCGACGTCGACCTGGCATCAATCAGACAGCCTCGTTGTTCTCGTCCTCGAACGCGGCGAACACCGGATCCTCGGTGACGATCTCTTCAGCGGCGATGAACTCGTTGGTGACGATGCCTTCGGCGATTTCACGCAGGGCAACAACGGTCGGCTTGTCGTTTTCCCACGCAACGCGTGGCTCTTTGCCGCCGGTCGCCAGCTGGCGAGCGCGCTTGGTCGAGAGCATGACCAGCTCGAAGCGGTTATCCACGTGTTCCAGGCAGTCTTCAACAGTTACGCGGGCCATGGTCTTCCTCAGTAGCAAATGCGGTGGGCGTGCAGCCCGATAATGGGCAGGCGGACTCGATAGTATAAAAATTCACCAGCCAATAGGGAAGCGCTGTTTTGTCGGGCCACGTTAACCTCAGGCCCAGGACCGCACCCAGTGGGAGCGGCTTTCGCCGCGAAACGGCCGGAACAGACGCCGTCAATGGATGAGCCTGACGATAACCTCAGAGCATCGCGCCGCGCAACCGGGGGGTCAGTTCTTCGAACAAGGTCTGCACCGAGCGCAGTGCCCGGCAATCCGGCCGGGTCAGCAGCCACAGCTGGGTGTCGCAGCCGGCCAACGGTCCGCTCAGCGCATCCACACCCGGCAGCGCATGCACCATATAGTCCGGCAGCGCCGCCACGCCTAGCCCGGCGGTCACCAGCTGGGCGATGGTCGACATGCTGCTGCACTGGTAGCGCGGGCTCAGCCCTGGGTATTGCTGGTTGCGCCAGACCACGGTGGGGTGGTCCTGCATCGAGTCGTCAGGAGCGATCCACGGCGTGCCGGCGGGCGATTCGGTCAGGCGCTCGCGCCACTGCGGCTGGCCGCAAACCACATAGGACGTAGAACCCAGGTTGCGGCCCACCAGATGCTCCGGGGGCGTGTTGGTCAGGCGCAGGGCAATGTCGGCATCGCGCCGGCTGAGGTTGGCGAACGTATTGGAGGTGCCCATCTCCAGCGACAAGGCCGGGTAGTTGGGCATGAACTCGGCCAGCGCCGGCAACAACAGGCTGTGCATCACCGCCTCGGTGCAGGTCAGGCGCACTGTACCGCTAACCACCTGCTCGCCGCTGGTCATGGCGATGCGTGCGGCTTCCAGCGCCTGTTCGGCGCGTTCGGCCTGCTCAGCCAGGGCCTGGGCAGTGTCGGTCGGCAGGTAGCCTTTGCGGCTTTTTACGAACAGCGCGGTGCCCAGTGCCGATTCCAGCCTGCGGATTGAGCGGAACACGGTCGAAACATCGACTTTCAGCAGCTCGGCGGCCTTGGCCAGCGAGCGGCCGCGCTCCAGTGCCAGGACCAGGGAGAGGTCGGCGTGAGTAATCTGATATTGCATTGGTGCACGCTCTGCTTGCCGAATTGCCAATGTCTGTTGCGTCAGGGCCATTTTATAGTGAAACGGCCCCCCGGAATCAATGCGTCCGGTCGGGTAACCAGTCCCCACGATGGGAAAGTGAAAAGAACAACAGCTGCAACCATCGTCGCCCGTGAGGCGCCAGCCGTATCCCCACATCGCCGCAGCAAATCAAAGGATGTACAGCCATGACGTCGGTAACCCCGTGCGCCAGTTCTTCCAGCGAGATGAATGACTTCCTCCAGGCCCATCCGGACACGCAGTACGTCGATCTGCTGATCTCCGACATGAACGGCGTGGTGCGTGGCAAGCGCATCGAGCGGGCCAGCCTGCACAAGGTGTACGAAAAGGGTATCAACCTGCCGGCATCGCTGTTCGCCCTGGACATCAACGGCTCTACCGTTGAAAGCACCGGCCTTGGCCTGGACATCGGCGATGCCGACCGTATCTGTTTCCCGATCCCCGGCACGCTGTCGGACGAGCCGTGGCAGAAGCGCCCGACCGCCCAGCTGCTGATGACCATGCACGAGCTGGATGGCCAGCCGTTCTTTGCCGACCCGCGTGAAGTGCTGCGCCAGATCGTGAGCAAGTTCGATGACCTGGGCCTGGATATCTGCGCCGCGTTCGAGCTGGAGTTCTACCTGATCGACCAGGACAACCTCAACGGCCGCCCGCAACCGCCGCGTTCGCCCATCTCCGGCAAGCGCCCGCAGTCGACCCAGGTATACCTGATCGACGACCTCGACGAGTATGCCGACTGCCTGCAAGACATGCTCGAAGCGGCCAAGGAGCAGGGGCTGCCAGCCGATGCCATCGTCAAGGAGAGCGCCCCGGCGCAGTTCGAAGTGAACCTGCACCACGTGGCCGACCCGCTGAAGGCCTGCGACTACGCGATTCTGCTCAAGCGCCTTATCAAGAACGTTGCCTACGACCATGAAATGGACACCACCTTCATGGCCAAACCCTACCCGGGCCAGGCCGGCAATGGGCTGCACGTGCACATCTCGCTGCTGGACAAGAAGACCGGCAAGAACATCTTCGCCAGCGACGACCCGTTGCAAAGCGACACGCTGCGCCACGCGATCGGCGGCGTGCTGGAAACCATGCCGGCGTCGATGGCCTTCCTCTGCCCGAACATCAACTCCTACCGTCGCTTCGGTGCGCAGTTCTACGTGCCCAATGCGCCAAGCTGGGGCCTGGACAACCGCACCGTCGCCGTACGCGTACCCACCGACAGCAGCGACAACGTGCGCCTTGAGCACCGCGTGGCGGGCGCCGACGCCAACCCGTACCTGATGCTGGCGGCAATCCTGGCCGGTGTGCATCACGGTCTGACCAACAAGGTCGAGCCCGAGGCGCCGATCGAAGGCAACTCTTACGAACAGCTGGAGCAGAGCCTGCCGAACAACCTGCGCGACGCCCTGCGTGCGCTGGACGACAGCGAAGTCCTTAACCAATACATCAGCCCGGACTACATCGATATCTTCGTGGCCTGCAAGGAAAGCGAACTGGCCGAGTTCGAGGTGTCGATTTCCGACCTTGAGTACAACTGGTACCTGCACACGGTGTAAGCCCATGAGCGCAATTGCGGTCCCCTTGATCGGTGTCAGCGCCTGCCGCCAGCAGGTGGGGAAAAACTCGTCGCACACGGTAGGCGACAAGTATGTCGAGGCGGCCGGCTTTGCCGGCCTGCCGCTGATCTTGCCGGCCCGTGACGGCGGCAGCGACACGCACGCTTTGCTGGCCCGGCTGCACGGCATTGTTTTTACCGGCTCGCCTTCAAATATCGAACCGCATCATTACAATGGCGCCCCCAGTGCGGCCGGTACCCGTCATGACCTGGCGCGTGATCGCCTGACCCTGCCGCTGCTGCAGGCGGCCATCGCTGCCGGCGTGCCGGTGTTCTGCATCTGCCGTGGGTATCAGGAACTGAACGTGGCCCTTGGCGGCAGCCTGCATCAGCGTGTGCAGGAACTGCCCGGTTACCTTGATCACCGCGAACCTGAGGACGCACCCCTGGAGGTGCAATATGGCCCTCGTCACCCCGTCGCCCTCGAGCCTGGCGGGTTGTTCGAGCGCCTGGGCCTGGCGGCGCAGTTCGAGGTCAACTCGCTGCACAGCCAGGGCATCGATCGCTTGGCCCCCGGGCTGCGCGTCGAGGCACGGGCCCCGGATGGCCTGATCGAAGCAGTGTCCATGCCCGATGCCCCTGGCTTTGTGCTTGGTGTGCAGTGGCACCCGGAGTGGCGCTTCAATGAAAACCCGGTTTCGCTGCGTCTGTTTCAGGCGTTTCGCGAGGCCTGCATTGCTTATGCAGCACGGGAGGGTGCACGGCAGGAGTGATTCTGGCGTCAGCCGAAGGTCTCGGATGACTGGTTCCCGACAGCAAGCTTTCAATGAGTGAAAGCGGGCCTTGTACGCAAGGCCTGTGAAAACAATTCCAAAATTTACGGCAAATACTCATGAGCAATTACACAGAAGCCGGCCGCCCACCCGATGTGGTGGCCGACGCGGGAAACACTCAGCGCAGCAAGGGCCTGGCCCAAGGCCGCCTGGGCTTGCTGGCCAGCGTGGTGCTGGGCATTTCCACCATCGCCCCGGTTTACACCTTGACCGGCGCCCTTGGCCCGACCGTGCGCGAGGTGGGGGCCCACCTGCCGGCCGTGTTCATCGTCGGCTTCCTGCCGATGCTGCTGGTGGCCCTGGGCTACCGCGAGCTGAATTCGGCAGAGCCGGACAGCGGCACGTCGTTTACCTGGTCGGCGCGTGCCTTCGGGCCGATGATCGGTTGGATCGGCGGCTGGGGGCTGGTCGTTGCCACCACTATCGTGCTGTCCAATCTGGCCGGGGTGGCGGTCGACTTCTTCTACCTGTTCCTCGGCCAGATCACCGGCAAGCATGAGCTGGCGGCGTTGGCCGACAATCTGTTGATCAACATCACGACCTGTTGCGTGTTCATCGCCCTGGCGGTGTGGATCTGCTGTCGCGGCATTGCCACCACCATGACCGTGCAGTACGGCCTGGTGGCCTTGCAGTTGCTGGTGTTGATCGGCTTTGCCTTCGCCGCCTTCGGTGGCACCACCGCGCCGGCACCGCTGGAATTCGATTTCGCCTGGTTCAACCCGTTCGGCGTCGAATCCTTCTCGGCCTTTGCCGCCGGCCTGTCGCTGTCGATCTTCATCTTCTGGGGTTGGGACACGTGCCTGACCGTGAGCGAAGAGTCGGTAGGCAGTGAAGAGGTGCCGGGCAAGGCCGCCACCTGGACCGTGATGTTGATCCTCGGCCTGTACCTGTTCACCGCCATTGCCACGCTGCAGTTTGCCGGTATCAGCGAAACCGGCCTGGGGCTGAACAACCCACGCATTCAGGAGAACGTGTTCGCCCATCTGGCAGGCCCGGTCATGGGGCCGTTGGCGATCCTGATGTCCATTGCCGTGCTGGCCAGTACGGCAGCGTCGCTGCAGTCAACCTTCGTGGCACCGGCGCGCACGCTGTTGGCCATGGGTTACTACGGCGCGGTACCACCGAAGTTCGCCAGCGTCTGCCCACGTTCGCAGACACCACGCTATGCCACCATCTGCGCCGGCCTGGCGGCAGGCCTGTTCTACGTGACGATGCGGACCCTGAGCGAGAACGTGCTGGCAGATACCATCACCGCGCTTGGCATGATGATCTGCTTCTACTATTCGCTGACCGCGTTTGCCTGCGTCTGGTATTTCCGTGACAGCCTGTTCGACAGCGTGCGCCACTTCGTCATGCGCGGCCTTTGCCCGCTCGTGGGAGGGGTGATCCTGTCGGTGATCTTTGCGCGTACCGCCATCGACAGTGCTTCGCCGGATTTCGGCAGCGGCTCGCATGTAGGTGGGCTGGGGCTGGTGTTCGTCATCGCCGCGATCATCT
Organism: Pseudomonas sp. BN607; assembly: GCF_029871175.1. Taxonomy (NCBI): domain Bacteria; kingdom Pseudomonadati; phylum Pseudomonadota; class Gammaproteobacteria; order Pseudomonadales; family Pseudomonadaceae; genus Pseudomonas; species Pseudomonas sp. BN607. Next base: position 212,233 of record NZ_SSOE01000022.1, read on the forward strand.
CGGCGCTTGGCATTGGCTTGATGATGCTGTCGCGCATGCGCGCGCCGGCGTACTTCCTGGGGGCTACCCTGCGTCAGCAGGCTACCTTGCCCCTGCAGGAATAATTGGAAGGGGCTGCTCTGCAGCCCATTCGCGGGCCAAGCCCGCTCCCACAGGACAACCGCTGCCTTCAATGCCGGCGCAGCATTTGTGTGAGCGGGCTTGCCCCGCGAATGGGCCGCAAAGCGGCCCCATCGTTTTCAGCCAACCAACTGTTTCAGCAATGCGCCGTGGCGCTGTTGCTGCTTCTTCAGCAGCAGGCGATTCGAACGGAACACTGCTTTCAAGTCTGCCAGCGCCACGTCGAAATCATCGTTGATGATCACGTAGTCATATTCGTCGTAGTGCACCATCTCGCTGACCGCTTCCTTCATGCGCCCGGCAATGATCTCTTCGCTGTCCTGCCCGCGGCCGTCCAGACGCTGGCGCAGCGCTTCCTGGCTTGGCGGCAGGATGAACACCGACAGTGCCTGCGGCATCAGCTTGCGCACCTGCTGGGCGCCTTGCCAGTCGATTTCCAGGATCAGGTCATAGCCCTGGTCCAGGGTGTGCTGCAATGCGCTGCGCGAAGTGCCATAGAAGTTACCGAACACTTCGGCATGTTCCAGGAAGTCACCTTGCGCGATCAGTGCCTTGAATTCCTCGTGGACGACGAAGTGGTAGTTCACCCCGTGCTGCTCGCCCGGACGCATGGCGCGGGTAGTGTGCGAGACCGAGACGCGAATCTGCTGGTCGTCCTTGGTCAGGGCGGTGACCAGGCTGGTCTTGCCGGCGCCGGAAGGGGCCGAAACGATGTAGAGGGTGCCGCTGCTGTGGTTCATGGTCGGGGTGGCCTTACTCGATGTTCTGTACTTGTTCACGCATCTGTTCGATCAATACCTTCAGGTTGACCGCCGCTTGCGTGCTGCGTGGGTCGAAGGCCTTGGAGCCGAGGGTATTGGCCTCGCGGTTGAGTTCCTGCATCAGGAAGTCCAGGCGCCGGCCTGCGGCGCCACCTCCTTTGAGCACCCGGCGTACTTCGGTAACGTGGGTGCTGAGGCGGTCGAGTTCCTCGGCCACGTCGCTTTTCTGTGCCAGCAGTACCATCTCCTGCTCCAGGCGCTGCGGGTCGAGTTCGGCCTGCATGTCGCCGAAGCGGTCGAGGATCTTCTGCCGCTGCGCCGCCAGCATCTGCGGCACCAGTGCGCGCAGAGTGGTGACTTCGCCGGCCATGTTGTCCAGGCGCTCGTTGATCAACCGGGCCAGTTCCTGGCCTTCGCGCTGGCGCCCGGCCTTGAGTTCGGCCAAGGCTTCGTCGAACAGCGCCATGGCTTCGGCGTTCAGCGCCTGCGGGTCGCTGGTGTCGGCCACCAGCACGCCCGGCCACGACAGCACTTCCAGCGGATTCAACGGGGCCGGCTGTTTGATCAGGCCGGCCACTTCTTCGGCGGCGGCCACCAGTTGCGCGGCACGCTCGCGGTCTACCTTCAGGGGTTTGCCATTGCTGTCTTCGTTCAGGCGCAAGGTGCATTCCACCTTGCCCCGCGACAGGCCTTGGCGCAGGCCTTCACGCACGCCGCCTTCAAGGTCGCGCAGGGCCTCGGGCAGGCGCAGGTGCGGTTCCAGGTAACGGTGGTTGACCGAACGCAGCTCCCAGACCAGGGTGCCTTGGCTGCCGGCGCGCTCGACACGAGCAAAAGCGGTCATGCTGTGCACCATGGGGAGTACCTCGCGTAGTTGAATGAACGGTGGGAGCCTCTCGGCTGCAAGGCGCAGGATTGTAGCGCAGTGGGGCCGTGGCGCCCAATCCGCCTATGTTACCGAGGGGTGGCTGCAGTGGTAGGAAAAGGCGACGGGCAGCCCCGCGTACGACAATAGGCATGTCCTCGCCGGGCTGCGGGCTCTATAATGCTCGGCAGATTCAAAGTCCCAGTACAGGTATCCCAGATGAAACGTCCAAGTGGTCGCGCCGCCGATCAGCTCCGCTCGATCCGCATCACCCGCAACTACACCAAGCACGCCGAAGGGTCGGTACTGGTCGAGTTCGGTGACACCAAGGTCATCTGCACGGTCAGCGTGGAGAACGGTGTACCGCGCTTCCTCAAAGGCCAGGGCCAAGGTTGGCTGACCGCCGAATATGGCATGCTGCCGCGCTCTACCGGCGAGCGTAACCAGCGCGAAGCCAGCCGTGGCAAGCAGGGTGGCCGCACCCTGGAAATCCAGCGCCTGATTGGCCGCTCGCTGCGTGCTGCGCTGGACATGAGCAAGCTCGGTGACATCACCCTGTACGTCGACTGCGATGTGATCCAGGCCGATGGCGGTACCCGCACCGCGTCCATTACCGGTGCCATGGTCGCCCTGTGCGACGCCCTGGCAGTGATCAAGAAGCGCGGCGGCCTCAAGGGCGGCAACCCGCTCAAGCACATGATCGCAGCCGTATCTGTCGGCATGTACCAGGGCGAAGCGGTGCTCGACCTGGACTACCTGGAAGATTCCGCCGCCGAAACCGACCTGAACGTGGTCATGACCAGTGCCGGTGGCTTCATCGAGGTACAGGGTACCGCCGAAGGCGCGCCGTTCCAGCCGGAAGACTTCAACGCCATGCTGGCGCTGGCGCAGAAGGGCATGAACGATATCTTCGAGCTGCAGCAGGCGGCTCTGGCTGACTGACTGTTTGGGGCCGCTGCGCGGCCCCTTCGCTGGACAAGCCCGCTCCCACAAGATGGACTGCCCCCAAGGGTTGGATTGGTGTCCAGCTTCTTGGGGGCAGTCCAAGATTTGTAGACTTTACAGCCATACATGAATCCTGTGGGAGCGGGCTTGTCCCGCGAATGGGCTGCGCAGCAGCCCTAGCACTCAGATGGTCAACGTCCAGTCATAGTCGACAATCAGCGGCGCATGCTGGGAGAAGCGCGGCTGACGCGGCAGGCGGGCATTGCGCACGAAGCGGCGCAGGCCCGGCGTGAGGATCTGGTAGTCGAACCGGTAGCCCAGGTTGAGCATCTCGGCCTGTTCGTTGTCCGGCCACCAGCTGTACTGGTCGCCTTCACGGCTGACTTCGCGCAGGGCATCGACGTAGCCCATTTCGCCAGTTATCGCATCCATCCAGGCCCGTTCAGGCGCCAGGAAACCCGGCGACTGCTGGCTGTCACGCCAGTTCTTGATGTCGAGCTTCTGCTGCGCCACATAGAACGAGCCGCAGTAGATGTACTCGCGACGCTTGCGGCGCTGCTTGTCCAGGTACTTGGCGAAGTCGTCCATCAACTTGAACTTCTGGTTCAAGTCTTCGTCGCCGTTCATGCCCGAAGGCAGTAGCAGGCTGGCAATACTGACTTTGTCGAAATCTGCTTGCAGGTAACGCCCGTAGCGGTCGGCTGTCTCGAAGCCCAGGCCGGTGATGACTGCCTTGGGCTGCATGCGCGAGTAAAGGGCCACACCACCTTGGGCTGGCACCTCCGCGTCGCAGGCATAAAGGAAATAGCCATCGAGCTGGAAAGCTGGGTCATCGAGTTCAAAGGCCGAGGCGCGGGTATCCTGAAGGCAGATGACGTCGGCATTCTGGGCTTGCAACCAGCTGAGCAAACCACGCTCGGCTGCAGCCTGAATGCCATTTACGTTCACACTGATGATCCGCATAAATGGCCCCATAAATCTCGTGCGTGTATGATACCCGAGCTCAACCCATTTAGCTAAATCCGTGGTGTCCGGGACTATTCATGCAGCCGTATCAGCGCGACTTTATCCGTTTTGCCATCGATCGCGGGGTACTGCGTTTCGGTGAATTCACCCTGAAATCGGGGCGTACCAGCCCGTATTTCTTCAATGCCGGCCTGTTCAACACCGGTTCCGCCCTGGCCGAACTGGGCCGTTGCTACGCCGCCGCCATCGTCGACAGCAAGATCCCCTTCGATGTGCTGTTCGGCCCGGCCTACAAGGGTATCCCGCTGGCGGCGACCACCGCCGTAGCGCTGGCTGACCAGCATCAGCTCGACGTGCCATGGTGCTTCAACCGCAAGGAAGCCAAGGACCACGGCGAAGGCGGTAGCCTGGTCGGCGCACCACTGGCCGGCGAAGTGCTGATCATCGACGACGTGATCACTGCCGGTACCGCCATCCGTGAGGTCATGCAGATCATCAACGCCCAGCAGGCCAAGGCCGCCGGCGTGCTGATCGCGCTGAACCGCGAAGAGCGTGGCAATGGCGAGTTGTCGGCGATTCAGGAAGTGGAGCGCGACTTCGGGATCCCGGTGGTCAGCATTGTTTCGCTGACCCAGGTGCTGGAGTTCCTGGCTGACGATCCGCAGCTGAAGCAGCACCTGCCGGCTGTCGAGGCCTACCGGGCGCAGTACGGGATCTGATCCTGGCCTGGAAATGAAAAAGGCGACCTTCACATGAAGGTCGCCTTTTTTGTGTCACCTGTTCAGACCCTTTCGCGGGTTAACCCGCTCCCACCGGATCTCCACAGCCCTCAAAGGCGGTGCTATCCCCTGTGGGAGCGGGTTTACCCGCGAAGAGGCCGATGCAGGCTAGCCAATCACTCAGCGTGGCTTGCGATTGGTAATCAGGGTACCCACGCCGCTGTCGGTGAAGATCTCCAGCAGCACTGCATTCGGCACTCGACCGTCGATGATGTGCGAGCTGTTCACGCCGCCCTGCACCGCATCCAGCGCACATTTGATCTTCGGCAGCATGCCGCCGTAGATGGTGCCGTCAGCGATCAGTTCGTTGACCTGCTCGGTGGTCAGGCCGGTCAGGACCTGGCCCTGCTTGTCCATCAGGCCGGCGATGTTGGTCAGCAGCATCAGCTTCTCGGCCTTCAGCGCCTCGGCCACCTTGCCCGCCACCAGGTCGGCGTTGATGTTGTACGACTCACCGTTGGCACCCACGCCGATTGGCGCGATGACCGGGATGAAGTCGCCCTTCACCAGCATGTTCAACAGGTCGGTGTTCACGCTCACCACTTCACCGACGTGACCGATGTCGATGATTTCCGGGGTGGTCATCTCTGGCGTCTGGCGGCTGACGGTCAGCTTGCGTGCGCGGATCAGCTCCGCGTCCTTGCCGGTCAGGCCGATGGCGCTACCGCCGTGGCGGTTGATCAGGTTGACGATGTCCTTGTTGACCTGGCCACCCAGCACCATCTCCACCACGTCCATGGTCGCCGAGTCGGTGACGCGCATGCCGTCGATGAAGTGGCTTTCGATCGACAGGCGCTTGAGCAGGTCGCCGATCTGCGGGCCACCACCGTGGACCACCACCGGGTTGATGCCCACAGCCTTCATCAGCACGATGTCACGGGCGAAGCCGGTCTTGAGCTCCTCGCTCTCCATCGCGTTGCCGCCGTACTTGATCACCAGGGTCTTGCCGACAAAGCGGCGGATGTAAGGCAGTGCTTCGGACAAAACCTCGGCTACATGGGAAGCGGCATCGCGATCGAGGGTCATGCAGGGCTCCTGTAAGGAACAGATAGTCGGTCAGAACGGCAGTTGCAGCTCAGGCTCAACCCGCAGCAACTGGGTACGGAAAACATCCTTGATACGTTGCAACTCGGCGTCACTGTCGGCCTCGAAGCGCAGCACCAGCACCGGCGTGGTGTTGGAGGCGCGAACCAGGCCCCAGCCGTGGTCGTAGTCGACCCGCACACCGTCGATGGTGGTCAGGTTGGCTTCGCCCCAGTCGGCGTCGCGTTGCAGTGCATCAATGATGCTGAATTTACCCTCGTCGGTCACATCAATATTGATTTCCGGCGTGGAAATATCATTCGGGAAGGCGGCAAACAGGTTTTCGGCGCTCTGCTTGGTCTTGCTGAGGATCTCCAACAGGCGTGCGGCGCTGTAGATACCGTCGTCAAAACCGTACCAGCGTTCCTTGATGAAGATGTGACCGCTCATCTCGCCAGCCAGCAGCGAACCGGTCTGTTTCATCTTCTTCTTGATCAGCGAGTGGCCGGTTTTCCACATCAGTGCGCGGCCGCCGTGCTGTTCGATCAGCGGGGTCAGGCGACGGGTGCATTTGACGTCGAAGATGATCTCGGCGCCCGGGTTGCGCCCCAGTACGTCCTGGGCAAACAGCATCAGAAGGCGGTCTGGGTAGACGATGCTGCCGGTGTTGGTCACCACGCCGACCCGGTCGCCGTCACCGTCGAAGGCCAGGCCGATGTCGGCACCGGTTTCCTTGACCTTGGCGATCAGGTCTTCGAGGTTTTCCGGCTTGCCCGGGTCCGGGTGGTGGTTGGGGAAGTTGCCATCGACCTCGCAGAACAGCGGGATCACCTCGCAGCCCAGGGCTTCGATCAGTTGTGGCGCAATCACGCCGGCGGCACCGTTGCCGCAGTCCACCACTACCTTGAGCTTTTTCGCCAGCTTCACGTCGCCGACAATCTGCTTGAAGTAGCGGTCAAGAATCTTGACCTTTTCCACGCGGCCTTCGGCCAGGGTCAGGTCGTTGGTTTTCAGGCGGGTCAGCAGGGCCTGGATCTGTTCATTGGCCAAGGTGTCGCCGGCGATGACGATCTTGAAACCGTTGTAGTCCGACGGGTTGTGGCTGCCAGTCAGCATCACGCCAGACTTGCCGGCCAGTACGTTGGCTGCGTAGTACAGCGCCGGGGTAGGAACCAGGCCGACGTCGCTGACCTGGCAGCCGGCGTCAACCAGGCCCTTGATCAGCTGTTCGACCAGCATCGGCCCGGACAGGCGGCCATCACGACCTACCGAAACCTGCGGTTCGCCTTGGGCCAGGCTCTGTGCGCCGATGGCGCGGCCGATCCAGTAGGCGGTTTCGGCGTGGAGGGTTTTGCCGACCACGCCGCGGATGTCATAAGCGCGGAAAATGCTGTCTGGCAATGCGGCGGGGACCAGGCGGGCCATGTCGTTCATCTCTGGAAGCTCCATTAGTCAAAGGCTTTCTGGGCAGGCGCAAACTGAACGCTTGGACGGTGGTTTCGCCAGAGAGTTCGCCATCCTTGGCCCGAACGGTCATTTGCCGGCTCAGTGGCTGCCGGAGTGACCGAAGCCGCCAGCGCCCCGCTGGCTTTCATCGAATGCCTCGACGATGTCGAAGTGGGCCTGTACCACCGGTACCAGCACCAACTGGGCGATACGTTCGCCAACCGCGATGGTGAACGGGGTGTTGCCTCGGTTCCAGCACGACACCATCAGTTCGCCCTGGTAGTCCGAGTCGATCAGCCCGACCAGGTTGCCCAGCACGACGCCGTGCTTATGGCCCAGGCCCGAGCGCGGCAGGATGACCGCAGCCAGGCCTGGGTCGCCGATATAGATCGACAGGCCGGTAGGGATCAGCAGGGTCTGGCCAGGCTCGAGGACCGTGTCCTCCTTCAGCAGGGCGCGCAGGTCGAGGCCGGCGGAGCCGGGGGTGGCGTAGGTCGGCAGCGGGAATTCGCTGCCCAGGCGTGGGTCGAGGATCTTGGCTTGAAGAGCGTGCATGTAACTTATTGAACCTGATTGAGCCGTTCGGCGATGAAGGCGACCAGTTGCCGGGCAATCTTGCCCTTGCTGGTCTGCGCGAAGAGAGTCTGGTGCTGCTGGCGGTCGATCACGGTCAAGGCGTTTTCTTCGCTGTTGAAGCCGATGCTGGGGTTGGCCACATCATTGGCGACGATCAGGTCGAGGTTCTTGTCCTTGAGCTTGCGCGTGGCGTAATCGAGCAGGTGCTCGGTTTCGGCGGCAAAGCCGACGCTGAACGGGCGATCGGCGCGGCCAGCAATGGTGGCAAGGATATCGGGATTGCGCACCATCTGCAGCAGCATGCCGTCGCCGGTCGTAGGATCTTTCTTCAGTTTTTGTGCGGCAACCACTTCGGGGCGGTAGTCCGCAACCGCTGCCGAGGCAATGAACAGGTCGCACGGCATGGCCGCTTCACAGGCCGAGAGCATGTCCCGCGCGCTGACCACGTCGATGCGGCTGACACGGTCTGGGGTTGGCAGGTGCACCGGACCGGTGACGAGGGTTACCCGAGCCCCGGCTTCAGCGGCCGCTTCGGCCAGCGCGAAGCCCATCTTGCCGGAGCTATGATTGGTGATGTAACGCACCGGGTCGATGTTTTCCTGGGTCGGCCCGGCGGTGATCAGCACGTGCTTGCCGGTCAGTGCCTGGCGCTTGAAGCTTTCTGCGGCACACCAGGCCAGGTCGGTGGCTTCAAGCATGCGCCCCAGGCCGACGTCGCCACAGGCCTGGCTGCCGGAGGCCGGGCCGAACACCTGGATGCCACGGCTCTTGAGCAGTTCGAGGTTGGACTGGGTGGCCGGGTCGCGCCACATGGCCTGGTTCATCGCAGGCGCCACGGCAACGGTGGCATCGGTGGCCAGTACCAGGGTGGTCAGCAGGTCGTCGGCCATCCCTTGGGCCATGCGCGCCATCAGGTCGGCGGTGGCTGGGGCGATCAGCACCAGGTCGGCCCACTTGGCCAGTTCGATATGGCCCATGGCCGCTTCGGCGGCCGGGTCGAGCAGGTCCATGTGCACCGGATGGCCCGACAGCGCCTGCAGGGTCAGCGGGGTGATGAACTCGGCACCACCACGGGTCATGACGACGCGCACCTGCGCGCCGTGCTCCAGGAGTCGGCGAATCAGCTCGGCGCTTTTGTAGGCGGCAATGCCACCACCTACGCCGAGAACGATGCGCTTGCGATACAGCCGCTGCATAGGCTTGCCTTTTTCCAGTGAGAGCGGGCGGCGACGTTTGAAAATGCCTGCGGCAGAACGTCGCATGTACGAGGCGAAATAGATTACCACAGGGCCGAAATGGGCCGCAGCAAGGGGCAGGGATGAATATCAGGGAGTGGCCGGCTGAAGAACGGCCGAGGGAGAAGTTGTTGCAGCGAGGGGCTGCTGCGCTGTCGGATGCAGAGTTGCTTGCCGTACTGCTGGGCTCCGGGGTTGCCGGGCGCAATGTGCTGGACCTTGCGCGAGGGCTGCTGGTGCGTTTTGGCGGGCTCAGGCAGTTTCTTGAGGCCGAACGCGAAGCGGTGCTGCGTGAGCCGGGCATTGGCACCGTAAAATACGCACAGTTACAGGCGCTGTTGGAGATTGGCCGGCGTTATCTGGATGAGAACCTCGAGCGCGCATCGGCGCTCGAGGGCCCTGCGGCGGTGCGGCGCTATCTCAAGGCTATGTTGCGTCATGAGATCAGTGAGGTATTCGGTTGCCTGTTTCTGGATACCAAGCACCGCCCATTGGCGTTTGAGATCCTGTTCAGGGGCACGATAGACCGGGCCAGTGTCTACCCGCGGGAGGTCGTGCGGCGGGCACTGCTGCACAACGCGGCGGCGTTGATCCTGTGCCACAACCACCCTTCAGGCAACAACGAGCCGAGCCAGGACGATGTGCATTTGACCTTGTCGCTGAAGCGGGGGCTGGCGTTGATTGACGTGCGGGTGCTGGACCACATCATCATCGGCGACGGGGAGCCGTTGTCGATGGTCGAGCATGGGTGGATTGTGGCGTAAGGCAGGTCAATGCGGTCAGGGCTAGCACGCGCCTGCCTTGAGGTTTGTGGCGTCTGTGAGATCGAGCGCCGCCCGCGCGGCGCTCGATCTCACAGACGCCACAACGCTTAAGGCAGGCGCCCCAAAACTCACTTGGTCACTGTCACCTTGCTGAAGTCCAGCCGCCCGAACGGGCTCACCTGGTACCCCTCGACGCCTTGGCGCAGCAAGGTCGCCGCCGTCGGGTGCGCCAGTGGCACCCACAGCGCCTGCTGCTGGATCAGTGTCTGCGCCTGCTGGTACAGCCGGCTACGCACGCTCTGGTCGTTGGTGGTGCGCCCGGCGCTGATCAGCTGGTCCAGGCGGCTGTCGCAGAAGCGCGCGAAATTGGTCCCCGATTCCACTGCCGCACAGGAAAACTGCGGACTGAGGAAATTGTCCGGGTCGCCGTTATCGCCCGCCCAGCCCATGAACAGCAAGTCATGCTCGCCGGCCTTGGCGCGGCGTATCAGTTCGCCCCACTCGATCACGCGGATCTCCGCTTTCACGCCAATCTTCGCCAGGTCGGCTTGCAGCATCTGCGCGCCAAGGCTGGGGTTGGGGTTGAGCAGGCTACCCGAGGGCCGGGTCCAGATGGTGGTACTGAAGCCGTCGGCCAGCCCGGCCTTGGCCAGCAGGGCTTTGGCTTTCTTCAGGTCCAGCGGGTAGCCGGGCAGGTCCTTGGCGTAGCTCCAGGTATTAGGCGGGTAGGGGCCGTTGGCAGCCACCGCAGAGTCTTCGAACACGGCCTTGAGGTAGGCCTGCCTGTCGAAGGCCAGGTTGATCGCCTGACGCACTTCCGGCTTGTCCAGCGGCGGGTGCTGGCTGTTGATGGCGACGAAGGCAGTCATGAATGCCGGCGTGGTGGCCACCTTGAGGTTGCCGTCCTTGCCCGCTTCGGCAATGTCCAGCGGCTTCGGCGACAGGGCAACCTGGCATTCGCCACGCTTGAGTTTTTGCAGCCGCACGTTGGCATCGGTGGTGATGGCGAAGATCAGCGGGTCGACGGCCGGCTTGCCCGCGAAATAGTCCGGGTTGGCGCGGTAACGGACCACGGCATCTTTCTGGAAGCGCTGGAACACGAACGGCCCGGTGCCGATCGGCTGGCTGTTGAGCTTTTCTGGCGTGCCTGCCTTGAGCAGCTTGTCGGCATACTCGGCCGAGTAGATCGAGGCGAAGCCCATGCTCAGGGTGGCCAGGAAGGTGGCATCCGGGTGGCTGAGGGTGAAGCGTACGGTGTTCGGTGCCGGCGCCTCGATTGCCTTGATCAGGCTGCCCAGCTGCAGCGACTGGGCATGCGGGTAGCCGCCCGGCGCGGTCTTGTGCCAGGCATGCGCCGGGTAGAGCATGCGCTGGAAACTGAACAGCACGTCATCGGCATTCAGTTCACGGCTGGGCTTGAAGTACGGGGTACTGTGGAACTTCACGCCGTCACGCAGGGTGAAATCATACACCAGGCCGTCGGCCGATACCGTCCAGCTGGCGGCCAGGCTGGGTACCACCTTGCCTTGGGCCGCGTCGAACTCTACCAGGCGGTTCATCAATACGTCGGCGGTGGCATTGGTGGTGGTCAGCGAGTTGTACTGCACCACATCGAAGCCTTCGGGGCTGGCCTCGCTGCAAACGCTCAGTGGCGCAGCCTGGGCAACGCTGGCCGTGAACAGGGCGCCAGCGGCGAACAGGGAGTTGAACAGTAACGAAAGGGCGGCGGCACGCATCGTGGCTCCTTGGCTGTCAAATGGCCCATCTGCCAGTGCAGTCTGGAAAAGGCTTACCCTAGTGCGCCCGTTGGCAAATGACCACACCCTTTTTTACAAATCTGGCGACGAGCGGTCGACGGCTGACGGGGCCTGCCGCTATGCTGGCCCGGCGCGTTCTGGCTTGCGGCAATGCACATCTACTGTTGTTGCAATCAAGTCTTTCTGGTATAAAGCAGCGCTCTTTTCTAGGGGCTCGGCCTGTCGCATCAGCGGATCCGGTCGATAAGACCTCCAGAATCACGGCGCCCAGGCGCCAAAGACTGAGAGATTAAGCGGCCAACCCATGCCGGGTTGGGCATGTGGTTTTAGAGGGCTGAGTCATGTCGAGAGTCTGTCAAGTTACTGGTAAGGGTCCAGTAACCGGGAACAACATTTCCCACGCAAACAACAAAACCCGTCGTCGTTTCCTGCCGAACCTGCAGCACCACCGTTTCTGGGTTGAATCCGAGAAGCGTTTCGTGCGTCTGCGCGTTTCCGCCAAAGGCATGCGTATCATCGACAAGCGCGGCATCGACGCCGTTCTGGTTGACATCCGTAAAGCTGGCGCCAAGGTTTAAGGGAGAGCATCATGCGTGAATTGATCCGTCTGGTTTCGAGTGCCGGTACCGGCCACTTCTACACCACCGACAAGAACAAGCGCACCACCCCGGACAAAATCGAGATCAAGAAATATGATCCGGTTGTTCGCAAGCACGTGGTGTACAAGGAAGCCAAGATCAAGTAATTGATCGGCGACCTGCAAAAAACCCGCATCCGAAAGGACGCGGGTTTTTTTTTGGCTGCAGCAGGGTCAGTTGAAGGCGAAACTCTGGATCATCAGGTCGGCGTCGGCCTTGATCTGGATGCGCTCGGCGTCGTAGTCGCGGGTGGATATCTCGTTGGGGCCAACCACGCGAGTGCGCCCGGTGAGGGCGCAGATGGTGCCTTTCAGCTCCGGCACGTAGCGGGTGCCGAGCAGGTGAGCGAGGGTTTGCAGGACTTCTTCGTTGGTCATGCCGATTTTCCTTGTGAGGCTGAATGGCCCGAAACGGGCAGGGTCATCCTCACGCATGGCTGCAAACCCCCTGCGCTACATAGTTACTTCTGCTCGAACATCACATAGATCTTGCGGCACGGCTCCAGCACCTCCCAGGTGCCCTTGAAGCCGGCGGGGATGACAAACCGATCGCCGGCACGCAGGGTTTTCGCGCCGCCGTCCTGGTCGCGCAGCACCGAAACGCCCTGAACGATCTCGCAGTATTCATGCTCGGTGTAGCCCACCGTCCACTGTCCCACCTCACCTTCCCAGACGCCAGCCGCAAACTGCCCGCATGGGCTGGAGTAATGGTTGTAGACGGCCTGGTCGGGCTCACCCTTGAGGATTTTTTCTGCGGCCGGGCGGTAACGTTCGGCCTCGGTGATGACCTGTGCGAAGTCGATGATGCTGTCGATGCTCATGGTGCGGCTCCTGTTGTTGTTTAATAAAATGAACATCAGTAGGCTTTTAGGCCTTTCGTGTCAAATATATTGATAGTTTATACGGGCTGGTTTAGGGTATCGCTTGCCAGTGTGCGCTCGTCGCCCGGCCAGAATTCTGACAACGCCTGTGAGTCCTCAGTGCGGCGTTGCACCTAAACAAGAGGAGGAGTTTCGTATGACCACCCTGACCCGTGCGGACTGGGAACAACGTGCCCAGCAACTGAAGATCGAAGGCCGTGCCTTCATCAACGGCGAATACACCGATGCCGTATCCGGTGAAACCTTCGAGTGCCTGAGCCCGGTCGACGGACGCTTCCTGGCCAAGGTTGCCAGCTGCGACCTGGCCGACGCCAACCGCGCTGTAGAAAACGCCCGTGCCACCTTCAATTCCGGCGTCTGGTCGCAGCTGGCCCCGGCCAAGCGCAAAGCCAAGCTGATCCGCTTCGCCGACCTGCTGCGCAAGAACGTCGAAGAGCTGGCGCTGCTGGAAACGCTGGACATGGGCAAGCCGATTGGCGACTCCTCCAGCATCGACATCCCAGGTGCGGCCCAAGCCATTCACTGGACTGCCGAAGCCATCGACAAGGTCTACGACGAAGTTGCCCCGACCCCGCATGACCAGCTTGGCCTGGTTACCCGCGAGCCGGTAGGTGTGGTCGGTGCCATCGTACCTTGGAACTTCCCGCTGCTGATGGCCTGCTGGAAGCTCGGCCCTGCATTGGCCACCGGTAACTCGGTGGTGCTCAAACCGTCCGAAAAATCGCCGCTGACAGCCATCCGCATTGCCCAGCTGGCGATCGAAGCCGGTATCCCGGCTGGCGTGCTGAACGTGCTGCCAGGCTACGGCCACACCGTCGGCAAGGCCCTGGCCCTGCACATGGACGTGGACACCCTAGTGTTCACCGGTTCGACCAAGATCGCCAAGCAGCTGATGGTTTACGCGGGTGAGTCGAACATGAAACGCATCTGGCTGGAAGCCGGCGGCAAGAGCCCGAACATCGTCTTCGCCGACGCCCCAGACCTGCAAGCTGCCGCTGAGGCTGCTGCCAGCGCCATTGCCTTCAACCAGGGCGAAGTGTGCACCGCAGGTTCCCGCCTGCTGGTCGAGCGTTCGATCAAGGACAAGTTCCTGCCGATGGTGGTAGAGGCCCTGAAAGGCTGGAAACCAGGCAACCCGCTGGACCCACAGACCACTGTCGGTGCCCTGGTCGATACCCAGCAGATGAACACCGTGCTGTCGTACATCGAGGCAGGCCACAAGGACGGCGCCAAGCTGCTGGCTGGCGGCAAGCGTACCCTGGAAGAAACCGGCGGCACCTACGTCGAGCCGACCATCTTCGACGGCGTGACCAACGCCATGCGCATTGCCCAGGAAGAGATCTTCGGCCCAGTGCTGTCGGTCATCGCCTTCGACACTGCCGAAGAAGCTGTGGCCATTGCCAACGACACGCCCTATGGCCTGGCGGCTGGTATCTGGACTTCGGACATTTCCAAGGCCCACAAGACCGCCCGTGCCGTGCGCGCAGGCAGCGTCTGGGTCAACCAGTACGACGGTGGTGACATGACCGCGCCGTTCGGCGGCTTCAAGCAGTCGGGCAATGGCCGTGACAAGTCGCTGCACGCACTCGAGAAGTACACTGAGCTGAAGGCGACCTGGATCAAGCTGTAATTCCAGCAGGGGCCGCTTTGCGGCCCATTCGCGGGACAAGCCCGCTCCCACAGGTCCCGCTGCCTTTGAAAAGCCAGGGGGGCCTGTGGGAGCGGGCTTGTCCCACGAATGGGCCTGGAAAAACCTGGCTGGGAGGCTGCAATGCGTTGGGGTACCTATTTCGCCGTACTGGCCTCGGTGCTGAGTGTGGGCCTGGCGCTGGGTGTGAGCATGCCACTGGTATCCCTGCGCCTGGAGGCCTGGGGCTATGGCAGCTTCGCCATCGGCGTGATGGCGGCGATGCCAGCCCTGGGCGTTCTGGCCGGAGCCAGCCTGGCCAGCCGCTTGGCCGGCTGGGTCGGTGTGCCTTCGGCCATGCGCATATGCCTGTGGGGCGGGGCGTTGTCGATCGGCCTGGTCGCACTCCTGCCCAGCTATCCATTGTGGTTGCTGCTGCGGCTGATGATCGGCATGTCCCTGACTGTGGTGTTCATCCTTGGCGAAAGCTGGATCAACCAACTGGTGGTCGAGCAATGGCGCGGCCGGCTGGTGGCGCTGTATGGCAGCAGCTACGCCTTGAGCCAGCTGGCAGGGCCGCTGGTGCTGGGCTTCCTCGGTTCCGGCGACGACTTCGGCTTCTGGGCCGCAACTGGCCTGTTGCTGCTTGCGCCGCTGGTGCTGCTGGGGCGTGGCGGTGCGCCGAGCACCGAAGCCTGCAGCGTCAGTTTCGGCGACCTGTTCGGCTTTTGCCGGCGTTTGCCAGTCATTGCCTGGGCCATTGCCCTGTTTGCCTCATTCGAGGCGATGATCCTGACCTTGTTGCCGGTCTATTGTCTGCAGCAAGGCTTTACCACTGAAATCGCCCTGTTCATGGTCAGTACCGTGGTGGTCGGCGACGCGGTGCTGCAGCTGCCCATTGGCGCGCTGGCTGACCGCATGTCGCGACGCGCGCTGTTCACCGGTTGTGCGGTGGTCTTGATGGTGTCCAGCCTGGCGATTCCGCTGTTGCTGCACACGCCGGTGATCTGGCCCTTGTGGGTATTGTTCGGGGCCAGTGCCGGCGGCCTGTTCACGCTGTCGCTGGTGTTGATTGGCGAGCGCTACCGTGATGACGAGCTGGTGCGGGCCAACGCCCATGTGGCGCAGCTCTGGGGGATTGGTTGCCTGCTCGGGCCATTGCTGGCGGGGGCGGGGAGCCAGTGGATCAGCGGGCATGCGTTGCTGCTGCTGATGGCCGCAGGTGCTGCAGGATTGGTGGTGCTGACCCAGCGGCGTGGGGCTTTCGAGGCAGTGTCTGCCTGAAGATTCTGGGGCCGCTTTGCGGCCCGATCGCGGCGCAGGGCTGCCCCCACAAAGGTGGAATGCCCCCGGAAAATGCCGCTACAACATCTTCTCCAGGCCAACCGCCTTGCTGATCCAGGCGTTGAACCTGCGCCACATCCCGCCCGGCTCAGAGGTCAGTACATGCTGCTGGCCATTGTCCTCGGTCGCCCATACCAGCTTATCGCCCATCAGTTTCACCTGGTAACTCAACGCTGGCGCCATACCCTGCTGGGCCAGTTCGCGGGTGTATTCGGCCAGCTCCGGGCTGTCCACCAGCACCCCGACCTCGGTGTTCCACAGTACCGAGCGCGGGTCAAAGTTGAACGAGCCGATAAAGGTCTTGCGCCGGTCGAACACGATCGCCTTGGTGTGCAGGCTCGAATCCGAGCTACCACGGAAGCTCAGGCGGCCCGCGCTGGGGTCACCGGGTTGGCGGCGAAGCTCGTAAAGCTCTACACCGTGCTCAAGCAAAGCCCGGCGATAGGGCGCATAACCGCCGTGTACCGCAGGCACGTCGGTCGCCTCCAGCGAATTGGTCAGCAGCTTGACCGAAACCCCGGCGTCGGCACGGCCGGTCAGGTACAGCAGCCCCGGTTCACCCGGCACGAAGTAGGCCGAGGTCAGCATCAGCTCGAGCTTCACACTGGCCAGGTCTGGCGCCAATTGCTGACTCAGCAGCAACTGCGGGTCTGGCTCATCGTCGGCCAGCACCTTGCTCGGGGCATCCCACAGCGCCTGGGCGTGGGCCCAGATCAGCTCGTTGCGCCACACATCCAGGTGCGGTCGCGACTGATAGGCCATCAGGCGATCGTACAGGGCCTTGCGCTGGGTCCTGGCTTCGGCCAGCGACACCTCCAGGCGGTGGCGGCTGGCGCGCAGGTCACTGGCGTCCGGGTCATGCCAGAGGAAGTCGGTGATCGGCCGGGCAAGGGCGCTGTTCCAGTACTGGTCGAAGCTGTGCCCGAGCTGTTCGGCAATCGGGCCAACACCCAGCAGATCGATGTCGGTGAAGTTGAGGTTGGGCTCGGCATCGAAGTACTCGTCACCCAGGTTGCGCCCGCCGACGATGGCCATGCTGTTGTCCACCAGGAACAACTTGTTGTGCATGCGCCGGTGCTGGCGTGACAGGTTGAAAAGCCGGCCAACGGCACGTGTCACCCCGGTGCTGCGGCCCAGGTGCAGCGGGTTGAACACGCGGATCTGAATATTCGGGTGGGCGTCGAGCGTTCCCATGATGGTGTCCAGACCATCGCTGGTGGTGTCGTCGAGCAGGATGCGCACGCGCACCCCGCGGTCGGCGGCGCGCAGCAGTTCATGCACCAGGGCACGGGTGCTGAGGCCGTCGTGGACGATGTAGTACTGCAGGTCGATGCTGCCTTGAGCGTTGCGGATCAGCTCGGCACGGGCGCGAAATGCCTCGTTGCTGTTGGGCAACAGGCGAAAACCCGAACGACCGCCGTAGGGGGCGGCTTGGCGCAGCACCGAGCGGCCAAAGGCCGAGTCGTTGGCGGGCAGCGCCTGGCTGGTTTCGCGGTGCATGCTGACACTGGCACAGCCGGCTAGGCCGAGCAGCATCAGCAGCAAAGGCAAGGCTCGCTGGAGTCTCAAGGGTGGATCGTCCTGTGCAGCATGGGCTCTAGGGGTTGGACCGTGGCGGGCGGTGCAAAGTTACGCGTCGGCGTTTTCTTCATCCAGTAGACGAAGGGCGGCTTCACCTACCTTGCGCACGGCCGCTTCGATCTGCGGCGTAGGCCGCGGGGCGAAGTTCATGCGCAGGCAATGGCGAAACTTGCCCGAAGCCGAGAAGATGCTGCCTACGGCAACCTGCACGCCCTGCTCCAGTAATGCGCGGTTCAGCCGCAGGGTATCGAAATGTTCGGGTAATTCCACCCAGAGCATGAAGCCGCCTTGCGGCCGGCTGACCCGGGTGCCCGCCGGGAAGTAGCGGGTTACCCAGTCGCTCATCAGGTCGCGCCCACGCTGATACTGGCTGCGCATGCGCCGTACGTGAGGTTGGTAGTGCCCGCCAGCGATGAAGTCGGCGATGGCCAGCTGCGGCTGGCTGGCCGTGCTCCCGGTGCTGATGTACTTCATGTGCAGTACTCGTTCCAGGTAGCGGCCGGGCGCCACCCAGCCAACCCGCAGGCCGGGGGCGAGGGTCTTGGAGAACGAACTGCAGAGCAGCACGCGGCCATCGTCGTCGAACGACTTGAGGGTTCGCGGGCGCGGGTAGGTGTAGGCCAGGTCGCCGTACACATCGTCTTCCAGAATGGCCACATCGTAGCGCTGGGCCAGGCTCAGCAGGGCCTTCTTGCGCGCTTCGGGCATGATGTAGCCGAGCGGGTTGTTGCAACTGGGGGTGATCTGGACAAGCTTGATCGGCCACTGCTCCAGGGCCAGCTCCAGTGCCTCCAGGCTGATGCCGGTGACCGGGTCGGTAGGGATTTCCAGCGCTTTCATGCCCAGCCCCTTGAGGGTTTGCATGGCGCCGTGGAAGCTGGGCGAGTCGACTGCGACGATATCGCCTGGCTCGCACACTGCGCGGATGCTGCACGACAGCGCTTCATGGCAGCCGGTGGTGATCACCAGGTCGGCCGGACCCAGGCGGCAGCCGGAATCGAGCATCAGCCGTGCTACTTGTTCGCGCAGGGCCAGGTTGCCGTGGATGTTGTCGTAATACAGGCCAGGCATGTCCTGCCGGCGGCTCAACTGCGCGAGGCTGCGCAGCAGTGGCTTGAGGGTGGGGCTGTCGATATCGGGCATGCCGCGACCCAGCTGCACCACATCCTGGCGCGGGTTGCTTCGTACCAGTTCCAGCACCTGCTCCCACTGCGAAATGTCCACTGGGCGTTGGGCCGGGCGGCTGACTGCGGGTAGTGCCGGCAACTGCCGTTGGTCGCTGACGAAATAACCGGACTTGGGCCGCGGCGAGACCATGCCGCTGTCTTCGAGCATGCGATAGGCCTGTTGCACGGTGCTCAGGCTGACCCCGTGCTCGACGCTCAGGGCGCGCACCGACGGCAGGCGCTGGCCGGGGCGGTAAAGGCCCTGTTCGATGCGGGCGCCGAGCAGTTCGGCGAGGTTCAGGTAGAGGGTCACGGCATACTCCTGCGCTACCTTGGGACAGCGACCGGTACAGTTGAAGTGAAAATACAGCATTCAGTAGGCCGTCGGCCAATTCTGTATGGGAATAATAAGGCTGTATTGGATCTGTATTGCCGGTATTGCCGACGCGCATGCTTTCTCCACGGTATCAACTGAACGGGAGAGTGCAGTGATGGGTGGTATGAGCGATGTGCGCTTGCAACTGTTGGCCAAGGAACTGGACGCCGGGCAGCAGGCCAAGGTGTTCAACGCGCCGGCGGGGCTGGGGCGTTGGGGGCTGATGCTGCATCGCTGGCATACCCGCAGGGCGCTGCTGCAGTTGACGAATGATGAGTTGCGGGATGTAGGGTTGAGCTGGGAGCAGGCCCGTACAGAAGGGCGCAAAGCGTTTTGGAAAGATTAAGTGGTGAGACTTAGGCCTATGCCGCTTAAAGACTTCCCTAAAACCATTGAATCTCCCACAGGGTCCCTGCTAGCTATGTACGTTGGCTTTTATCCTGTGGGAGATAAGGGCGACACTGTGCCGAGAAGGCCCCGCGCACGCGGTTCAATGTCGCTCCAACCCAAAACTTTAGTAGCACAGCAACAAGGCCTGGCCTCGCGTGAGGTATCTATGATCCCGCTGGTGTGCGGAACCCGCCGGCGCCCGGCTGCAACGCAGTTGGATTCGTGCAAGTGATAAAGTCCAATCTCCTGTAGGAAACCTCCGATTTTCAGCCCCAGACACTGAAATTCTTTCCCTCGGTGTTAGGTTCAAATCCCGAACCAAATCACAGGGAATTAGTAGATGCGGGCTAATTTAGCAGGCAAAGGTCAGGCGCTAGACGGTGACCTCACCACGACTGGAGCTATCTGCATCGCCACAGGCGCCAGTTATCGAGACAATGGCCGAATGGTGCTTCGCGAAGGCGACCCCACGACGCCATGCCCGCTTTGTGGGCAGGCCGGAATTGTTGCAGAAGGCTCGGCTTTCTTCATATCTGCAGGTCAGCGCGTTGCCATGGACGGTGCGCTGGTGATCTGTGGCTGCCCTCCGGGCAGCAACCGCGTAATTGCCCCTTTGCATGAATCACGGTCCTCTGTCCTGCCCACGGAAACGCCTGCGAGTACCCGCTTGGCCGAAGCCAAGATCGGCCCACAAACCGATCAGCTCTTCCGGTCGGCAGTCAGTGCGCTGCCTGAGACGCTAGAGCCTGGGTTTTATGTAATCCCCCGGCAAATGTCATTCCCCCAGGTGCTGTTGAAGCTGGCCGAACACGATGCCACGCTGCCGATTTCCCGGTTACAACGGCTTAATCCCACGTTCGAGCAAGGGTTCAAAGCCGGGGAGATTTTTGTGATCGGTGACCCTGACAACGGCGACGCCTGCACTCGCGAAGAAGGGCAATTGATGGCCGCAGCGCAAAACGCACGCCGTGCCCTGGAGGTGCTGAGTTTCGCCGAAGCGGATTTCATGATGGAGTACCAGGCAGAAATCGCCGGTTTGCTCAGCGACGCCAGTCTGGCCATGGGCGTTGGCAAGGACATGATGGATCAGGGGTTGAAACAGGTCAGCCATACACTGAGCAGTATCGAGCAACTGCATCAACGGGAGTTTCTGCGTCATGGCCACTTGAACAGTGCAGCTTTCTTTGCTGAGCGGCGACAGCTGCTGCAGCAACTGGACAGTCAGCTGAAAGTGGCGTTTCTCAATAAACAGCTGAATCTGGGGAGTTATGAACGGCTCAAAAAAAGCTTGAATATTTCGACCAAAAGTCTTGTGCATCATTGGTCGAAAGCGGGCGGGCCGGGGCAGATGCCAGGATATGCGACGCATCTGGATAAGGTGGCGCGGCTTGGTAAGTATCTTCAATATGGGGGGTATGCGGCAATTGGGGTGGGTGGGGCTTCTTCTTATTTAAAGGTCCAGGAGGTTTGCCGTGCGGGTGAGGCGGAGGCTTGCAAAAAGGTTCGTTTGACCGAGACGGGTAGCTTTGTTGGTGGTGTGAGCGGAGGGATAGCGGGCGCTTGGGCAGGAGGGGCCGCAGCGATGATGATGTGCGGTGCGTTTTCCATAGGCACTGCCGGTTTAGGTGCACCGGTGTGTGCGATTGTTCTAGTGGGGGCTGGTTCTGCAGGAGGTGTTGTAGCGACTTCGGCACTCGGAGAATGGTCCGGTACAAAAATTTATGAGGTGGCCAATGACTGATTTTGAAGATTGGTCACCGTGGTTGCAAATTTCATTTGTGATTGTTCCGTTCGTACTGGCTATGCTGGGTGTTGCCTTTAATCTGCTGATCGTATATTCACGAGATTTTCATATCGCAATTTCTTCTATAAATAGCAATCCCTACTTGGAGCAAATGAAAATTGTTTGGGGCGGTGGGAGTTTGAAGTCGCGCTTCCTACTATTGGTTACGGTCAGCGTGTTGGTTACTTTTCCTTCAATGCACTTACGGAAGGGTCGACTGGATGAGGTAGAACTTAAGCGATTTCCGTGGAGGCTGAAGCGAAAATTGAATGCGGTGGTATGGTTGAATTTAATCAGTGTGAGCTGGCTAATCATTGCCTATGTCATGATAAGAAATGAGGGTTGATCAGTCTCGAAGAAGATTCGCAACCAGTCACGGAACAAAACCCGTGACGGCAACGCCCTATCTGTGGGAGCGGGTGCACCCGCGAAGAATTCAACCCGGTTTAAAATGTAAACGATGTCTCCGGTTTGTACCGCGGGCAAGCCCGCTCCCACAGGGATCGCGCACGGTTTTTAAATTTTGCGCAAGACGGTTGCTCCTACAAGGTCTCTGCTAGCTTCCGCAAGATCCAGGTATGCACACTACCGGTGGGAGCCGGCTTGCCGGCGATGGCTGCGCAGCAGTTAGGTGAGTTCCTTCAGCCTGTGCCAGAGCATCCCCAGCGCAAGTAGCGGCGAGCGCAGATGCTTGCCGCCCGGGAAGGTGATGTGCGGCACCTTGGCGAACAGGTCGAAACGCCCGCTCTCCTGGCCACTGATGGCTTCGCCCAGCAGGCGCGCCGCCAGGTGGGTGGCATTGAGCCCATGGCCCGAATAGGCCTGGGCGTAATACACGTTCGGCTGGCTGGCCAGTCGGCCGACCTGTGGCAGGCGGTTGGCACCGATGCCGATCATGCCGCCCCACTGGTAATCGATACGCACGTCGGCCAGCTCCGGGAACACCTTGAGCATCTTCGGCCGCATGTAGGCGGCGATATCGCTCGGGTCACGCCCTGAGTAATGGCACGCACCCCCAAACAGCAGGCGGTTGTCGGCGGACAGGCGGTAGTAGTCCAGCGCCACACGCTGGTCGCACACCGCCATATTCTGCGGCAGCAACCTGCGGGCGCGTTCTTCACCCAGCGGCTCTGTGGCGATGATGTAGCTGCCGGCTGGCAACACCTTGCCGCCCAGTTCGCGGTTGAGGTTGTTGTGATAGGCGTTGCAGCACAGCACCAAGGTCTTGGCGCGCACCCGGCCTTGGGCGGTATGCACCTGCACTTCAGTGCCATAGTCGATGCGGGTGACTTCGGATTGCTCGAACAACTTCACGCCCAGGCGGGCGGCTGCGGCGGCTTCGCCCAGTGCCAGGTTGAGCGGGTGCAGATGCCCGGAGCCCATGTCGACCAGCCCCCCCACATAGCAGTCGGCACCCACCACACTGTGGATATCGTCCTTGCCGACCAGGCGCAATTCGTGTGCATAGCCCAGGCTGCGCAGCGCTTCAGCGTCTTCGGCAAAGCCCAGCAGTTCGGCGGGTTTGTTGGCAAGGTCGCAGTAGCCCCAGGTCAGGTCACAGGCGATGGCGTGCTTTTCAACCCGCTCGCGGACGATCTGCACGGCCTCCAGGCCCATCAGCTTCATGCTGCGCACGCCGTCCTCGCCAATGACCGGTAGAAACTGCTCCAGGCCGTGGCCGACACCGCGAATCAGCTGCCCGCCATTGCGCCCACTGGCGCCCCAGCCGAGCTTGCGCGCTTCCAGCAGGACAACTGAGAAGCCGCGCTCGGCCAGTTCGATGGCAGTGTTAAGGCCTGAATAGCCACCGCCGACGATGCATACGTCGGCGCTGTGTTCGCCTTGCAGAAACGAATGATCCGGGTGTGGCGCGCTGCTGGCGGCGTAGTAGGAGGCGGCGTGCTGCGCGCTGTGGATCATTGCGTCGGTCCTGTGGCTGGTGGGCGAGGGGAGGAGGATAAGCCGGGGCTTTAGGGTGGGCAACCGGCCTCATCGCCAGCAACCTAGCGTTGCAGGGTCTGTGCAATGCCTGAGACCCGTGGTGTGGCTGTGGGCGCTGGCTTGCCGGCGATTGGCCCTATAATCCAACCTCAGTTTCCAACTTTGTACTCAGCCATGTCCTGCAACCGCCACAAGATCCACTTCCTGCGCGAACTCATCCCTTCATTCGAGTGCGAACCCGGCTGCCATGACTGTTGCGGTCCGGTCACTACCTCGGCGGAAGAAATGGCCCGTCTGCCACGTAAGTCCCAGGCCGAGCAGGACGCCGCCCTGGAGCGCCTGGACTGCGTGCACCTGGGCCCCAACGGGTGCACTGTGTACGAGGAGCGGCCGATGATCTGCCGCCTGTTTGGCACTACCCCGCGCCTGGCCTGCCCACGTGGCCGTGGCCCAGAACCGATGATCGACCCTGCTGCCGAGCAACTGGTGCACCAGTTCATTGCCACCACCCGCCAGGTGCTGGTCTAGCCTCAGTCCGGGATCGGCAGGCAGAGGCTCTCTTTCACTTCTTCCATCACGATGTAGCTCTTCGACTCGCGCACGTGCGGCAGTTTCAGCAGGATATCGCCAAGCAGCTTGCGGTACGAAGCCATCTCCGAAATGCGCGCTTTCACCAAGTAGTCGAAATCGCCGGAAACCAGGTGGCATTCCAGCACGTGCGGCAGCTTCAGCACCGCGCGGCGGAACTCCTCGAAGGTGTCGCCGGACTTGTAGTCCAGGCTGATTTCGACGAACACCAGCAGGCTACCCTTGAGGTGCTGCGGGTTCAGGCGGGCGTTGTAGCCCATGATGATGCCCTCGCGCTCCAGGCGGCGAACCCGCTCGGTGCAAGGGGTGGTGGAAAGCCCAACTTTCTCGCCCAGTTCGGTGAAGGAAATACGCCCGTCATTCTGCAGGATACGCAGGATGTTACGGTCGATCTTGTCCAGTTCACGCTTGCTCTGGTGCTGGGTTCTCATAGGGGATGCCCCTCCGTGAAAGGCGTTTTTGCCGAGAATTCTCGCCAATAATAGGCTTTTATATAGTGAATTGCACTGGTCTCAAATTTTTATACTGCGCCCATTCATGCCATTTCAATAAAAGTCTGCGGCGTGCCGCGTATGAGGGATACAACGATGCGAGTTCTGGTACTTGGTAGCGGCGTAATCGGAACCGCCAGTGCCTACTACCTGGCCCGGCAAGGTTTCGAAGTGACGGTGGTCGACCGCCAGCCAGCGGTGGCCATGGAAACCAGCTTTGCCAACGCCGGCCAGATCTCGCCCGGCTATGCCTCGCCGTGGGCTGCCCCCGGCGTGCCACTGAAAGCCATCAAATGGCTGCTGGAGCGCCACGCCCCTCTGGCGATCAAGCTCACGGGCGATGTCGATCAGTACCTGTGGATGGCCCAGATGCTGCGCAACTGCACCGCCAGCCGTTACGCGGTGAACAAGGAGCGCATGGTGCGCCTGTCCGAGTACAGCCGTGACTGCCTCGACGAACTGCGCGCCGAAACCGGCATCAACTACGAAAACCGCAGCCTGGGCACCACCCAGCTGTTCCGCACCCAGGCCCAGGTCGATGCTGCTGCCAAGGACATTGCCGTGCTCGAGCAGTCCGGCGTGCCCTATGAACTGCTTGATCGCGACGGCATCGCCCGCGTCGAACCAGCCCTGGCGGGCGTGAAAGACATCCTGGCGGGCGCCCTGCGCCTGCCAAATGACCAGACCGGCGATTGCCAACTGTTCACCACCAAGCTGGCCGACATGGCGCTGAAGCTGGGCGTGGAGTTCCGCTTCGGCCAGGACATCCAACGCCTGGACTTCGCGGGTGACCGCATCAATGGCGTGTGGATAGATGGCAAGCTGGAAACCGCCGACCGCTATGTGCTGGCGCTGGGCAGCTACTCACCGCAGATGCTCAAGCCGCTGGGCATCAAGGCCCCGGTGTATCCATTGAAAGGCTATTCGCTGACCGTGCCGATCACCAACGCCGACATGGCCCCGACCTCGACCATTCTCGACGAAACCTACAAGGTTGCGATCACCCGTTTCGACAACCGCATCCGCGTTGGCGGGATGGCTGAAATCGCCGGTTTTGACCTGTCGCTGAACCCGCGTCGGCGCGAAACACTGGAGATGATCGTCAACGACCTTTATCCTCGCGGCGGTGACTTGAGCCAGGCCAGCTTCTGGACCGGCCTGCGCCCGGCGACCCCGGACGGTACGCCGATCGTCGGTGCCACGGCCTTCCGCAACCTGTTCCTGAACACCGGTCACGGCACATTGGGCTGGACAATGGCGTGCGGCTCGGGCCGCCTGCTGGCCGACCTGATTGCGCGCAAGAAGCCGCAGATCAGTGCCGAAGGCCTGGACATTTCCCGTTATGGCAACAGCCGGGAAGTGGCCAAGCACGGGCAAAGCGCGCCGGCTCACCAGCAGTAATAGCCTGTGCCGGCTCATTCGCGGCTAAAGCCGCTCCCACAAGGATCGCGTGTTCATGGACATTGTGCGGTCCCCTGTGGGAGCGGCTTTAGCCGCGAAGAATCCAACACTGTTTCCAACCTGTGAACCACCATAAGGCAGCCGCCATGCGTCCCGCCCGCGCCCTGATCGACCTCCAGGCCCTGCGCCACAACTACCGTCTGGCCCGTGAACTGACCGGCGCCAAAGCCCTCGCCGTGATCAAGGCCGATGCCTACGGCCACGGCGCCGTGCGCTGTGCCCTGGCCCTGGAGGCCGAAGCCGACGGCTTTGCCGTGGCCTGCATCGAAGAGGCGCTGGAATTGCGCGCCGCGGGTATCAAGGCCCCGGTCCTGTTGCTGGAAGGCTTCTTCGAAGCCAGCGAGCTGGCGCTGATTGCCGAGCACGACCTGTGGTGCGTGCTGCACTCGCTTTGGCAGCTGGAAGCCATCGAAAAGACCCAGCTGCACAAGCCGCTGACCGTCTGGTTGAAGCTGGACAGCGGCATGCACCGCGCCGGCCTGCACCCCAAGGACTACCACGAGGCCTACCAGCGCCTGCTGGCCAGCGGCAAGGTTTCGCGCATTGTGCTGATGACCCACTTCGCCCGCGCCGACGAGCTGGACGCCGATGCCACCGCGCAGCAGATCGCTGTGTTCGAAGCCGCCCGACAGGGCTTGGCTGCCGAGTGCAGCTTGCGTAATTCCCCCGGCGTTCTGGGTTGGCCGCAAGCGCCCAGCGACTGGGTGCGCCCAGGCCTGATGCTGTACGGTGCTTCGCCGTTCGACGGGGCCCAGGCCGAGGCCGAACGCCTGCAACCGGTAATGACCCTGCAATCGCGGGTCATCAGCGTACGCGAGCTGCCCGCCGGTGAGCCGGTGGGCTACGGTGCCAAGTTCGTCAGCCCCCGGCCAACCCGGGTAGGCGTGGTTGCCATGGGTTATGCCGATGGTTACCCGCGCCAGGCACCCAACGGCACCCCGGTGCTGGTGGCCGGCAAGCGTACCCAGCTGATCGGCCGGGTGTCGATGGACATGCTCTGCATCGACCTCACCGACGTGCCTGAAGCCACCGTCGGTAGCCCGGTCGAGCTGTGGGGCAAGCAGGTGCTGGCCAGTGAAGTGGCCGCGCATGCGGGCACCATTCCGTACCAGATCTTCTGCAACCTGAAGCGGGTACCACGGGACTACGTCGGCGAATGACACGCTGAAGCGGACAGGTTGAGGGGCGGTGTGTTGTAAATACTGAACGGCATTGCCATGATATCGTTCACATCCACCCCCTTTCACCGTTTCAGGAGGCTCCAGCTTTGGACGTCGGCGAACGACTGCAAGCCATCCGCAAGCTCAAGGGCCTGTCCCAGCGCGAACTCGCCAAGCGAGCCGGGGTTACCAACAGCACCATCTCGATGATCGAGAAGAACAGCGTCAGCCCCTCCATCAGCTCGCTGCGCAAGGTGCTGAGCGGCATTCCCATGTCGATGGTCGAGTTCTTTTCGGTCGAGTTGGAGACGGAGAGCCCGGCGCAGATCGTCTACAAGGCGCATGAACTGATCGATATCTCGGACGGTGCGGTCACCATGAAACTGGTCGGCAAATCGCACCCCAATCGCGCCATAGCTTTCCTGACCGAGGTGTACCCGCCGGGTGCCGATACCGGTGCCGAGATGCTTACCCATGACGGCGAAGAAACCGGCATCCTGCTGGAAGGCCGCCTGGAACTGGTGGTCGGCAATGAGATATTCATCCTTGAAGAAGGTGACAGCTACTACTTCGAAAGCACCCGGCCGCATCGCTTCCGCAACCCGTTTGACCAGCCTGCGCGGCTGATCAGTGCGGCGACGCCTTCAAACTTTTGATCCAGCGCAGTGCATTGATTCGGCAATACCCCTTTCCAGTGTAGGGTCGTTTCACGGCCTCTGGGTTCCCGCTATACTTTTCAACGCTCGCCGTTCCGTGGCCGCGAGCGTGATTAGCCACCATGAGGGTGTTCGCGTGAACCAAATCAAGAAGATGCTGGCCGTACCAGCAGCCGTATTCGCCCTCTGGGCAATGAGCGCAACCGCTGCGACCAATGACGACATCGCAAAACGCCTGGAACCGGTTGGCCAGGTGTGCGTGCAGGGCCAGGAATGCAAAGGCATGGAAGTGGCTGCAACTGCTGGTGGCGGAGGTGCCAAGACGCCGGACGAGATCATCGCCAAGCACTGCAACGCCTGCCATGGCAGCGGCTTGCTCGGCGCGCCTAAAATTGGTGACGCCGCCGCGTGGAAAGAACGCGCCGACCACCAGGGCGGCCTGGATGGCATCCTGGCCAAGGCCATTACCGGTATCAACGCCATGCCGCCGAAGGGCACCTGTGCCGACTGCTCGGATGAAGACCTGAAAGGGGCAATCAAGAAAATGTCCGGGCTGTGATTCACAGCTGAATTGCATGAGGCCCGCCGTTGATGGCGGGCTTTGTTTTTGTGGCGCCTGCACTGGCCCCTTCGCGGGGCAAGCCCGCACACAGGTACCCCACAGGACCTGAAGGGTGTGTTAATCCTGTGGGAGCGGGCTTGCCCGCGAAAGGGCAGGTACAGGCAACCAATTACTTCAGCCCTATGTCCAACCCCTGAACCCATGGATGTTTCAGGAGGCCCTGATGCACCTCTGCTCCATCGACCAGGCTGTCGAGCAGGTCTTGTCCCGCCTGCCAACCCATATCCATATGGGCCTGCCTTTGGGCCTGGGCAAACCCAATGCCTTCGTCAACGCGCTCTATGCCCGTGTACGCGAGCTGCCCGAACGTCGCCTGACCCTCTATACCGCCCTGTCCCTTGGCCGCCCGCCGCTGGGCGATGGCTTGCAACGGCGCTTTCTCGAACCCTTCGTCGAGCGTGTCTTCGCTGACTACGAAGAACTCAGCTACCTCGCAGACCTGCGCAACGACAGCCTGCCACCGAACATCCGTGTCGAGCAGTTCTTCATGCAGCCCGGTAGCCTGCTGCACAGTGAATCGGCCCAGCAGGACTACGTCAGCAGCAACTACAGCCACGCCGCACGTGATATCAACGCCAAGGGCTTGAACCTGATTGCCCAGTTGGTGGCCGCCACCCCCGAAAAGCCTGTCCACCTGAGCCTGGCCTGCAACCCCGACATCACCCTCGACCTGCTGCCGATGATTGCCAAGCGCCGGGCAGCTGGCGAAACCATCCTCATGCTGGGCCAGGTGCATGCCGAACTGCCTTACATGCCAGGCGATGCCGAGCTGCCCATCGATGCCTTCGACCTGCTGCTGGATGAGGCGGAACAACGCCGCCTGTTCTCCACGCCGAACATGCCGGTCGGCATCCAGGATCACTGCATCGGCTTGCACGCCAGCAGCCTGGTGCGTGACGGCGGCACCCTGCAGATCGGCATTGGTGCCATGGGCGATGCAGTTGCGGCGGCATTGCTGGCACGCCAGGGCGACAACGCCGGTTACCGTGCGGTGCTCAAGGCGCTGGATGTCGGCCCGTGGCAGCCACTGATCGAGCGGGAAGGAGGCCTGGATACCTTCGCCCAGGGCTTGTATGGCTGCAGCGAGATGTTCGTCAACGGCCTGCTGGTGTTGGCCGAAGCAGGGCTGCTACGACGCCCGGCGGACGAGCAGGGGGCAATACTGCATGGCGGCTTTTTCCTCGGCCCGCAAGCGTTCTACCAGCGCTTGCGCGAGATGCCGCTGGAGCAGCGTGCGCAATTTGTCATGACCCGTATCAGCTTCATCAACGAGCTCTATGGGCAGGAGGAACTCAAGCGCCGACAGCGTCGCGATGCGCGCTTCATCAACACTGCGTTCGGCATGACCCTCCTCGGCGCCGGAGTGGCCGACCAGCTGGAAGACGGCCGCGTGCTCAGTGGTGTGGGCGGGCAGTACAACTTCGTTGCCCAGGGCCATGCGCTGGAGGGCGGGCGCTCGATTCTGCTGTTGCGCAGCTGGCGTGAAGCGGGCGGAGAGGTCACCTCGAACCTGTTATGGACCTATGGCCACTGCACCATCCCCCGGCACCTTCGCGATATCGTGGTGACCGAATACGGCATTGCCGACCTGCGTGGGCAGACTGACAGCGAAGTGATCGCGCGGTTGTTGGCGGTGAGCGATTCGCGGTTCCAGCCGGGCCTGATCAAGCAGGCCAAAGAAGCTGGCAAGCTTGCCAACGACTTTCAGCTGGAGGCGCGCTTTACCGACAACACCCCGCAACGCCTGGAGGCGATCAGGGCACAGCATGCGCGGCTGTTCCCGGAGTATCCGATGGGCACGGACTTTACGGCCGAGGAGCGGGATCTGTTGCGGGCGCTGAACTGGTTGAAGAGCAAGTTCAAGCTGAGCGAGGTGCTGGAGCTGGGTAAGGCCGCGCTGGATGCGCCGGGGCCAGAGGGGTACGAGCGCCACCTGGAGCGTATGCAGTTGGGGCAGCCGCAGGGGCTGAAAGAAGAACTTTACCAGCGCTTGTTGCTGGCGGGGCTGGCGGCAACCAGATGAAACGGGTGCTGCCATTCGCGGCCCCGCCCACAGGCACAGCACACCGTTCGATAACTGTGCTGTACCTGTGGGCGCGGGCGGGGCCGCGAAGCAGTGCCGCGTTTATTCGATGAAGCTGACCACACCACCTTCCAGCGACTTCACCCGGGCCAGCGATTCAACGCGGTAACCCTGGCCGTCCAGTTCGGCACGGCCGCCCTGGAACGACTTCTCGATCACGATGCCCAGGCCCGCCACGGTGGCGCCAGCCTGCTTGATGATCGAGATCAGCGCCTGCGAGGCCTTGCCGTTGGCCAGGAAGTCGTCGATCACCAGCACGCGGTCGCTGCTGTTGAGGTGACGCGGCGAAATGGCCACGGTGTTCTCGGTCTGCTTGGTGAAGGAGTACACCGAGGCGGTCAGCAGGTTTTCAGTCAGGGTCAGCGACTGGTGCTTGCGGGCGAAAATCACCGGTACGCCAAGCTTCAGACCGGTCATTACGGCCGGGGCAATGCCCGAGGCTTCGATGGTGACAATCTTGGTCACGCCGGCATCGGCGAACAGGCGGGCGAACTCGTCACCGATCAGCTGCATCAGCGCCGGATCGATCTGGTGATTGAGAAACGCGTCGACTTTGAGAACCTGATCGGAAAGCACGATGCCTTCTTCGCGAATCTTCTGATGCAGTGCTTCCACTGTGATTTCCTCGATGTAACAAAGGTTGCCGCTGGAGGCGGCAAAGTTAAAGAGTAATGGTTGATCAGCGTTTGAGCATTGCCCGGATATCGGCCAGGGCGTTATTGCCGCGAGCGGCCTTCACCTCGACCGGCGCATCGTCGAGGCCCTCCCAGGCCAGGTCGTCCGGCGGCAGTTCGTCGAGGAACCGGCTGGGCGTGCAGTCGATGATTTCACCGTACTGCTTGCGCTTGGCAGCGAAGGTGAAGGCCAGGGTCTGGCGCGCGCGGGTGATGCCCACGTAGGCCAGGCGGCGTTCTTCTTCGATGGTGTCGGCCTCGATGCTGGAGCGGTGCGGGAGGATTTCCTCTTCCATGCCCATGATGAACACGTAAGGGAATTCCAGGCCCTTGGAGGCGTGCAGGGTCATCATCTGCACGCCCTCGGCGTTCTCTTCCTCTTCCTGCTGGCGCTCGAGCATGTCGCGCAGCACCAGCTTGCCGATGGCGTCCTCGATGGTCATGTCACCCTCTTCGTCCTTCTCGAGGGTGTTCTTCAGCGCTTCGACCAGGAACCAGACGTTGCTGATGCGGAACTCGGCAGCTTTGTCGCTGGCGGTCTGCTGGCGGATCCAGTTCTCGTAGTCGATGTCGCGGATCATCTCGTGCAGTGCGGCAATCGGGTCTTCCAGGGCAACCTTGTGGCGCACCCCGTCCAGCCAGTGCTTGAAACGCTGCAAGCGCTCGGTGTAGCGCGCGTCCAGGTGCTCGCCCAGGCCCAGCTCTTCGCTGGCGGCGTACATCGAAATGCCGCGCTCGGTGGAATAGTTGCCAAGCTTTTCCAGGGTGGTGGAGCCGATCTCGCGGCGCGGTACGTTGATTACCCGCAGGTAGGCGTTGTCATCGTCCGGGTTCACCAGCAGGCGCAGGTAGGCCATCAGGTCCTTGACCTCCTGGCGGCCGAAGAAGCTGTTACCGCCCGACAGGCGATAGGGCACCTGGTGGTGCTGCAGCTTCAGCTCGATCAGCTTGGCCTGGTAGTTGCCGCGGTAGAGGATGGCAAAATCGCTGTACGGGCGGTTGGTGCGCAGGTGCAAGGTGAGGATTTCCATGGCCACACGTTCGGCTTCGGCTTCCTCGTTCTTGCAGCGGATCACGCGGATCTCGTCGCCCACGCCCATTTCGCTCCACAGTTGCTTCTCGAACGCATGCGGGTTGTTGGCGATCAACACGTTGGCGCAGCGCAGGATGCGGCTGGTGGAGCGGTAGTTCTGTTCGAGCATGACGATCTTCAGGGAGGGGTAGTCCTCCTTGAGCAGCATCAGGTTCTCGGGGCGCGCACCACGCCAGGCGTAGATCGACTGATCGTCGTCGCCCACCACGGTGAACTGGTTACGCATGCCGATCAGCATTTTTACCAGCAGGTACTGGCTGGCGTTGGTGTCCTGGTATTCGTCCACCAGCAGGTAGCGCACACGGTTCTGCCAGCGCTCCAGCACCTCGGGGTGCTCCTGGAACAGCTTGACCGGCTGCAGGATCAGGTCGTCGAAGTCCACCGCGTTGAACGCCTTGAGCGTGCGCTGGTAGTGGGTGTAGACGATGGCGGCGGTCTGCTCGCGCGGGTTGCGCGCCTTTTCCAGGGCTTCTGGCGGCAGGATCAGGTCGTTCTTCCAGGCACCGATCATGTTCTTGATCTCGTCGATGCCGTCGTCGCCGGAATATTCTTTCTGCATGATGTCCGACAGCAATGCCTTGATGTCGGACTCGTCGAAGATCGAGAAACCCGGCTTGTAGCCCAGGCGCTCGTGCTCCTTGCGGATGATGTTCAGGCCCAGGTTGTGGAACGTGCACACCGTCAGGCCGCGGCCTTCCCCCGGACGCAGCAAAGTCCCGACTCGCTCCTTCATCTCGCGCGCGGCCTTGTTGGTAAAGGTCATCGCGACGATGTACTGGGCACGGATGCCGCAGTTCTGGATGAGGTGGGCAATCTTGCGCGTGATTACGCTGGTCTTGCCCGAACCTGCACCGGCGAGCACCAAAAGAGGGCCGCCGACGTAGTCACGGGCTTCCTGCTGCCGGGGATTGAGTCGGGACATGCTAGAAACCGGGGGTCGCCAGAAAATAGCCGCGCATTCTAACAGGCATGGGGCGGTTGTGGCGCGACCGTCTGACGTCTGAGTCAGACTTTTGTGCAGCCGTGAGTATTAGTCAGACTAATGCCATGTACTGGAAAAATCGTATTTGCCGACCGGTCAGGTTTCGCGCAGGATGCACGACAAAATACGTCGGGATGCAGCACCCTTCACTGCATGTATAAAAGTGTAAATCATTTTCATTAATGCAGTAGCATACCCGACCTCTCCCGTAGCACCGTAAAGCCCTAAGGAGCCCGCTTGTCCACGCCTGTCGAACCTCTGCGTTTGCTGCTGTTGGCTGATGAGCCGGAATGGACCGTGCTGCTGCGCGATTGCGTGCAGGCACTGGACGGCAGCGCAGTGCTGTTGACCGCACCGAACTGGGAAGCGGTGGACAGCCTGTTCAGCCACGACCGCCAAGCCGTGATCCTGGCAACCTCGGCACTGCAACCAGCGCCCGGGCGCTGCGAGCTGCCGACGATCCTGCTGCTCGACCACGAGCCTGCGGCTGCACCCAGCGGTGTCAGCGACTGGCTGGTACGTGGCCAGCTTAACGCCGATACCCTGCGCCGCTCACTGCGCCATGTGCGTGAGCGCGGCGTGCTGGTGGCTACCTTGCAACGCCTGGCCGAGCAAGACCCGCTGACCGGCATCGCCAACCGCCAAGGCTTCCAGGCCCTGCTTACCGCACGCCTGGCTGAGAATGAAGGCCGTGGCATTGCCCTTGGCCATCTCGACCTGGACAACTTTCGCCACGTCAACGATGCCCTTGGCCATCAGAGCGGCGACCGTCTGATCCTGCAGGTGGTGGCGCGGCTGAAGCACCAGCTGGAGGCGGGCGACCAACTGGCACGCCTGGGCAGCGACGAATTCGCCTTGCTGATCGACACCCGCCGCGACGCCAACCGCGCCGAGTGGATTGCCGAGCGTATCGTCGAGGCCTTGGCCGAACCCTACTGGATTGACGGCGAAAGCCTGCTGCTAGGCTGCAGCCTGGGCCTGGCCCATGCGCGTGCACAGGGCGGCGCCGACCCGTTGATGTGGCACGCGCACATCGCCATGCGCCAGGCCAAGGGCAGCCAGGGTTGCACCTTCCATGTCTTCAATGAACGTATCAACCGCAACGCCCGCAGCCTCGCCGACCTGGAAAGCGAGCTGCGCCGCGCCCTGCGCCGTGACGAACTGGAACTGCACTACCAACCGCGTCTGAACCTGGCTGACGGGCGTATCGTCGGCCTTGAGGCGCTGGTGCGCTGGCGGCATGCCGAGCGCGGGTTGCTGCCGCCCAGCGAGTTCGTGCCGCTGGCCGAGCAGAGCGGGCTGATCGTACCGTTGGGCTACTGGGTGATCTCCCGCGCCCTGCGCGACATGCAGGCGTTGTGCGAGCGCGGCCTGGAGCCGCTGCACATGGCGGTCAACCTGAGCTTCCGCCAGTTTCAGGACAGCCAGTTGCTGGCCACCCTGAGCCGGCTGATCCTCGAGCACGGCGTAGACGCCCGCTGGCTGGAATTCGAACTGACCGAAACGGCGGTGATGCGCCGCAACGAACTGGTGCGCCAGACCATGGACGCTCTCGGCCGGTTGGGCGTGCGCTTTTCGCTGGATGACTTTGGCACCGGTTTTTCGTCGTTCGTCCACCTCAACAGCCTGCCGATTACCTTGCTCAAGGTGGACCGCAGCTTCGTTGCCGAGATGGAGATGCGCGAAGAGAATCGCAAGCTGGTGCACGCCATGATCAACCTGGCGCACAACCTCAACCTCGAGGTGGTGGCTGAAGGGGTGGAAAGTGAAGAGCAGCTGGCATTGCTGCGCGGGTTTGGGTGTGACCAGGTGCAGGGCTTTTTGGTCAGCAAGCCCCTGCCGGTGGCGGAGTTGATCGATTTTCTAGTGGATTGCAGCAGGCCGAAGCTGGTTAGCCTGTGACATCGCAGGGGAGAGCTTAGCCCTCCATGGCAACACCAGGCCGCTCCCCCATGCCATGGACTGCCCCCAAGAAGTTGGACACCAATCCAACCCTTGGGGGATCTATGGGTAAGTACACCGAGCAATTCAAGCTCACAGCGATCACAGCCTACCTGGATGGCAGCAACGGTTTCCGAAAGGTGGCTCAACACTTAGGTATCGATTTCAGCCTGCTTCGACGCTGGGTGGCCAGATATCAGGCCAATAATGGCATTGGTCCAGGCTCGCATGGGCGGCGCTATACCAGTGATTTCAAACAGCAGGTGCTTAGCTATATGCACGAGCATCGGCTTTCGCTGCGCCAGACCGCTGCCCACTTTGGTCTTGGGCAGTCCTCTCAGATAGGCATTTGGCAGCGGCAGTACTACAGTGGCAGTCCTGCACCCTCTATTGCCATCAAGCCAAGAAAGCCAATCGACGTGTCGAAGAAGATCAAGCCTGCCAAACCCACCGATACCAATGATGATCAGAAGTCTCGAGATCAGCT